>CAZYRM010000198.1:0-11537 GCA_964649705.1 uncultured Planctomycetia bacterium
AGAAGATGCGCCGCGGGATCTTCGACGGCCTCGCGTGGCTCCAGACGAACTGGTCGGTGACGAACAACCCCGGCGGCCATCGCAGCCACTACTACTACCTCTACGGCCTAGAGCGCGTCGGCGTCCTGGGCTCGATGCAGAAGATCGGCGAGCACAACTGGTACCTCGAGGGGGCCGAGTACCTCATCAACGCGCAGAAGGACGATCCCAACGACAAGGCGGTCCACGGGCAGTGGTACTCCCACACCGAGATCGAGCCGGGCGACGTCTTCGACACCTGCTTCGCCCTCCTCTTCCTCAAGAAGGCGACGATCCCCGTGACGCTCATCTCGCGGTAGCCGCGGGCGAATCGATTGAACGGAGACACCAGGGGCGGGTAGAATCCCGCCCCTTCCGTTTCACGGGGAGTGGACCATGCCGGCAGCGTTCGCGGACTTCCTCCAGGGCCACCTCGGGACGGTCGAGCCCCTCTTCCTCAAGAGCGCCCTCACCTGGTGGAACCTCCACACCACCGGAAAGGAGGAGTACGCCAAGGAGGCCGAGCGGCTCTCCAAGGAGATCCAGAAGATCTACGCGAGCGGCGAGGACTACCGCCTCGTGAAGGAGTGGTGGGACAACGCCCGGCCCACGGACGCCCTCCTCCGCCGCCAGCTCCAGCTCCTCCGCATCGAGTACACCTGCGGCCAGAAGCCCGCGGAGGACATCGAGGCCCTCGCGAAGCTCGAGACGGAGGTCAACCAGCTCTACACCAACTTCCGCGGCGTGGTCGGCGGGAAGGAGCTGTCGAACAACGAGCTGAACGACATCCTCAAGAAGTCGGACGACATGGCGCTCCGGAAGGAGGCCTGGGAGGCCTCCAAGCAGATTGGGAAGCTCGCCGAGGCGAAGGTCCGCGAGCTCGCGCACCTCCGGAACAAGATCGCGAAGCGGATCGGCTTCGAGGACCACTTCGCCCTCGCGATGTTCGCGAACGAGATCGACGAAAAGCAGCTCTTCGACCTCCTGAACGACCTCAAGGAGAAGACCGACCCGGTCTGGAAGGAGCTGAAGGGCGGCCTCGACGCCGAGCTGGCGAAGCGGTTCAAGGTGAAGCCCGAGGAGCTCCGCTCCTGGCACTACGCCGACCCGTTCTTCCAGGAGGTCCCGCCCCTCACGGGGATCGACCTCGACCCGCTCTTCACCGAGGCGAGCCTGGAGGACCTCACGACGCGGACGTACGACTCGCTCGGGATGGACATCCGCGACATCCTCCTCCGGAGCGACCTGTACGAGCGCCCGGGGAAGGACCAGCACGCCTTCTGCACGCACATCGACAGGAAGGGGGACATCCGGGTCCTCTGCAACGTGCGGAAGGACGCCCGGTGGATGGAGACGATGCTCCACGAGTTCGGGCACGCCGTGTACGACAAGTACACCGACATGACGCTGCCGTACTTCCTCCGGGGCCCCGCGCACTCGCTCACGACGGAGGCGATCGCGATCCTCTTCGGGAACCTCGCCGAGAACCCGGACTGGCTCCGCGAGTTCGCCGGGGTGTCCCGGGAGAGGCTCGCGACGCTCAGCGGCCCGCTGGCGCAGCGCCTCCGCCTCTCGAGGCTCATCTTCCTGAGGTGGGCGCTCGTCGTGGTGTCCTTCGAGCGGGAGATGTACCGGAACCCGGACCGCGAGCTCAACCAGCTCTGGTGGGACCTCGTCGAGCGGTTCCAGTGGGTGAAGCGGCCGGAGGGGAGGAACGCGCCGGACTACGCCGCGAAGATCCACGTCGCGCTCGTGCCGTGCTACTACCAGAACTACATCCTGGGGAACCTCATGGCGTCCCAGGTGCTCGCGCACGCGCGGGCAAAGCTGGGCGGGTTCGTGAGGAACGCCGCGGCCGGGAGGTTCCTGATCGACCGCGTGTTCCGTCCGGGCGCCACGATGCCGTGGAACGAGCTGATCGCCCACGCGACGGGCACGCCGCTGCGCCCGGACGCGTGGGTGAGCGAGGTCAAGGGCGCGAAGGGCAGCACGCAGGCCGCCCCGGCAAAGGCCGCCCCCAAGAAGGCGGCGAAGGCAAAGAAGCCCGCGACGAAGAGACCCGTCGCGAAGAAGGCCGCCCCGAAGAAGCTGAAAGCGAAGAAGCCTGTCGCCCGGAAGACGAAGGCCGTGAAGCGCGCCGCGCCGAAGAAGACGCGTCGCCAGCTCGCCAGGGTCGGGGGCAAGAGGAGGAAATAGCCATGCACCGCCACGTCGTCGCGATCGCCGTCCTGCTGTCCGCGGTCGGCTGCAGCTCCATGGGCACGTCCAAGGACATGTGGCAGACCCGGCTCGACTACTTCCTCCCCACCGCGGAGGATCACGTCGGAAAGGCCCCGATCGGCGCCGAGGAAGAGGTGAAGAGCGTCGAGATCCACCGGGACCCGACCTACAGCATCAACGTCGTGCAGGTGAACCCGGGCAAGGAGGTCAAGCTCCACTGCCACGCCGACCACGGGGAGGCGATCCGGATCGTCCGCGGAAGCGGGATGATGATCGTCGACGGGCGCGCCTCGGCCGTCGGCCCGGGCTCCTACTTCGTCATTCCGGCGGGCCAGGACCACGGATTCAAGAACTCGGGATCCGGCGTCTGCATCGCCATCACCGGCTACGAGCCGCCCTTCGACGGGCAGGACCGGATCGAGCGGTAGCCCCTATTCCTTCCACACCGCGAGGTCTTTCCTCGGCGCGGACAGGACCAGGCACCCGAACGCCGTGCACAGGTGAGGGTCGTACGGGCCGCTCCAGCCGCCGTCCGGGTGCTGCCTCGCGGCGATCTCGCCCGACACCTTCCCCCACCAGTCGTTCCACTGGATCCCGCCCTTGTGCGACCAGGCGAGCGTCGCGTAGTACGTCGCGTAGTAGTAGTAGCCCGACTCCTTCTCCCGCACCGACGGGTCGTGCTGCCTCCCCGACATGTACGAGAGGCCCTGCTCGATCTCGGCCAGGTCGTTCGGCCCAAGCAGGTACAGGCTCGACACGCCCCCCGCGGTGAGCGCCACCGTGCCGCCCGCCCCGCCCGAGAGGCCGTACTTGAACCCCGCGTCGGTCGTGGCGCACTTCTTCAGGTACTCCACGCCGCGCGCGAGCACCCCGTCGGAGACCTTGACGCCCGCCGCCTTCGCCGTCGCCAGCCCCTGGATCTGCGCCACCGTGACCGTCAGGTCGTCGGGGTTGTTCGCGTCGGGGAGGTAGCCCCAGCCCCCGTTCGCCGTCTGGCTCTTCTCCGAGACGGCGACAGCGAGCTGGAGCGCGTTCGCCAGCTCCGCGTCCGCCTTTCCGCCCCGGATCGCCCACTCCGACAGGGCCTGGACCGCGAATCCGTGCCCGTGCATCCGTGAGCGCGAGCCCTTCGGCTCCCCGATGAACCCCGTCGCGCTCTCCTTCGCGCATGTCCTGAGATACGCCACGCCCCGCTGGACCGACGTGTCCAGCACGTTGTTCGACAGGAAGGCCAGGACCGTGAGGCTCGTCACGGCCACCTGGTAGTCCTCTCCCCACGACCCGTCCGCGTTCTGCCCCGCGGCGAGACGGAGGAGTCCGCGGCGGAGGGCCTGCTCGGTCGTCAGCGGGGGAGGCAGCGGCGCGACGTGGTTCTTCGGGCGCGCGGACCTGCAGGACGGGATCGCGAGACAGACGAGGATCACGACCGTGACGAGGCGCTTCATCTCACCCTCCCTCCAGCCCGCAAGCGGGCTCCGACAGACGTGACAGCTATGCGTGGGCCTTCCGGACGACGACTCTCCACTCGGATGCCGAGGTCGACTCCACGAGGAGCACCTCCTGCCCCTCGTACCGGAGCCCCTTCGGGACGTCTTCCATGGCCGGGCGGTGGTCGAGGACGACCTCGAGCACCTGTCCGACGGCCATCTCCTCTAGCGCAAGCTTCGACTTGAGGAGCGTGTAGGGGCAGACCTCCCCGCGCAGGTCGAGCGTGCGGTCCGTCGCGGGAAGGGAGGCCCCCATCGGCTACTTCGGAGGCTCGAACGCCGGGCCGTCGCCTGCGGGGTCGTGCTGCCCGTCGTCGGGCGGCTGGAACCCCTCCCCTTCGGGCATCGGACCCGGCTTCTGGAACCGCTCGTCGATCTCCTTGACCTTCACCCCCTCCGGGGCCTTGTACTCGAAGACCGCCGCCTCGGGCGCCTTGTCCCAGCCGAGGTCGCGGTAGGAGACGGTCAGCTTCCCGCCGGTCCCCCCTTCGAGGACCGCCTCGAGGAGCCGCTTGTCTTCCTTCGCGAGGAGGATGCGCACCTTGCGAACCCCTTCGACGAAATCGGCCGCCTCGTCGAGCCCCTCGGGTTCCCTGGTGCGGGTCGCCTCGATCGCGATCTCCTTTCCGTCCGCGGAGACCGACGCGGAGAGGGAGTAGCACGTCGCGACGAACTCGAGCAGCAGGCCCGGTCTGGCGTAGAGGAGGTGAGGGACTCCCTCGACCTGGTCGAGCCGCTTGAGGACGCCGAGCGTGAAGGAGTCGATCTTATCGACGATCACCTTCGTCACCCTGACAAAGGCACTCCCGTCTGGGAGCTCGGAGCGCCCCTCGGCCCAGATCGCCTCGGGGGTGAAGACCAGGAGGGTCGACTCCTTCCCCCCGGCGTCCTCGCAGGAAAACTGGACGCGGAGCTGGCCCGGCGACTGGTAGGCGACATCGAACTGCCCGGCCCGGGTCTCCTCCCCCGGGACCTCCATCGTGATGGGCAGCGCCCCCGAGTACGCCTTGCACCCGCCGAGCTTGTCGCGCGCGTCGTTGATCGCCTGCACCGCGTCGACGGCAGGAGGCGCGTCGCCCTGTGCGACGGCCACAGAGGCGGCGATCAGGACGCAGAGAAGCCGAAGCATCGACACCTCCGTCCGAGGGGAACGAATCGCTGTCAGCCTACCGTCCGCGGCCGCCGCCCAGGAAGTCGGGCCGTCCGACGCGGTCGGCGTCCGTCGGGGCGGGCGGGATCCGCATGTCGCCCTCGTGGCGGACGAAGATCGCGCGGGCGATCGTGTCCGACAGCATGACGTCCTTGCGCATCTTCGGCAGCGCGTCGATCGGCCCGTCAAAGAACGACAGGACGTACGTCCCGCGCTTCAGCCGCTTGATCTCGAACGAGAGCTTCCGCTCCGCCCACTTCAGCGTCTGGAGCACGGTCCCCTTGTGCTTGGCGACGAGCGCATTGATGTGCTCCATCACCGCGTTCCAGTCCTTCGCCGCGAGGGCGGAGTCGACCAGGAACAGCCCTTCGTACCGCTTGTTGGTCATGGTTCCTCCACGTTGAAACGGTTCATCGCGGCCTCGATCCCGTCGCGCATCCAGACGCGGACGGCCTCGGAGGCCCGCTCCACGGCCTTGGCAATCTTCGCCTCTTCCTCTCCCGAAAACGCGTCGAGCACGTGCTCGCGCGCCGCCCCCGGGGTCGGGGGCCCGATCCCGACCCTCAGCCTCGGGACGTCGTCGGTCCCGGCGTGCTGGAGGATCGACTCGAGCCCGTTATGCCCTCCGCTCGACCCCTTCGCGCGAAGGCGGAGCTTCCCGACCGGAAGCGCGAAGTCGTCCAGCACGACCATCAGGTGCCCGGGCTCCTCCTTGTACCAGTCGAGGGCCGCCCGGGCCGAGATCCCCGACAGGTTCACGAACGTCTGGGGCTTGAGGAAGACGACTTTCCTTTCCCCCATCCCCGCCTCCGCGGAGAGGGCCTGGAAATCCGATCGGAACGAGGTCACTCCCATCTGGTCCGCCAGGTGGTCGACCACGCGGAACCCCACATTGTGGCGCGTCCGCAGGTATCGCTTCCCTGGGTTCCCGATCCCCAGCACGATCCGCATGCCGGACTACTTCTTCTCGCCCTTCTCTTCCTTGGCCGGGGCGGCGGCCTTCGCGGGAGCGGCGCCCTTTGCCGGGGCCGCGGCCTCCTCGCCTTCCTCCGGCTTCTTCGCCGTGATGACCTCCGGCTCCGCCGCGCCGAGTTCCGCGACGGTCGGCTCCACGATCTCGAGCGGGATCCGGACGCCCGCGACGACGACGTCGGGGTTCGTCACCGGGATGACGCCCTCGGGGAACTTGAGGTCCTTGACGTGCATCACGTCGTCGACCTTCATCGCGGCGACGTCCACCTCGATCGACTTCGGGATGTTCGTCGGGAGGCACTTCACGAGGACCTTCATCAGGCGCTGCTCGAGCACGCCGCCTTCCTTGGTCCCCTCGGGGATCCCCTTGAGGGCCAGCTCGACCTCGATCTGGAGGTTCTTCTTGAGGTCGATGCGGGCGAAGTCCACGTGGATGATGTGGTCGCCCAGGGCGTCCCACTGGACCTCCTTGACGAGGGCCTTCTCGACCTTCTCGCCGAGGGCGAGGTCGATGAGCCGCGACCCCTTCTTGAGGACGATCGCGAACTCGTCCTTCGCGACCTGGATGTTCTGAGGCGGCGCGTCGTGGCCGTAGATGACGGCGGGGATCTCCCCGGTCTTCCTCAGGCGGCGCACGCCCCGGGTGCCGGCGATCTCGCGCGGCTTCACGGTGAGCTTCACGAATTCCATGGCATTCCTCGCTTCCCTACACGAACAGCTTGCTGATCGACTCGGACACGTGGATGCGCCGGATCGCCTCCCCCAGGAGGCCGGCGACGGACAGGACGGTCATGAACTCCCGCTTCTTTTCCTTCAAGGGGATGGTGTCGCTGAAGATGCACTCCCTGGGCGCGGCGTGCTCCAGGCGCGGGATCGCCTGGCCGCAGAGGATCGCGTGGGTGGCGCAGACGTACACGTCCTTCGCGCCCTGGTCGCGGCTGATCCGGACCGCCTCGGCGATCGTGGTCCCCGTGGAGATCATGTCGTCGACGATGAAGACGTTCTTGTTTTTCACGTCGCCGATGAGGTGGACGGCCTCCGTCTCCTCGGGGCTCGCGCGGCGCTTGTCGACGACGGCGAGGGAGGCCTTCAGGCGCTTCGCGTACGCGCGGGCCTGCTTGATGCTGCCCACGTCGGGCGACAGGATCACGGGGTTGGACAGCTCCTTCTTCTTGATGTGCTCGATGAGCACGGGGGCGGCGAACACGTGGTCGACGGGGATGTCGAAGAACCCCTGGATCTGGGTCGCATGGAGGTCCATCATCAGCGCCCGGTCGACGTGGGCCGCGGCGAGCATGTTCGCGACGAGCTTCGCCGTGATCGGGACGCGCCCCTCGGCCTTCCGGTCCTGCCTGGCGTAGCCGTAGTACGGGATCACGGCGGTGATGCGGTCCGCGCTCGCGCGCCTGAGGCAGTCGACGAGGAGCAGGAGTTCCATCAGGTTCTCGTTCACGGGCGGGCAGGTCGGCTGCACGATGAAGCAGTCGGCTCCGCGGACGTCCTCGTGGACCTTGACGTCGATCTCGCCGTCGGGGAAGCGGTTCACCTCGGCGTTGGCGAGGCGGATTCCGAGCGAGGAGCAGACGTCCTGCGCGAGCTTCGGGTTCGCGTTCCCCGTGAAGATGTGGAAGACGTTCCTCCGCGTCATCTCGCGTCTCCCTTCCTCGGTAGAAGTCTCGCCGGAACCCCGACGACGACCGCGCCGTCGGGGACGTCATGCCCGCGCGTGACGATCGCGCCCGCGCCGGTCATGGCCTTCTTCCCGACCCGGACGGGGGCGACGAGGACCGTGCCGCTCCCGATGAAGGCCCCGTCGTCGATGACGGTGGCGTGCTTCGCCTTCCCGTCGTAGTTCGCGGTGATCGTCCCCGCGCCGATGTTCGCGTCGGAGCCGATCGTGGCGTCGCCGAGGTACGTCAGGTGCTTCGCCTTCGTCCTGGCGCCGACCCGGGACTTCTTCACCTCGACGAAATTCCCGATCTCCGAGCGGTCTTCCATCACCGTGCCGGTGCGGAGGTGCGCGAACGGCCCCACCTCGCAGTGGCGGCCGACCACCGTGCCCTTGCGGAGGACCGAGAAGGGCATGACGACGGTGTCCTCGCCGATCTCGACGCCCCACTCGACGTAGGTGAGGTCGGGGTCGACGATCGTCACGCCGCCGGCCATGTGGCGCTCCAGGAGGCGTCGGCGCATGGCGTCCGTGGCCGCGGCCAGCTCGGAGCGGGTGTTGATGCCGAGGACCTCGGCGGAGTCGGCCGCGCGGAAGGCGACCACGCCCTTGCCCCGGGCCAGGAGGACCTTGAGGACGTCGGGGAGGTAGTACTCCTTCTTCGCGTTGTCGTTCTTCACTTCGGCGAGGGCCGAGAAGAGGTCGGCGGCGCGAAAGGCGTAGATGCTGGAATTGATGTCCCTGACCTGGCGCTGCTCGTCCGTAGCGTCGAGGTGCTCGACCATGTCGACGACGGATCCGTCGCCGGTGGTGAGGACTCGGCCGTACCCCGTCGGGTCGGGGACCTCGGCGATGAGGACGGTGGCCGCGGACTCGGTCTCGCGATGGCGGGAGAGGAGGTTGGCCAGCGTCTCCGCGCGGACCAGCGGCGCGTCGCCGCACAGCACGAGCACGTCGCCGTCCTGGGGGACCGAGTTGCGGGCGACGGTGACGGCGTGGCCGGTGCCGAGCTGGGGCTCCTGGAGGACCCAGGAGAGCTTCTCGGCGGCGAAGGCCTGCTTGACGGAGTCGGCCTGGTGGCCGATGGTGACGGCGATGGGAGAAGCGCCCGCGGCGGCGGCTGCGTCCAGGACGTAGCCGAGCATGGGCCGGCCGCAGACCTCATGGAGGACTTTGGCGCGGTCCGAGCGCATCCGGGTGCCCTTCCCGGCGGCCAGGATGATGGCGGAAACGTTCAACGTCTCGGCTCCAATCCTTCGGCTCGAGGGGCCGAGAAGATAGCAGTCGGGGAGAAGGGAATCAAGCGGATTCCCGGACGGGGCTTCGATATCTGATCTCTGAGAGCTGATATCTGATGTCAGATATGGCCGGGGAACAGGCCAGCGGGGAGGACGAATCGGACGAGTAGGCGTGCGCGCGGCTCGTCCCGCCGCTATTTGTCCTCGTGCTCGTCCGGGTCGACCGGGTCGCCCTTCTCGTCCATGCCCATCTTGATCTTGAGGGAGTGCTTCTCGTCAAGCCAGCCCTGGAAGGCCAGGCCCTGCTCCGCCGTGAGGAGCGGCGTGAGGCGGCGCTTCCAGTCCTCCTTGACGACCTGGAACCGCGGGTCGAGGTCCTTCATCTCGACGGGGCCCTTCTGGAACGCCTCGACGAGCGGCTGGAGCGCGGCCTCGAGCTCCTTCTTTGCGGCCTCGAGCTGCGTGTCCGAGAAGGTCACCCGCTTGGCGACCTCCGCCACCATCTGCTCGACCATCTTGCCGCGGTAGGCGGGGTTCGTGAAGAGCACCGCCAGCATCTGCGACGGTCCCGCGTCCTGGTCGCCTTCCGCGTGCGCGGAAGGATCGGTGCGCACCTTCGGGGCCGCGGGGTTCCGCCCGTCGTCCTGATAGGCGTCCGCGGCCCTCGGCGCGGGGGCCGTATCCGACGGGGGGGGCGCTGGTGCCGGGGCCGTGTCGGTCCGGCGGACCGGAACCCCTTTCAGGGCGGACGAGGCGGGGGGGGCAGGGGTCTCCGCGCGGCGCGGCTCCTCGGGGGTCGGCGGCGGGGCGAGTCGGCGTTCGGCCGACCGGGCGGCCTCGTCGCGGCCTCGGTCGGCGGCGTGCTCGCGGTCGCTCCACCACTTGCCCAGGGCGACGCCCAGGACGAGCGTCAGGACTGGCAGTACGATGGTTGCGAGGCGACCCATGGAACCCCTCCAAAACGCCTCCCCCGATCCTCGAAGCGTCATTTCCCCGGCTCGATGAGGCGGGGGTTGTACGCGCCGGTCTGCCTGACGATGTACGGCTTCAGGATGAACACGATCTCCGTCTTCTTGAGCGCCTTCTCTTCCTTCGAGAACAGGTACTTGAGGAGCGGGGCGTCCATCAGGATCGGAATCCCCCGGACCTCCATGATCTCCTCTTCGCGCACCAGCCCGCCGATGTAGACCGGCTCGCCGTCCCCCCGCACCACGACGTCCGTCTTCGCCTCGCGGTTCGAGATGATCGGCACGAGGACCCCCTGGATGTCCTCCTGCCCGATGACCGCCCCGACCTTCGGCAGGATGTCGAGCTCCACGTAGTCCTGCCCGATGATGTGCGGGCTCACCGAGAGTTCGATGTTCACGTCCTGGTACGTGACGTTGACGTTGAACTGGTTGTTCACGAACGCGACCGTGGGGATCGGGACCTTCTGTCCGCTCACGATCCGCGCGTCCGCCCCGTTCTTCACGAGGATGGTCGGCTTCGACAGGATCCGCGCCTGGCCCCGCTGCAGCAGCGTCCGCAGGCGCAGGTCGAACGTCCCTCCGCTCCCCGACCCGCGGAAGTGGAACGTGCTCCCCTGGAACCGCGTGTCGAGCGGAGGACGGGCCGTCAGGCTGTTCAAAAAGTCGTTCGGGTCGAAGAACTGGACGTAGTCCTTGAGGAAGTTCGAGTCCCTGACGAACGAGAACTCCGTGCCGATCTGGAAGTCGCTGTCGATCGTCTTCTCGATGATCGACGCCTCGATCAGGACCTGGTCGTCGGGGACGTCGAGCGAGGCCAGGACGCTCTCCACCAGGGCGATGTTGTCCTTCCTGTCCGTGATGGACATCAGGTGGAGCGGCTCGGAGACCTCGATCGTGCCGACGCCGGGCGTCACGAACTTCTGAAGGAAGGGGAGGAGCAACTGCCCGCGGTTGTGGCCGACGTGGTAGAAGACGGTGACCATGTCGCCGCGCTCCACGCGCCCCTTGCGGATGACGAAGGAGGGCTGCTGCTCGGCGGGAGGCGGGTTGTCCGCGGGGGGAGGAGGCTGGTCCTGCGCCGCGAGGGGCAGAGCGAGGAGGAGGGCGCAGAAGAGGACGACAGCGCGTCTCAGCACCCGGCACCCTCCTCTCCGATGGAATGGGCGCGCCCGGCCGCCCCGGCGCGCCCCCAGATCAGTCGTTATCGAGGACCGCGACCACCGCCTCCGTCACGTCGGGGAGGGCCGCTCCGTCTTCCCGGAGGACGGCCCCCACCTCCGCCACCAGGTCGTGGCCGGCCGCCTGGGCCGCGCGGTGGACGGCCCGGCGGAACTTCCGGTTCGCCTTCTCCAGGAGGATCCAGTACTCCGGGTCCTGACTCGTCAGGCCCCGGTCCTGAATCTCCCTCCACTCCCTGATCTTCGCGAACACGGTCGACGCAGTCAGGGTCGCGGGGTTCCCGAACTCCTCCGGATCCCCGTAGTACACCTTCCCCGGGTCCGCGACCGTGAAGGTCCCGTCCCCCAGGAGGAGGCTGGTCATCCCGATCATCCACAGCGCGACCCCGGCGAGGCTCCTCGATCGGCTCATCGTTCACCTCCGGGGATGTTCCCGACGGCCGTACTGCCGTCGGGGGCGGTTCTGGGTCGCGCCCGGTTATTTTTTTGGGCCGGCCCCCACCGCGGCCGGTGCCGCGGGGCCTCCCGACAGCTCGCGGATCGCCGCGCGCCTCGAGAGCCGGATCTTGCCCGAGTCGTCCACGGACAAGACCTTGACCTTCACCTCCTCGCCCACCTGAACGACGTCCGTCACCTT
>CAZYRM010000199.1:0-5975 GCA_964649705.1 uncultured Planctomycetia bacterium
TGGGGCTCACGACCTCCAGGACCATGTCCGGACTCCCCTCCATCTCGATCGGCCCGGCTTGATTCTCCACGAGCCGCGCACGGCCCTCCTCGAGCGTTTCGAACGATGCGAACACACCGTCTGGTTCGGTCGAGAGGTCGGCCGCTGGGTTCGAGAGGAGGGTCCGGTCGTGAAAGTACATCCCCAGCTTCTCCTCAAGGGCAAGCGCGTCGAGGACGTTCCCGATCCGCCCCTTGACCTTGTTGTGGGTGATGAGCTGCTCCGGACTCATGTCGACCCAGACCTCCCCATCGAGCCACGCCACGTGACCGGTCTCGGGAAACGCATCGGACTGGGCCCAGCGGCGGAAAGCCCTCAGGCTCGATACGTTGCTCGGAATGCGCACTTGCTCTTGAACGATGACGGCACTCATCTCGGGTTCCTCGGCTATCGCCTCCATGCCGATTCTATCCCCCGCCCCAGGTGGCGCACAAGCAGCGGCTCGATGGGACGGTGCGATTGAACGTGGACATCGCCGTGCATTCCCGTTAGGGTGCCCACGCCGGAACTCGGAGCCCCCCATCGTGAAACCGGCACTCCTCCTCGCGGCGAGTGTGGCCCTCCTCGCGATGACCCGAGTCGACGGACCTCTTGACGGTTCCTCGGCTCGAAGTAGCCGTTCGGTCGAGCGAGCAGCCCACGATCTCATCACGTTGCCCGCCGACATCGCGGCGGCTCCAGTCCTGCCCGAGCCGCGCAAGGACGAACGACCCCATACGAAGCCTCGCGACGGAAGCGAGGGCCAGCCCGACTTTCTGGTGGAGACCTCCGATGGACAACGTCGGGCGTACGACTTGATCGGCGAAGCGAGCTACTCCGTGGAGGAGAAGGACCCGGAGCGGGCCTGCGCCCTTCTTCGTGAAGCCCTCCTGTTGGATCCCGATGACGTGGCGATCACACGGCAGGCGCATCGAGGCGACTTGCGATACGGAACCTACCGACGGCTGGCTTCTCTCCAGTTGAAGCTCGGTCGGCCCGATGAGGCGCTGAGCACGTACGGCATCCTGTTGGCCCGGCTCCCACACCCGGATGGCGAGATCTGGGCAGAACTCGCCGAGGCATGGGAGGCCAAAGGCGACCGGGAGCGAGCACTCGAGTACTTCTGGACTGCCGCGAAGCAGGGCTGCCAGCGATGGGGCGATGACTGGAGACTGTACCTGCACGATGCCATTCGCCGTCTGGTCCCCGAAGAGAGCCGCCGCGCAGAGTTCCTCGATCGGGAAGTCCGTGAGTTCAACGACTGGATCGCCTGGCGCCACCGCGCCGAGGTCTCCCGTTCCTGCGGCGACGATCCCCCAACGCGCGACCTGGCAGCCGGTCTGGAGGCGAGCACGACAGCCCGCCGCCATGCCCTGGAAGCGCTGTCACGCTCGGAGGCGATCAGCGGGAGACGGGACGAGGAGCTTCGCAAGCGACTGGAACAGGAACTCGCGAGCGACGAGGGGTGGCTGGAAGACGAACGCAATCACGTGCGCGAGAGCGCCGAGAGCCGTTGAGGGGGTGCACATGAGCGCGTGGGAGCACTTCAGGGCGGAGCTCAAGGAAGCCCCTCTTCTCGAGCCACAGGTCGATCTGTTGAAAGCGATACGGGAGGAGGTGGAGGTCGTCCTGCCACCGGCGCTCCGCTTGATAGGCGAACTCGGCGAAGCGGCCGGAAGGGTCTTCGAGGACACGGGCGCCGCGCGTGTACGGATCAGTCCCACCAGAAGGTCACGAGCCGTCCAGGCAGCCCCCAGCCGCCGAGCACGCGCTCGGTCTCGTCCTGATCGTGGACAACCGCCGTGTCGGCGATCCAGGGGTCCCGGAAGGAGGCGAACTTGCGCGCCGCCTTGGCGTTCTTCGCGAGGACAAAGAGGGTGTCGACGTTCCAGTCGTTCGTATCGAGGTCGCGCAGCTTGATCAGACCCATGGAAGGAAGCCGCGGCGGATTCGAGACGCCGAGGCGATCCATCAAGACCGCGATCCAGAGATCCCTGTGCTTCAGGAGGTCCTTGACGACTCGCTCCCCGTCGAAGGCGTTCATCTGGGTGCGCCTGATCAGCTCGATCTGGATCTCCTGGGCTGTCGCCTCGCGGAGGCACCTCCCCTTGCACGCGCGACAACCATGCTTGAGCTTCCTTTCGGCCACCTTCATTCCGGTCTCCTCCCGCGGCGCCTGAGCGCCTCTGCGACTGCTGCCCGTTCGCAGAGGCTACCCTCCCGGGACGCAGAAGCAAGGGGATCCTCGCTCTTCGCAGGTGAACCGACGGGCGCGAACCGGTCCGCGCCTACCCCTTCGTGCGGGCCTCGAGGTCGAGGAGGACGCGCTTGCGATCCAGGCCCCCGCCGTAACCGGTGAGCGAACCGTCTGCGCCGATCACGCGGTGGCAGGGAACGACGATCGGGATCGGGTTGCGCCCGTTCGCCAGGCCGACCGCGCGGCAGGCCTTCGGACGTCCCAGCCGACGCGCGACCTCCTACTCCGGCGAGACGCATGAGCGCTGGAGGCGGCCCTCCTTGCAGATCGGGCAACGCGGGGCGAGGAACCGCTCGAGGAGCGCGCCGAGGCAGCCGCTCTTCTCCGCGAGGATGGACAGGCGCGGCAGGCCGCAGGAACGGCACGGGAGGTCGGAAGCAGGACGGCCGGATGGCGGGAGCGGATAGAAGTCCAACGCCCCGCAGGTGAGGCAGAACTGCGCTGCGCGGGTGCGGATCCGACCGGCGGCCACCAACTCGTCCCAGCGCTTCCCCGTTGTCTCTTCCGCGATCCGGAGCGTGTCGGGCTCCGGGCAGATGGCCTCCGTGCCGTCGTCGCGCACGACCATCGTGATCGAGTCGGCGGACTGGTGCTCGTAGCTGCACAACGGACAGAGCACGCGCCAGGTCCGAGGGGGCACGCTACGCCTCCTCCAGAAGCTCGGCGGCCGCGGTCTTGAGATCGGGATGGACGTGACGCAGGAGCCGGTATTGCGTCTCGCCGTCCGTCTCGTCCTCGACGACGAGGTGGCGCAGCGGTGCCCGGCGGCGAGAGACGCGGTCGCCAAGGACGTCGAGGAGCGCCTGCTGGCTGACGTATCCGAGGACGTGCTGCTCGGAGCGCTTCCCGTCGATCAGGTCGAACCCCGTCAGCGCCACCACGTCGCAGAACGGCATGACGACCGGGGCGAAGTTCGGCCAGCAGCAGAAACGCACGAGGAGGCCGCGATGACGCGCCTTCTGGAGGCGCGAGACCTCGAATCCGGTCCCGTAGCGATTTCGGAGGGCGTCGACCTGTGAGTTGTAATCGTCCACTCGTGCGGACCCGGAATGGAAAGGGGCCGCCCCATCGGGCGGCCCCAGGATTGTACCGGGATTCGCGGGAGAGGCTACTCCCGGATGAGCGCCACGTCGTCGCCGTGCTCCGCCACGATCGAGAGGAGGCCGGGCGCCCCGCCCATCCCCACCTCGAACACGCCGCGGACGTCCGTGTAGCCGGCGCCCACGATCCGCGATCCGTCGCTGATCTTCACGTAGGCGTCCTTCACCGCGTTCCGCCCGCTCCGGTCCGTCACGTACACCCGGACGCGGTTCTCCACCTTCTGCACCTTGAGCGTGATCTCGCTCCGCATCAGGACGCTCGAGGCATCCAGCCCCTCGCCCTTCGCAACCACGAGGTACGCCCCCTTGCCGTCCACGGGCACCGGGACGCCCTCGTCGTGCCAGCGGTACTCCGTGCCGCCGCCGAGCGCCACGTTCCACTCCTTCAGTGGCTGGATCCCCGTCAGGTCGATCCGCGCCACGTTTCCCAGGTCCTTCCGGCTCGCCAGCAGCACCATCAGGTCCACCTTGTAGACCTTCAGCACGACGTTCGTCAGGTTCTTCGCCTGCACCGCCAGCGCCAGCGCGTCCTTCTCGCCGAACACGGCCGTCTCCGGCAGCCTGAGGCCCCGCGACGTCAGGAACTCCAGCGAGTCCCTCGCGTCGCCCACCGTGCTCTGCTTGTAGTGCTCTACCGCCTTCGCCAGGTCCCCCTTGACGTGGAAGACCTTGCCCAGCAGGTAGTGCGCCGCGTCGCGGTACGGGCTCGGCTGCCTCACGCCCGCGTCGTTCGGGTACTCGCGCGTGAGCAGCGCGTCGCCCGCCTTCATCGCCTCGTCGAAGTTCCCCAGCGTGTAGAACCCGATGAGGAGCGCGTGCTGCGCCTCGTCGGCGTACGGAGAGTCGGGGTAACGCGCGAGGAACCGCCCCGCCTCCCCCACCAACCCCTCCGCCGCGCGCGCGTCGATCCCGCCCTTCACCGAGCCGAACTCCTGGATCAGCGAGAGGAGCGTCCAGTCCACCTCGTCCGCCCAGCTCGAGTTCGGGAACCACGCCAGGAACCGACGCAGGCTGGCGATCGCACGCTTGCGCGGCTCCAGGTCCGCCTTCTGCCTCGCCGCCGCGACGTGCGACTGCGCCAGGGCGTACGCCTCGTCCACCATCCGGCTCCGCTCCGGGAAGCCGCCCAGGAGCGCCGCCCAGCGCCTCTCGGCGTCCGGGGCGCGGTTCAGCTCCTGCAGCGACGCCACCGCCCCGCGCTCGAACTCGTACGTGCCGAGCAGGACCCGGTCGTAGAGCCCGATCGCCCTCTCGTCCTCCCCCTGCGTGTCGTACGACACCGCGATCTCGCGGAGGTCCGACAGGCGGATCGGCGTGTTCGGGTTGCGGTCCATCAGCTCCTCGAAGCTCGCGATCGCCCCGCGGTGGTCCTTCTCGCCGATCGCGACCGTGAGCAGGCAGCCGAGCAGCTCCTCTGCGATCTCGTCCCTGAGGTCGCCTCGGTCCAGCAGGCGGCGGAAGGCCTCTTTCGCGTCCCCGCGACGGTCTTCTCTCCACGCCTTCTTCCCGTTCGCGTAGACCTCGTCCGGCAGCTCCTCGGCGTCCCGCGCCGCGGCCCGCGCCTTCGCCTCGTCCTCGGTGAGGACCGCGAGGCGATGCTCAGGCCCGCGCCCGAACACCTCGGGGCGGTACATCGGGCTGACCCAGGTCGGCATGACGTGGTACTTTCCCGGGAAGACCGCCTGCACGAGGTAGGTGATCTCAGTCTTCCCCGCCGGCAGCTTCGTGAAGAAGAAGGCCATCTTCTCGTCGCGACGCTCCTGATGGTCGAAGCCGCCCGTCATCCCCTCGTCGAGCACCTCGCACCCGCTCGGAAGCGGGTCCTCGACGATCACGTACGCCAACTCCTGGCGGCACTCGACGACGAGGTGCACGCGGAACCGGTCCGCCGCCGTGACCTCGCGGAGCCCCGTGTCGATCACCTTGGGCCTCCGCTCGGGACGGACGACGTCGTAGCCTCCCATGGTTGCCTCGGCCTGGGCCTCCGGCCGCGTCCATGCCTCGTAGCGGCGCTCGACGCCGATCAGGTTCCCCGCCGCCGCGATGTCCTCGCCCTTGCGGAAGTACTCCGCGCGGAACGTGTAGTACAGCTTCCCGCTCCCCTGCTTCTCGAAGCGGAGCGTGTTCTTGCCGATCGCGAGCTGGGCCATGCCGAGCTTCACGAGCCGCGCCTCCTCGGGCAGGCGGCCTCCCTGCACGTCCCACTTGCCGATCGGCTTGTCGTTCAGGGTCACGGTCAGCGTGTAGTCGGACGACGCCGTCCCCTTGGCCCTCACGTAGGCCGACAGCGCGCGGATCGCCGCCGCGGTCGACTTCGTAGAGCCCCAGTGCGTCCCGCCCGGGCGACGGTCGACGAGCCACTGGGCGGCCGGCTCGACGAGCGAATTCGTCGGGTCGACGGCCAGGATCGCCATGAGGGCGTGCGCCGTCGTCTCGATCGGCTCGTCCATCCAGCCGTAGCGGTTGTCGCCGATCGTCCAGGAGGCGTAGCGCCCTTCGGTCTTCGCGCGACGCGTGATCATCTCGACCAACTGGGTAGCCTGCGCGTCGCGGTGCGTCGCCTTCAGGGCCAGCGCGAGCACGCTCGCGCCGTACGTCGT
>CAZYRM010000199.1:6075-11520 GCA_964649705.1 uncultured Planctomycetia bacterium
CGTCGCGGTGCGTCGCCTTCAGGGCCAGCGCGAGCACGCTCGCGCCGTACGTCGTGAGGGCGTCCCGCTGACGGGCGGCCCCCGTCATGTCCGCCACCTCCGCCTCGTTGCTGTACGAGAGCGCGAACAGCAGGTAGGCCCTGGTGTCGTAGTCGGTCCCCGCGTTGGCGAGGAGCTGCTTCGCGGCGAGCACGGCCTTTTCACGGACCGTGCCGTTGAGCGCGTACCCCGCCTGCCGCGCCTCCTCCAGGCAAACGAGCGTGTATGCCGTGGTATACGGGTTCGAGGCGTTTCCCGCCCACCATCCCCACCCGCCGTCGGGGTTCTGGAGCTGGTAGCAGCGGAGGAGCCCCGTCTTCACGATCCCGTCCAGCGTCTTCGCGAGGGCCTCGTCCGGCCTCCCGAGCTCCCTCAGGGCCCGCAGCGCCTGGACCCCCGGCGCGAAGCGGTTGAGCGTCTGCTCGATGCAGCCGTACGGGTACTCCTGGAGGTAGATGAGAGAGTCGAGCACGCTACCGTCGACGCTCGGGGCGAGGCGCAGCTCGGCGCGGATGCTCCCGTCGACGACGTCCTCGGGCATCACGAAGTCGGCCATCGCCCGGTCCTCGACGGTGCCGCTCGCACCCTCGACCTCGCGCACGCCGTGAGGCAGCGTCTCGATGCCGATCTCCATCGCGTCGGAGGCGACCGTCGTCATCCCCTCGACGTGGAAGAGGACCGGGCCGACGGCCGTCGCGCGGACCTGGTGGTCGAACGCGAGGGCCTGGCCGGCCGCCATCCGCCTCTCGACGGCGGGGAGGCTCTCGGTCTCCACCCCCTCGACGCGGAACACGTACTTCACCTGCTGGTCGCTCTCGAGGGTGTTGTTCACGGTGCCGACGATCGTGGCCTCGTCGTTCTGCGTCAGGAACCTGGGGGACGCAACGCGGGCCACGACGTCCAGGTGGCTCTCGACGCGCGCCGTCGCGGCGCCGACGAGCGTGTCGCGCGTCACTCCGCGGACGGTCGCCTTCCACGTCGTCAGGTTGTCCGGCAGCTTCACGCTGACCGTCGCCTCGCCGTTCTCGTTCGTCACGAGCGAGGCGGCCCAGAACGCCGTGTCGGCGAACTGCTTCCTGAGCTCGGGCTTCACCCAGTCGACGTAGCGGCGCTCCGAGAGGTTCCCCCATGCGCTCGCGGCCTCGTAGGACTGGCCGCCGAAGGCGAGGAGGACCGTCTCCTCGTTGTTCTCGCCCTTCGACAGGTATCCGTCCTTGCCGGGCCGCCTCCCGCCCTGGCGGTGACCGAACTTCCCGCCGGACCCGCCTCCCCCGCCGATCCCGCCCTCGTCGCCGCGGGACTCCGCCCAACCCTCCGCGTCCTCGGCCGGGGAAGGCTCGGCCGCCGCCGCCGGAGGAGCCATGTCCTTGTCGACCCCGTTCTTGAGCGAGTGGGCCTTCGACTTCTTCGAGTCCTCGGTCAGCTTCCGCAGCGAGTCGACCGCCCTTCCGCGATCGACCTCCGCCAGCTCCGCGCCGAGGGCCTCGGTGATGTCCTGCTGCCGCTGCTCCAGCTCGCGACGTCCGGCCTCGTCGAGGAGGTCGACCTGGCTCGCGACCGTGACCCCGTCGTAGCGGAACTCGTACGAGCTGTGCGTCGCGACCGCCCGCGGGCGGCGCTGGTCGTAGAAGTGCGCCAGCACGTTCGGGGCGTTCTCCCCCTCGATCGCGTAGATCGCGTCGTCCACGAGCGCGAGGCTGAACTCGCCGCTCACGGGCTTACCGTTCTGGTCGGTCGTCTTCACGCTGAAGATCGCGTCCTCGCGCGGCTTCAGGTCTCGCTTCTCGGGGAGCACGGACACGTTCAGGTACTTGAAGACAAGGATCTCCTGCGCGTCCTCGTACAGGCGGTGGTTCGCGGGCACCGCGATCGCGATGTGGACATTCGGCGCGTAGAGGTCCTTCACGGGAATCTCGAACGTGTTCGAACGGTCCGTCAGCTCCACCACGCGGTACTCGAGGACCTTCTCCGCCTCGAACGTCAGAAGCGCCGTCACGCCCGCCACGGGGCTGTTGATCATCACCTTCGCGGTCTCGTCTCGCAGGTAGGCGCGGCGGTCCGTGACGACCTTCGCCTGATTCGCGAGGTCCTCGGCGTCGCCGGCAATCTGGACCGGCGTGCCGCCCTCGATGACCCTGGTCCCGCGGCGCGCGGAGAACTTCACGACGTACGGCCCGGGGACCTCGATCGCGAGCTGGACTTCTGCCTTGCCTGAGTCGTCGGTCTTCGTGTCGTACTCGTGCACCGGCTCGTGGACCTCGTGGCCGTCGGTCATCCGCACGCGGGCGACGACGACCTTCCCCTCGAGGGCGACCGGCGAATGGAGGGCGTTCACGGTGAGGACGTTCACCGTGATCCGCTCCTTGGGCTGGTACATCTGCCTCGCGGTCTTGACGACCGCGAACGCCTCGACGGTGGTCACCGGGACGTTCGCGGCCCCCGTGACCCACTGGCGGTTCACGTCCTGCGCCGCGGCGAGGACGGTGTAGGTCTGATCGCCGACTCCGGCGCGGGCGCGGAAGCGGATCTCGGCCACGCCGTTCGCGTCGGTCGTCACCCGCCCCTCGGAGATGAACTCGCCCTCGCGGCTCGTCGCGGACTCGCGCGCGGAGACGGCCTGGACGAACCACCCGAACTCCTCGTAGCGCGTCCTATCGAAGGCGTACGCCCCGCCGAGGACCTGCCACACCACCTCGGTGTTCCGGACCGGCCCGCCGAAGTAGTACGACACCTGGATCTTCGCCTTCACCTCCTCGCCCGCGAGGTAGCACTCCTTCTCGGGCGTGATGTCGACGACGAAGTCGGGCTTCTTGTACTCCAGGACCTTGAACGTCCCGACGAAGTCCTTCTCAGCGATCGTGACCTTGATCGTGTAGTCGCCGAGGTACGGCTCGTCGCCGAGCGTCACCTCGCCCGTCACGGTGCCAAAGTCGTTCGTGGCCAGCTCTCGCTCGTAGAGCACGAGCCCATTCGGCGCGGTGATCGTCGCCTTGACCTTCTCGTTGGCGGTCGTGGTGTAGAACCCGCCGCCGACGCGACGGAGGATCGCCTTCCAGTTCACGGTCTGGTTCGGGCGGTAGACCGGGCGATCGGTGTAGACGTACCCCTTCGTCTGGTACCCCCACGCGACCGTGCCCGCGAGCTGGGCCTCGCTCGACGCCACGTTGCCGTCGGCGGTCGAGAAGGCCTTCACGACTCCCCACGTCTCGTCCCAGTTCTGCAGGACGGTCCCGTCCTCGCCCGTGGTCAGCTCGAACTTCACCGTGGACCCGTTCGACACGAGGACGCGCGCGCCGGGCCACGGCTTCCCCGTGACCTCGTTCCGCGCGAAGACCAGGACCTGGCTCGACGTGCTCTTCGTGACGACCGCGAGGTCGCTCAGGACGAAGAGGGCCGTCGCCGTGTACTCCGTCTCCCGCTTCTCGGGGTCGCTCACCGTGCTGACGGAGAGGATCCACGCGCCGGGCCCCTGGAGCGGCAGCTCGACGTCCCGCGCGACGACGCGATACGGCAGGTACCCGTCGACGTCGGCCTCCCAGGCCTGCTCGGGCTTCACGATCTCGACGGCGATCTGCTCCACGCCGCCGATCGTGTGCTTCTTGCGGAAGTACTCCTCGAGGTCGATGCGGTAGACCCTGAACGAGAGCCTCTTCGCGTTGCGCGTGTCGACGTGGAGGAGCGCCTTCTCGTTCGTGGCGTAGGCGCGGTCGACGCGGATCGAGAGGGCCTTCGTCAGCATCTGCTGGAGCCTCTCGGCCGCCTGGTACGCCGACTGGGTCCCCGGGTAGGCCGTCGTGACCTCGCGGTAGAGCGTCACGGCGCGCTCGATGTCCTCGTCGGTCTTCGCGACCTTCTCCTCGGTCGTGCGCGCGATGGAGAGTGCCGCGATCGAGGCGTACTCGGTCTGCCCGTACTTGTTCTTCGTCTTCTCCCACTCCGCGATCGCCTTCGGGAAGTCGCCGCGGTCGTAGGCGATGGCGCCGAAGGCGAACTGGACCTCGGCGCAGTGCGGGGAGAGCGGGAACTGCCTGAGGAAGCCCTCCCAGGTCGCGATGGCGTCGTCGTACTTCTTCTCGTCGAGCTGCGTGCGGCCCTTCTGCCACGCGGTCTCCACGACCTGACCCTGCGCCTGCTGCCAGAGCGGGTCGTTCGGCCAGGTGGCGAGGAACTTCTGGAACGCCGCGGTGGCCTCCTCGAACTTCTTCAGCGCGAGGTACCCCTGCCCGGCGGCGAACTGGGCCTTCGGGGCGTCGGCGTGGTCCGGGAAGCGCGTGACGAAGCGCTCCATCGTGGTGATCGCGTTCGCCTGGTCGCCCCAGTTTGCGTAGGCCTGGCCGATGCCGAGCTGGACCTGGGGCGCGAGGGCGTGGGAGCCGTACTTCGTGAGGAACTCCTCCCAGACGCCGATCCCCTTGCGGAACGAGTCCTCGTCCTTGGTGCGGTCGGGCTGCCAGGTCTGCCCCATCAGGGCGACGGAGGTCGGCGCGTACGGCGAGTCGCCGTACTCGTCCTCCACGATCGAGAGGACCTCTCGCGCCTTGTCCATCTGGTTCTGGATGGCGTAGACGTACCCGATGAAGAAGAAGGCGTCGGCGCGGCGCGGGTCCTTCGGGAAGCGCTGACCGAGGTCCTGCCAGAGGGCCTGGGCGCCGGCGTGATCGCCCTGCTGGAGGCGGCAGAACGCGGAGCGGTTCATGAGGTCGGCATCGTGACCGAGGATCTCCTGGGCCTTGGTGAAGTAGGCGAGGGCGCGGCCGTAGTCCGTGGTCGGCTTCAACGCGCGCTTGCCGAAGGGGGAGGTCGGGTCGGGGGCCTCGAAGAACTCGTTGGCGAGGTCGACGTAGAACTTCGCGAGGGACTTCTTGTGTTCCTCGCCGGCGGCCTCGATCGTCTCGGCGCGGACGATCTCGGCGGCCTCGTCGAACCGCTTCAGGCGCGTGTAGACGTCCGCGACAAGGAAGCGCGCGCGCGAGGCAAAGGGCGACTGCGGGTGCTTGTTGAGGAACTCGCGATAGGCGGCGACGGCGCGCTCGTCCTGCCGCGCGAGGTCGAGGGCCTTGGCCCCGAGGAAAGAGGCCTCCTCGGCGAAGTCGGCCGCGGGGGCCTTGGCGACGGCCTCCTCGAAGCAGCGGCCGGCGGCATCCCAGTCGCGGTCGGCCATGGCGGACTGGCCCGCTTCGTACAGGAGCCGGGCCTCCTTGTCCGCGGCGTCGTCGGTATAGAGAGGAAGGGACAGGAAGAGGGCACAGAGAATCCACCTGACCTGCCTCATGGCGTTCCGACCTCCTTGCAACCCCGAACCATTGGCGTGAGACGTCCGTGGGACCTGAGTACCAAGCGGGCTTGGACGACCGGGTTCCACGGAAGTTCCGGAAAGAAACATTCCGGTCGGCCCGGCGCAAGGAA
>CAZYRM010000200.1:0-11448 GCA_964649705.1 uncultured Planctomycetia bacterium
GGGACAGAGGGTTGTGGGCTTGGGGTGCTCGACCAGACGTGGCCGGTTCATCGACTACGGCGTCGGGAACGCAACCACGCCCTCTGTCCCGCCCTTGTCCGTCCCCGCCGCCGCGTTGTACAAGCCCGCGGGGTCGGCCGACAGCAACTCTGTGTGCTCCGTCCCTCCGTGGTGAACCAACCGCACGGCGCGGCGGATCCCGTCCGCGCAACCGGCACTACGCCGTGCGCTTGCGGCGCTTGGGGGTGCGCTCGAGCGTCCCCGCGAGACGGCGGCGCGCGACGTCGCAGTACTCGGCGGAGAGGTCCATGTGGAGGAAGTGCCGCCCCGTCTTCTGAGCCACGTAGGCCACCGTCCCCGTGCCGCCGAACATGTCGAGGACCGTGTTCCCGCGGTAGGTGTAGAACTTGATCAGGCGGTAGATCAGCTCCTCCGGGAACGGCGCGGGGTGCCCGTGGCGGTTCGTCTCGGGCGGGATGTACCAGAAGCCGTCCGAGCACTTCATGAACTCCGCGGGGGTGATGTCCGCGTCCGCGGAGTCGCCGTCGAGCCGCCAGCAGTCCTTCGAGAAGACCAGCACGTACTCCCATGACGGCACGATGTGCGGGTTTGCCGGGCTCTTCCACGACCCCCACGCGGTCCGCTTCAGCATCGTCTGCTTGTACCACAGGATCTCGGTCCTCATGATCATCCCGAGTTCCCGCATCTGCGCCGCGAAGTCGTAGTGGATCGGCCGGAAGTTCTTGATCGACGTCGGCGCGATGTTGATCGCGAATCGCCCGCCAGGCGCGAGGACGCGCTTCGTCTCCGCCCACACCCGCGCGAGCCACGCCAGGTACTGGTCGTAGGTCATCGCGTCGTTGTGCGTGTCATACGCCAGCCCCACGTTGTACGGCGGGGACGTGATGGCGAGGTGGACGCTCTCCGACGGCACGCGCGGCAGGACCGACAGGCAGTCTCCCTGCACGACGCGGTCGAGGACGTCCTCGGGGACTGCCAATGCCAGCTTGTCGGCCGGAAAGGCCGGCTTGTTGGGCTCCATCGTCTCGCCCTGGCTCCCTTCGCGCCGGGGCGACACGTGGCCCCGGTCAGTTCTCGCTCGGCTTCCACCTCGTCGGGCCCAGGTCGGGCACCGAGAGGAGGGCCGCAAGCCGCACCACCCGCTCGGAGGCGTCGGGCGCCTCGAGGAGCCGTTGCTTCTCCTGGAGGTCGATCGGCGTCGCCGCGGCGAGCAGGTCCGCGGTCGCGCCCAACGGCAGGCGGAGGTCGAAGAGACCCTTGACCTTCTCCTGTACGCCGGGCGACCCGGAGAAGAATCGGCAGGCGGCGTCGCGCAACTGGAGCCGTTTCACGTTTTCCTCTTCCGCGTCGTCGAAGCGGACCTCCTCGATGAGCTCCACCTCCGCCACGCGGTAGGGCGATTTCGAGACCTCGCGCAGGATGCGCGCCCGCGCCGCGCCCAGGAGGAGGATGTTGTACCGTCCGTCGGGCAGGAGGTGGTCCTCGACGATCTTCCCGAGGCAGGCCACCTCGTGGATCGGCGGACACCCGTCGTAGTCCGCCTCGAATCCGGGCTTCAGGAGCACCATCCCGAGGAGGCGATCGCCCTCCAGGGCGTCCGCGACCATCGAGCGGTAGCGCGGCTCGAAGATGTGGAGCGGCAGGACGACGTTCGGGAACTGGACGATGTTCGGCAGCGGGAAGAGCGGGAGCCTTCCCGTGAACGTCGTCAGGTCGATCGACTCGAACTCGTCCGATTCCATCCCCGCGAGTTTACCTTTGCGGCGCTCGCCGCCTCCACTACATTCCTGCGCGATGCAGACGATCCTCCGCCGCCAGGTAGGCCCGCACGCGCGCCTCGCCTTCTTCGACGACCCCCACGAGGAGGAGGGGTGGGACGCCGAGTGGGCCCAGTACCGCGCCGAGGACATCCCCGCGCTGATCGAGTACTTCCGCGGCGACGTCGTCCTCGGGCAGGCCTTCGCCCGGTGGCTCGAGCCCGGCGGGCGCGTCCTCGAGGCCGGGTGCGGCTTCGGCTACTGGGTCTCCATCCTGGCCGAGCGCGGGTACCGCGCCGTGGGGCTCGACTACAGCCCCGTCGCACTTAGGACCGGGCGCGAGCGGCTCCGCGACGTCGACCTCCTCCTCGGGAACATCCTGAGAATGCCCTTCCCCGAGGGGGCCTTCGACGGGGTCGTCTCCCTGGGAGTCGTGGAGCACTTCGAGGAGGGGCCCGACGCGGCCCTCCGCGAGTTGTGGCGCGTGATCCGCCCCGGCGGGATGCTCCTCCTCGCCGTGCCGTACCTGAGCCCCGCGCGGAGGATCGCCTCCCGTCCCGCCGTGGCCGAGCGGGGCTCCCACTTCCACCAGTGGGCGTTCACGAAGGAGGAGATGATCGGGCGGATCGAGGCGGCGAGGTTCTCGATCGCCGGGCTGGTCCCGTACGGGGCGATCAAGACCCTCTCCGACGAGGTCGGCGTGCTTCGCCGCCTCCGGGACCGGATGTCCTCGCGCAAGCCGGGCGGCGCAACGCTCCAGAAGGCGCCCGCCTCCGCGCCGGGCTGGAAGCAGGTCTTCCGCCGCAGGGTCCTCGAGGTCGCGCCCCTCCGCTACCTCGCCGCGCACATGATGCTCTACGCCGCGCGGCGCCGGTAACCCGGTGGGATAGGAGGTCTCCGAGGCTTGCCGATCGCGAGCCGCGAGGGGTACATTGCGCCTCGTTGGCGCACGGAGGGCGGGAGAGCGCATAGCCATGTCTTGTTCACCGCAACTGCCCAGGGCCTTGATCAACATCGAGCTCTCTCTAGCACTCCTCCTCTCATGCACCCTTGCGCCGGCGGAGGATGGATGTCTCGACGTTCGGGTTCGAACCCTGGTCGGGGAACTCGGAAGCGACGACATCGCGGTCCGTCAGGAAGCCGCGCGGACGCTCGTCGAACTGGGTCCGGAGGCGGAGCCCCTCGTCCGAGCCTATGTCGGTGCTGATGACCCGGAAGTCAGGTGCCGAGTCCAGGAAGTCCTGTCTGACCTGGGGCGACTGAAGCTCGTGGAACCGTCCGCGTGGATCCACCTGCCCGCCGGGGAGATGGATGTTCTGGAGGCTCTCCGTGAAGTCGCCCGCCAGGCCCACAGGCCTCTCGATGTGGGACGCGTTGCGCTTGTCGACAAGCGCATCGTGCTGGACGGACGCCGCGTGCCGCTGTGGGAGGCGCTCGACCTCCTCACAGCGGCCGGAGAGTGCGGCTTCTCCTGGCCCATCCTTGAGAAGATCTCGTTGGTAGCGGAGCCAAGGCGCCGCTTTCCCAGATCCTACTACGGTCCCTTCGTTCTCTCCGTGTTGGAGGCGAGCCACTGGCGTAGTGTGGATCTGGAGAACACCCGCACGGAGGAAAATAGAAGTTTGGACCTCTCCCTGTGCTGGGAGAGGCACATCAGGCCCGATCGCATCGCGAGGAAGTTGTCCATCACCTCGATGTTGGACGACAGAGGGCGGACTCTAGGTCAGGGCACTGATTGGGTTCACACAATGTGGACGACTCCCTACCCGGACTACGAGGCGAGCCGAGGTCGACCGAGGTGGACCCCCTACCGAGTGGAGTTGGGACCGGACGCCGAGGGCGCCGCCCGAATCGAGACCATGCGAGGCACAATCCCCATCGCCTATTTTCTGGGGGAGGCGGAGCTCCGCTTCGACTTGGCCCACGAAGGGGACGGCGCTTCGAGGGAAACCCCGGAGGTCCGTGTCAAGTTGACGACGGTGGAGTGGTCGGCAACCACACTCCGCATCGAATTGGATGTCGACTCTCCGGATCCGGGGATCTCACGGTTGCTGCAGGAGGCGGAGTGCGTTCAGTTCGAGGTTCAGGGTTGCGACGGTTCGCCGCAAGCCCGAAGGGTCATGCATGAGTCCGATGACCACTGGTCTCACGGAGTCCCGAGGACGCTCCGGTTCGAGGACGTTCCGAGTCCCTGCTTCCTGGTCGTCCGCATGCCGAGCCGATTCGTCATTCATGAAGTGCCGTTCGAGTTCAAGAACATCGATCTGCCGACCTCGGCGCCTGACGCGGCGACCCAGGAAGATCAGCCTGCCTCTCAAATCGATGGGCCGGTTCGGGACCCCGAGACTCCGGTCTTGGTGCGTCAGCGTCACGCCGGCATCGACGGGCTCGAAGAAGATCCGTGTCCTCCGGGGCTCCGTATGCGTCGCATTCCCCGAAGAGACTGCAGAGGTCGAGATCCCAGAGTTGGAGAACCAGATCGGGATCTCGAAGCGGATTGGTGACGCGCACGCAACGCTGGAGTCGCTGCGGCGCGAAGGGAAGTCGGTCACCGCCACGCTTCGGATCGACGGGCTGGATGGGGGATACTCGAACATGCTCGCGGATGTTCCACTGTTGCGATTCGAAGTCTGCGCAGTCAAGGTAGGGGACGGCCCCCCGAAAAGGCCCTACCTCCTGCCAACTGACCCCTGCAAGGGGAGCTTCTCCATGCAGGCGACATTCGATGATGCGGCTGATTCGGGACAGGCGCTTGTCATTCGAATCCCGACGCTGATTCTGCGCCACGAGATTCCGTTTGAGTTCCGCGACGTCGAAGTGCCGTAGGCAGGAATCGACGGGAAACCCTCGTCCGGCGCGTCCTCGAAGGGCGGCTCGTGGTGGAGCTCCGTCTGAGCTACCGCGTCTCGAGGCGGTACTTCACGGTGCCGAGGCGTGGAGGCAGCGCGACGAGGCGGACGGCGAGGCCGAGCACCCCCGACCGGGCGTACCCCTCGGAGTCCATCGGTTGCTGCCTGAATCCATGCTTGCTGCGGCGGTGGACCCGCAACACCGGAGCCCCGCGACGAGCATCGCAGAGCCAGTACTCGCGGACGCCGGCAAGGAAGTAGCGCTCGAACAGGCGTTCCTTGTCCTTCTTCTCCGAGGAGTCGCTCACGCACTCGACGACCAGGTCCGCGGCGCCCTCGATCTCCACGTACTGCCCCTCGCCGCCCCCCGCGCTCGGGACCAAGCGCGCCCGGCCCGCCTCCAGCGAAGCGTAGAGCAGGACGATGACGTCGGGCTCGGCCGACAGGTTGGCTTCCACGGAGCACAGACGAGTGGAGTCCGTGTAGGCCACCCCGAGCTCGCGCGCGTCGACGATTGCCCACAAGGCCCCCGCGATCGCCATTTTGGGCGAGGCGTGGCCGTTCAGGTTCTCCGGAGACATGTCGACCTCCACCTCTCCGTCGATCCAGTCGATACGGCCCTTCTCCGGGAAGGCGTCTGTGCGGGTCCAGCGACGGAACGCCTGGAGGTCGAGCAGGTCCCCTGGGATCCGGATGTCGGCCTCGTCGAGGATGATCGTGGGGCCGCGGGACATGGGGATACTCTCCTGACGAACGCACGAATCGTATCAGGGGGATTAAATGGACACAAGCGCGGTGCCAGTACCTTACTTCCTGGCGAGCACCGAGAGGAGCGGCGTGGTGCGCCTTTGCCTCGTGCGGAGCGCCGTGTCGAGGAGGTGGGAGAGGACGTCGAGCGGCCACCGCACGCGGGCCTGGAGCGGCAGGAAGTTCGACATCGCCTGGAACCACCCGCCGTGCTTCTCCACGCGGACCTCGGAGAAGCCGCGGAGCATGAGGCGCATGGTGCTCTCGAAGAAGCGCCAGTGGTCGGGATAGGCCCCGTCCCCGCTCCGGGCGTGGTCCGGGTAGATGGAGGGGACGATGATGAACGCGAGACCGCCGGGGCGCAGGACGCGCAGGATCTCGCGGCAGGCCTCCCAGGGCCGCTCGACGTGTTCCAGGACCGATCGGCAGATCGCGCCGTCGACCGACCCCGTCCCGAGCGGGAGCCTGTGGATGTCGCCGACGACGCCCGGGCGGAAGAAAGGGGAGGAGTCCACCGTGAAGTAGCGGCAAGCGGCGAAGAGGGGCTCGTACCGCTTCATCCCCTTCATGAACCGCTGTCCGCCGCCGACGTCGACGACGATCCGACCCTGCGAGAGCAGGCGCATGGCCTCGTCGTCGAACCGTTCGTGGGGAGTCTGCATGGCGCGTAGGCGGCGAACGGTATCAGGCCGCGGATCCTCCGGTCAATGGGAACGCGCCGATTGCTTGACGCGGGCCCCGTGGATCGGGAATCTGACCGCTTCTTTCGGGGTGTTCAAAGAGGAGGTTTCGATGCGGATGCGCTCGTTGTGGCTGGTCTCGGTCCTGGCCGTGGTCCTCTGCCCCCTCGCGTGGGCGCAGGGGGAGAAGGAGGGCGAGGGCGGGATGGACCCCGCCGCCATGGAGAAGATGATGCCCGGCCCCGAGCACGAGGCGCTCGCCAAGCAGGCCGGGACGTGGCACGTCGCGATGAAGCAGTGGCAGGACCCCGCGCAGCCGCCCATGGAGGCGATCGGGACCGCGGAGTTCACCGTGATCATGGATGGGCGCTACCTCCACCAGGTGTACAAGGGCGAGATGATGGGGATGCCCTTCACGGGGTGGGGAATCGACGGCTACGACCGCGTCCTGGGCAAGTACACCTCCTACTGGATTGACAGCATGACGACCTCCTCCACGAGCCTCACCGGTACGTCGAAGGACGGGGGGAAGACCGTCGAGTACACCGGCGCGATGGCCGACTTCGAGGGTGGCGGTATGGTGCAGGTCCGGTGGGTGGCGGAACACAAGAGCGACGACGAGACCCACATCGACATGTTCGTCCAGCACGACGGCCAGGAGACGAGGTCGATGGAGCTGGTCTATACGCGGAAGAAGTAGGCGGGGGGATGCGCCTCCTGGTCGCAACGGGTTCCTTCTATCCCGAGGTCGGCGGGCCGTCGACGTTCCTCTGGCACGTCTGCGCCGAGCTGGTGCGCCGGGGCGTCGATCTCCGCGTGGCGACGCTCTGCGACCGCCCCGGGCCCGCCGACCTGCCCTACCCCGTGCGATGGGTGGAGCGGGGGACGAGCAAGGTGTGGAGGCAGTTCCGCTTCCGTGACGCCATCCTCGAGGAGGGGGCGAAGGCCGATCTCGTGTTCGCGTGCGACTACGGCCTGCCCGCGCTGTGGGCGGCCCGGCGCCTCGGCGTGCCGCTCGTCATGCGGATCGTGCTCGACTACGCCTGGGAGGTCTGCGAGCGCAACGGGCTCGTGACCGACGATGTGGACGCCTTCCAGCGGCGGCTCTACCTTCACCCCAAAGTCTGGGTCGCGAAGTGGGCCCGGACAAGGTGGGCGCGCGGAGCGGACCACATCGTCGTCCCGGGGGAGTACGTGAGAGGGTTGGTGCAGAGCTGGGGCGTCCCGCCGGAGCGCGTGACGCTGATCCGCAACGTGGGGCCCGCGCCGCTCGACCCGGACGTCGCGCGGAGGGAGGCCGTGCGCGCGAGGTACGGGCTGGCCGGAACGGTGATCGCCTCTTCGGGGAGGTTGATCCGGATCAAGCGGATCGACCAGGTGATCCGCGTCCTCCGTGAGCTCCCGGGAGCGCCGACGCTGCTGGTCCTCGGAGACGGGCCGGAGCGCGCGGCGCTCCAGGCGCTCGCGGTGGAGCTGGGGATCGCGGACCGCGTCCGGCTGCCGGGCGCGATCCCGCCGGCCGAAGTCGCCTGGACGCTCGCCGCGTGCGACGCCTACGTGCTGAACAGCGTCTCTGAGGGGCTTCCCCACTCGGTCCTGGAGGCCCAGGCCGCGGGGGTCCCCGTGGTCGCCACCCGGATCTGCGGGACGCCCGAGATCGTGCAGGACGGGGAGACTGGATTGCTGATCGCACCGAACTCCCCGGAGGACCTCCGGCGGGCCCTTGCAAGGGTCCTGGAGGACCGGCCGTTCGCCGAGTCGCTCGCCCGCCGGGCCCTGGAGCGAATCTCGCTTCGGGGATGGAACGAAGTGACGGATGAGCTGGTCGCCGTGCTCGATCGCGTTCGTGTGGGGAGGGGATGACGTGGCCGACGCGGAACGCCCTCGCTCCGACGTGGTGCCGATCGCGCTGATCGTCCTGCTCGGCCTCGCGGCACGCGCGTGGCTTGCGTGGTCCACTCCCCTCATCGGGACCGACTCGGCGCTCTTCCTGTGGAACGCGGAGGAGTGGGACGCCGAGGGGTGGCGCGCGGCGATCCGCTTCTCGAAACACCCGCTCTACCCGTTCCTGATCTGGCTCTCCGGAGGCATCTGCGGCGGATACGAGAGGGCGGGGCTGGCCGTCTCCGTCGTCCTCGGGGCGCTGCAAGTCGTCCCGATCTTCCTCCTCGGCCGACGGCTCGCGGGACGCGGCGCGGGAATCGCGGCGGGCGTCCTGTTGGCCCTCCATCCGCACTCCTGCCGTCTCGGGGGAGACGTCATGACCGAGGGGGCCTACTACCTCTTCCTGACGAGCGCCTTGTGGTTCGGGTACGTTGCGGGCGCCGATAGGAAGTGGGGCGCCGCGATCCTCGCAGGGGTCTTCGCGGGGCTCGCGTACCTGACCCGCCCCGAGGGGGCGCTCGTGGCCGGAATGGCTGGTGCTTGGATCGTCGGCTCCGGGCTCCGTGCCTGGCGCGGGATGCTCCTCCGGGGCGCCCTCCTCACCCTCGCCTTCGCCGTGGTCATCTTCCCCTACCTCCTGGGAATTCGCGTCGTCGCCGGAAAGTGGCTGCTCACGAAGAAGGGCGCGGACGTCCAACTGGCTACGCAGTCCATCCCCGGCACGGAGATCCCCACCGACGAGAAGAAGCAGCTCTCCCGGTTCGAGCGGTATGCCCGGGAACACGGGTGGTGGTCCGCCATCGCCCGGGAGATGGGCCGAAAGACCACGACGCTCTTCAAGCTGTACCTCTTGCCGCTCGCCCTGGCCCTCGTGTTGGCCCGCGTGTCCCGCCCCTGGAGCGATCGCAGCCTGAGCGCCTGCCTGGCCGTGGCGACGCTTGCGTGGCTAGCCTTCTTCGTGTGGGTCTTCCGCCACCTCCTGTACCTGAGCGACCGGTACCTCCTGACGCTCGTCGTGACGACGCTCCCGTGGATGGGTGCCGGCTCCGCGGCCCTGCTCGCGTGGATGGCCCGCCGGTTCCCCGCCGGCGGGCGACCGGCGGCGATCGCGCTGGTTGTGCTGTTCCTCGGAGGGACGCTCGTCGAGACGCTCAAGCCCCAGCGGAGGGACCAGATGGGGCTGCGGGAGGCCGGGGAGTGGATCCGCTCGCAGGGGGGGGGCCGCGACGTCGGCGTCCTGTCCGCCAACGACAAGACCGCGTATTATTCGGGAGGAAGGCTCCTCTTCTGGCCCCAGGGGCCGTTCGCCTACATTCGCGAGAAGGCGCTGCCCCACGTCAGGTATATCGCCGCCACCGAGGAAGAGGCGCTCGCGCAAACGCCCGACTTTCCGCTGGCCGGCGTCCCCGGCGAGCTGGAGCGTGTGTGGGCGAGCGACGACCACGGGAAGGGCCCCGTCGTGATCTGGAAGGTTGTTGATCAGCGATGAACGAGGCGAAAAACCCATTCCGGAAGGCGGCGATCGTCGTCGTCTCGCTCGACCCCGACGTCGCGGGGGAGATGCTGGCCGGGATGGAGCGCCCGGAGCTCGAGGCGGTCCTCCGCGAGGTCGCGACGCTCGAGGGGGTGACGCGGGAGGAGCAGGCGGAGGCGCTCCGCGAGTTCGAGGATCTGCTCGGGAAGGCGGGGGAGGCGGGCGGGGTGGAGAAGGCGAAGGAACTCGCCGAAAAGGCCCTCTCGAAGGAGGAGGCGGGGAGGCTCGTGGGGCGGCTGGAGCGTGCGGCCGGGAAGGGGCCATTCTCCTTCCTGGAAGGGCTCGACGCCGCGGAGGTCCTCCCGTTCATCGCGGACGAGCATGCCCAGACGCTGGCGGTCCTCCTGGCGCACCTGTCTTCGCGGAAGTCCGCCGAGATCCTGGCCGCGCTGCCCCGGGAGCGCGTCGGAGAGGTCACTCGACGCCTGGCGGAGATGAAGGGGATCGAGCCCGCGGCGATCGAGGCCATCGCGGCGGGTCTGCGCACGAAGCTGTCGCCCCTGGCGGGGGCGCAGGGGACGAAGGCAGGCGGGGAAGAGGCGGTCGCAGCGATCCTCGCGAGCGCGGACGTCGAGACGGAGCGGCGCATCATGGAGGCCCTCTCGGCGAGCGATCCGGGCATGGCCGAGCGCGTGAGCGAGAGGATGTTCTCCTTCGACGACGTGGTGCAGGTCGAGGACCGCGGGATCCCCCTCCTTGCAGGGGAGGTGGACCGCCGCGACCTTGTGGCGGCGCTCGCGGGGGCCTCGGAGGAGATTCGCGGGAAATTTCTCCGGAACCTGTCGCCTCGCGTCGCCGCCGACCTCAAGGAGGACCTCTCGCGCCGCGGCGCGGTCCCCCAGCGCGAGGCGGACGCCGCGCGGAAGCGGGTGGTCAACGCCATTCGCAGCCTGGAGGCCGAGGGGCGGATCCTCGTGCTTCGCCGCTAGGCCCGCTTCTCCTGCAGCTTCAGGATGTGGATGCGCAGCAGCGTGCACGCAATCCAGTCACCGAGGCCGAAGACGACGAGGAGCGCGCACGTCGCGAGCGTCGTCGGCGTCCGGACCGCGTCGAAGACCTGCATCAGCGTCTTTCCGCCCCCCTTCCATGTGGAGTACCCCTGGCGGAGCGGGTCGAGCAGGTACCAGACGAGGCCGGCGAGGACGATCAGCATCGCGAACCACTTTCCGCCCTTCCCGAGGAACGTCGCGAAGAACGTGAATACGCCGATGCCGAGCGGGATGAGCTTGAGGTACGCCGACGAGCCCTTCTTCGCCTCCTCCAGGATGAACCCCATCAGGCTGGTCCGCCCGGCGCCGAGGTCGGACGGCAGGAAGTAAAGCGCCACCACGCCCGCGCCGAAGGCGAACATCAGGACGCGGCAGACCCAGCTCCACGAGAAGAAGACCCGCGCGTAGGAGACCGCCACCGCGATCGCCAGCACACCGGCCAGCGAGAGCCTCAGCCACCCGCCGCCGCCCGTGATGGGCTCGAGTCGCGACGGGTCCTTGAAGAGCGGCACGGCCAGCATGGGGGCCGCCGCGGCAACGAGGAGCCCTCCCCGCAGGTTCCCCTTCGCGAGCCACGCGACGATGAGCGCCGCGAGGCCGGCGACGAAGGCGTATCCGACCAGGAACTTCCCCGTGAACCCGGGCGCGAGCGCGTCGTCGCTCATGACCTGCCACGCCATCTTCGACCCGCCCGTCGTTGGGAACGGGACCCAGAAGCATGCGAGGAGCGCGATGCAGACGAGCGTCGCGATCAAGCGGAGCGACTCCTTCACGGAGTAGATCAGGTGACGCGCGGGGACGACCTCCTCCTCGGGAGGCTGGCTCGTGTCCGGTGGGGGAGGGGGAGGAGGCGGGGCGGGCTTCGCGTATCGCTTGGTGTTGACGAACTCCTTCTCGACCTTCTCGAGCTTCACCTGGTCGGGCGTCAGGAGGTGGACCTTCCTGCAGCGCGAGCACTGGATCTTCGCCCCCTGCTTGACGCCCGTG
>CAZYRM010000201.1:0-11382 GCA_964649705.1 uncultured Planctomycetia bacterium
CCCCCCGGCCCCCGTTCGTACCGTGGCGGGGGCCCCGATCCAGGCCGACGCCGCGGTGGGGGGGGCGCTGCATACGGGCCGCGAGCGCGCGGCCGAGGCCGGGCTGTCGGGCACGGACCTGACCGTGGTCGCGACCGCGATCTCGGAGCTCGCCCGGAACATCGTCGCCTATGCGGTGCGGGGCGAAGTGGTCCTTAGGCTCGTCGAGTCCGCCGGGCGGCGCGGGATCGAGGTGGTCGCGCGCGACCAGGGCCCCGGGATCGCGGACGTCGCCCTGGCCCTCCAGGACGGATACTCCACGGGCCACGGCCTCGGGCTGGGACTGCCGGGAACGCGCAGACTGATGGACGAGTTTTCCATCCAGTCCGCTCCGGGGAAGGGAACGATCATCTCGGTGAGGAAATGGGCGCACAACCGACCGTGATCGAGTGGAGCGTCGCGGCGCGCGCGATCCCGGGGGAGAGCGTCTCGGGCGACGACCACGTCGTCGAACGGACCGCCAGGGGCGCGATCGTTGCCGTGATCGACGGGCTGGGACACGGGTTCCACGCGGCCGTGGCGGCGAGGAAGGCGCGCGAGTCGATCGGGCGGTGGACCGAGGAGCCGCTCAGACAGCAGGTCGCGCGTTGCCACGAGGCGCTGGCGTCCACCAGGGGGGTGGTCCTGGGGATCGCCTCCTTCGACGCCGTCGCGGGCAGCCTGGAGTGGGTCGGCGTCGGGAACGTGGAGGGCGCGCTCGTGCGGAGGACCCCTCCGAACGAGTCGATGGTCTCGCGGGCCGGCGTGGTCGGACTCCGCCTGCCCACGCTGCACGTGACGACCCACACGATCGCCCCGGGCGACACGCTCGCGATGGCGACGGATGGTGTCCGTGCGGACTTCGGTGCGGCCGTCTCGTCGATCGCGACGACGGAGGCGTTGGCCCGGGGGATCCTCGCGGAGTACGGAAGGGGCACGGACGACGCGCTGGTGCTCGTGGCCCGGTATCTCGGAGCGGGGCATGCGGACCGTCGGGAGTGACTGCATGGAGGAGTACACCTCCTCCCTGACCGAGTACGTGGAGAGCGCCTCGGAGGCCTCCCTCCAGCGCGCCCACGACCTCGGCCGGCGGCTCATGTCCCGCGGGCGCGGCCTCCTGGACGTCGTCGCAATCCACCACGCGGCGCTCGTGGAGCTGCTCCGCCCCCATCAGGGGGCCGAGGAGGCCGAGCGGGTCGCGCGCGCCGCCTGCACGTTCCTCGCGGAGGCCCTGGCCCCGTTCGAGATGGCCTACCGGGGGTTCAAGGAGGTCAACGCGAGGCTCCGGGAGATGAACGCGTCGCTCGACCGCCTCGTGACGCAGCGGACGGAGGAGCTGCGCAAGAGGGAGGGCGAGGTGATCCAGCTCCAGAAGATGGAGGCGATCGGGCGGCTCGCGGGCGGCGTCGCGCACGACTTCAACAACCTCCTGACCGCCATCAACGGCTACACGGACCTGCTCCTCAAGAAGACGCCGGACGACCATCCCGATCGGGAGGACCTCCTCGAGGTGCGAAAGGCGGGCGAGCGCGGATCGGCGCTCACGAGGCAGCTCCTCGCGTTCGGACGGCGCCAGGTCTTCTCGATGCTCGTGGTCGACCTCGACTCGGTCGTCGCGGAGATGGAGAAGATGCTCCGCCGCCTGATTGGGGAGGACATCGACCTCGTCGTCTCGCCGGCGCCCGCGCCGGCCCGGGTGCGAGCCGACCCGTCGCAGCTCCAGCAGGTGCTCCTCAACCTCGCGGTCAACGCGCGCGACGCGATGCGCGGGGGCGGGAGACTGGAACTCGTGACTTCGTTCGAGACGGTCGGCGAGGCGGGGGCGCGGGCCGACCTCCCCGACGGACGGTACGTCGTCCTGCGCGTGACGGACACCGGTGCGGGAATGGACGCGGAGACGCTCGCACGGGTCTTCGAGCCGTTCTTCACGACGAAGGGGTCCGGCGTCGGGACCGGCCTCGGACTCGCCATGGTCTACGGGATCGTCCGGCAGAGCGGCGGGGCGATCCGGGTCGAGAGCGAGCCGGGGAAGGGGACCACGTTCCGCATCCACCTGCCGCTCGCCGCGGAGGAGCCCGAGGACTGGACGGCCGCGGAGACGGTGCTCGACTGGGCGGTCGGGACGGAGACGATCCTGCTGTGCGAGGACGACGACCTCGTGCGAAGGCTGGCGCGCCTCATCCTCACGTCGCATGGGTACACCGTCCTCGAGACCCGCAACGGGGACGAGGCGATCGAGGCGTTCGTGCGGAGCGGCGACGCGGTCGACCTGCTCCTCTCCGACGTCGTCATGCCGCGGATGGGGGGCGCCGAGCTGGCGTCGCGCCTGTCCGCCCTCCGCCCGGGGCTGCCCGTCCTCCTGATCAGCGGCTATCCCGAGGGGGCGGACCCGCAGCGCGCGCTCCTGTCGAAGCCGTTCACGCCGCCCGACCTCCTGCGCAGGGTCCGCGAGGTGCTGGATGGGCGGCGGACGCACGGGGACGCGCCCGGCTAGCGCAGGTCCTCAATCGCCTGACGGATCGTGGGCAGGCGGTCCTGGACCAGGTCGTGGTACGGACCCGAGGGCATCAGCTTGAGGAACTTCTCCCAGTCGACGACGGTCTTCTGGTACTTCTCGCGCGCCTCGGCGTTGTTTCCGCTCGCGCGCAGGAGGTCGGCCCAGTCCTTGCAGCAGTCCCCGCGGTTGATGAAGATGCTCGCCGTCGAGCCGCCGCCCTTCTTCTCCGCCTCGTCGTACGCGGCGACGGCCTCGCCGAACTTCCCCATCCCCTTCAGGTTGAGCGCCTTCTTCTCCCACATCATCGAGCCGCCGCGCGTCAGCTCGATCGCCTTCTCCGCGTCGACGAGCCCCGCCTGGTACTCATGCCTCATGTACCGGACGACCGAGCGGTTCCCCCACGAGGCCGCCACGGTCGGGTTCAGCTCGATCGCCTTGTTGAAGCACTCGAGCGACTTGTCGAGGTCGAGGTACCGGTTGTCCCCGTAGATGAACCCCATCACGAAGTACACGTCGTCCAGAGACTTCGTCCGCTCGAGCGCCTGCCTCGCGAAGTTGAGCGCGCGTCCCAGGTCCCCGTCCGCCGCCGCCATCCGTGCCTGGGCCGCCAGCACGTACTCGTGCGAGGGATCGGCGCTGATGGCCGCCTCGAACTCCGTCCGCGCCGTCACGAGGTCCCCGAACTCGTCGAAGAGGATCCTCCCGCGCATGTAGTGGGAGTAGACCACGAACGAGCGGAACTGGATCGCCCTCCCGTAGTCCTGGAGCGCCTCTCGCGGCATCCCGAGCTTCTGGTGCAGCACGCCCCGCTCGTACCAGGCGTCGCCGTACTCGGGGTCGATCGTGAGCGCCTTGTCGATGTTGCCGAGGGCCTCCTCCCACACCTCCCGCGTCTCCGCGGGCCGCGAACGCGCCCGCTGGTAGAACGGCTCCGCCTCCTTCCGCGCCGCGCTCTCCGTCCCGCCGGGGGTCGCCATCGGCTCCTTCTGGGTCACGGCGAGCCCGTTCTTCGCCCGCTGGGCCCCGTCGAGCGCCCGTGGGTCGGCCGGCGAGACCGCCAGGGCGTCGTTGAACTGCCTCAAGGCCTCCTCCCACGCCTCGCTGCGCAGGAGCTCCTCCCCCTTCCCGACGGAGTCCTCCAGGCGGTAGAGGAGCCGGGCCACCTCGTCGTAGCGGAGCCGCGCCTTCTCCTCGGACGGATCGAGCGTTAGCGCCTCGCGGTAGAGAGTCTGGGCGTTCAGGAAGTCCTTCTTGTCGAACGCCTGGTCGGCCTTGTGGAGGGCCTCGCGGACCTTCGCGAGCTGGTCCTCGGCCTCGCGGCGCTTCTGGTCGAGGGCCACGTCGCCGGGGTATTCGGAGAGCTTGAGGTTGACGAAGTCCAGCGCCTTCTTCCACTGCTTCGCCTCGACGAGCCGCCTGGCCTCCACGATGGCCGAGTCGTGCCGCTCGGCCGCCTCGCGCTTCCGGCTGTTCGAGACGAAGACGAGGATGGCGATGATGGCGATCGGCACGCCGATCGCCAGGGTGAGGAGGGTCTGCTTCGCGCCCTTCTCGCGCGCCGCCGCCTTCGAGCGGTTCCGCTGGGCCGTGATCCGCGACTGCTGGAGGGAGACCGTCGCGTTCGCCTCGATGTCCTCGCCCCGAAGGAACCGATCGATGTCGTCCGCGAGGGCGTTCCCGTCGGAGTAGCGGTAATCGGGGTCCTTCTCCAGGCACTTCATCGTAATCTCGTCGATCTGCGACGGGATCTTCACGGAGACCTGGGACTTCGAGACGAAGCTCGCCGCCTGCTCGGCGGTGATCGGCCTCATGCCGCCGCTGGAGGCCTTCTTCCCCTTCGCGACCGTTCCGGGCGCCGGGGGGTTCTTCTTCGCGATGTCGTGGAGGAGGTCCCCGAGGGCGGCCGCCTCGAAGGGCACCTTGCCTGTGAGGAGCTCATACAGCACGATGCCCAGCGACCAGACGTCGCTCGGGGAGCCGATGTCGCTGATGCGCCCCGCGGCCTGCTCCGGCGACATGTACTTCGGCGTGCCCATGACGGTCCCGGAGAGGGTGAGGGCGGTCCTCGCGAGGTCGCCGACCTCCTTCGCCAGGCCGAAGTCGGTGAGGAACGGCGTCCCCTTCATGTCGAGGAGGATGTTCGCGGGCTTCACGTCGCGGTGGACGATCCCCTCCACGTGCGCGCACCCGAGAGCGCGCGCCATGTCGCGGACGAGGACGAGCGCGTCGTAGAGGTTGTAGGGCCCGGCGGTCTCGAACCTGGAGAGCTCCGCGGCGCGGAGCGAGATCGCGGTGTCGGGGCGCCCAGGCACCTGCGTCCTCGTCGTGTTCGAGAGCCCCCTCCCGAGGGCAGGGATCGTCCTCGTCGGCGGCTTCCCCGGGGCGCGTGCGGCGGGAGGATCGGTCGCGATCTTCGCCGGCTCCTTCTTCCCCCCGAGCGCGTCGCGGATCTTCTTCTCGAGCGAGGCCCCCTCGATGAAGTCCATCGTGAAGTAGTGCTGCGCGCCGACTTTCCCGATGTCGTGGATCTGGACGACGTTCGTGTGGCGGAGCTTGGCGATCGAGGTCGCCTCGCGGAGGAACCGCTTCACGCGGTCGGTGTCGGTGTCGTTCGGGTCCCCGATGAGGACCTTGAGCGCGACGGGACGCTGGAGCTGGGGGTCGAGGGCCTTGTAGACGATGCCCATCCCCCCGCGTCCCAGCTCGCTCTGGATGACGTAGCGGCCGAACTGCTTCCCCTTCGGCGGGGAGGCGGCCGCGCCGGGTCCTTCCGACATGCCGTCCGCTTCCTCTATTAATTGGGGGGATTATACCCTCCGGGCCGCTGGAGGCTCAAGCGCGGCCCCGGAATGCCCCGTGCCTCCTTGCCTTGATTGCCCGGATCGGGGGTGCTAGACTTCCCGCGGAGGCGTCGGATGCCGTTGCGAGAAGAGCTGCTCCTCGGAAAGATCGCCATCGAGATGGGGCTCCTGACGAAGGAGCAGCTCGACAAGGCCGTCGCCATCCAGGAGGAGCAGGTCCCTTCGCCGCCGCTCGGGGAGCTGCTGGTCGACAAGGGGTTCCTCAAGAAGGAGCACCTCGACGTCGCCCTCGCCGCCCAGCGGGAGCGCTTCCAGGCGAAGGCGGATTACTCCGATGCCCGCCTCGAGAACATCCTCTTCGGACGCCTCGTGGTGCACCTGGGGCTCGTCACGCAGGAGCAGGTGAACGAGTGCCTCCGGATCCAGGCGAAGGTGGAGGACGAGGTGGAGGTGCGGCTCGGCGAGATCCTCGTGAAGAAGGGGTACATGAGCCGCGATGGGGTCCGCAAGCTGCTTTCGATCCAGAACAAGAAGATCCTGTACTGCAGGAAGTGCTCGGACCAGGTGAACGTCGTCGGCTTCCAGTCGAACCAGACGTACACGTGCCCGCACTGCGGCGGGCCGCTGGAGGTGCCCGCGACGCCCGACTCGCTCGACGCCAGAGGGACGGTCATCATCACGAAGGAGATGCACGCCAAGCTCATGCGCGAGGTCGCCGGAACGACGGGCGACGCGTAGGAATTCAAAGGGGGGATTTCGCCGGCGTTCCTGCCGGCGCTTGGAGGAGACCCGAATGAACAGGCTGACGATCCCGCTCGCCGTGCTGGCGCTCTGCGCCACGGCGGCGGCCCAGGGGACCTACGAGTGGAAGAACGAGGACGCATCGTCCCAGTACGCCGACAACTACATCCCGACCGTCGCGAGCGGGTACGCGCTCGTGAAGAAGATCGTGCTGGACGGTACGTATGACCTCTCCGCGGTCATGGTCATCGGGTGGGACCGGGGGATCTCGGGCGACGCGGTCCACGTCAAGATCATGGCCGACAACAACGGGTTGCCCGACCCGAACCGGGTCCTCTTCCACGACCACCGCAACGTGACGGTGGACGGGAGGATCCACGGGGAGGTGCTTCAGGCGCAGCAGCCCGTCCAGCTCGGCGGAGCGGTGTGGGTGTCCGTCCAGATGGAGCGGGCCACGGGGTACATCTCGTACGACGCGTTCCGCAACGACACCGACTACCTCTGGGACGGAAGCATGGTCGGGAAGGCAATCATGCAGCAGGGCGGCCGCTGGGTGATCTCGCGGGGCGGGAGCCTGGGGCGGACGTACAGCATCCGGCTGCAGCTCGCACGCCCGGGCGGCGGGCCGCCTCACGACGACGATCACGGCGACCGCCACGGACAGCCGCCTGTGGTACAGCCGCCGGTCGACCCGCTTGCGGAGATGCTCGGCGCCCTCGACGTGGTCTTCCGCGCGCGGGCGAAGAGCTTCCGCGTCCGTCCGAGCAAGAACTTCTATTACTGGGCGGACGACCAGGCGAGCTTCCTCGGGGCGATCTACGTCCCCTTCTGGCTCGAGGGGGTCAACACGGGCGACCAGGTGACGGTGCGCGTAGAGGGGGTCCCGGAGGACTTCGCGATCGACGCGGGTGGCGAGCTGACGTCGCTCCTCGTCGGGCCGCACAACGGATACGGGATGAGGGGGCTGTACTACCGTCTCTTCGACGGTCGCCGGTACTACCCGATGCAGCGTTACAGCGGGTGGTCGGAGCGGGTCGGATCGATCGAGTGCTGCGGGTCCTGCCCGTTCGACGGGACGTGCTACACGGGCGGCGGGACGATCGAGATCACGTTCCGCGTGACGCGGGCGTATGACCGCACGTTCCGTGGATACATGATCCTCGGCGTCGACGAGGAGTGGACGCGCGGCGTCCAGAGGCTGATGCTGCGCCAGCGGTAGTCGTCAAGCGGTGGCGGGGGCGTGGAAGATCATCGGGGTCTGATCACGCCCCCGAGACGCTCAGCCCCTCCAGCCTGACCGCGGCGGGGCCGACGTACGCCTCGTGCGTGGCCTCCTCCTTCGAGTACCACGCGCGGGCCAGCGCCTCGTAGACGTTCCCCGACACCGACCCTCCCTTCACGGGCACCGTCCCGCCGGGCCCGTGGAGGTACCCGAGCCTGACCTCGGCGCCGAAGTCGCCCGTGACCGAGTCCGGGTCGAAGGCCGAGAACGCGACGACCTCGAGGACGCCGCCGTCCGCGAGGAGCTCCGCGCGCGGCCTCGCCCCGCATGCGACCCGGGTATTCGCGAAGGCCCCGGTCGCCTCCATGCCCAGGTACTCCGCGTACTGCTGCGTCGCCCAGCGCGCGGCGACCTGCCCGTCCCGCACCACGGCAAGCCTTCTCGACGGGATCCCCTCGTCGTCGAACGGCGCGGTCCCCAGGCCGAACGCGACCAGCCCGTCGCTCTCGAGCGTAAGCGCCTCGCCCTCCCGCTCCCCCCGGTGGACCGTCTCCCCCGGCGAGAGCGCCGCGAGCTTCTGGTACGCCGCGTACGCCCCGGTCCGGAACACGACCGAGTCGAACAGCGCCGCGAGCGATGGGGCGGTCAGGACCACGGGGCGCTCGCCGGTCTCCGGGACCCTCGCCCCGATCGTATCCCGCGCGAACCGCGCGGCGACTTCGAGCCTTCACCCGAGCGAGGCGTCGGCGACGCGGCGGAACCGCTGCGCGTAGAAGTGCTCCGCCTCCTCGGCGCCCGCCGAGGCCGTGAGGACCGCCTCGACGTACACCTCGGTCCCCTCCCGCTCCACGCGCACACCTCGGCTGTTCGCGATCGTCGTCCTGCGCCTCTTCACGAAGACCTCGGCGGACGAGAGCCTCACGCCCGCGCCGAGGTTCCCCTTGCGGAGCTGCTTGAGGAGGACCTCGAGCGCCTCCCGCGGGTCCCTTGCGATGTCGGCGTCGACGCACTCGACGGCAGGGCAGGCCGCGGGCGCGGGCAGGCGGAACGGGGGGTTGTCGGACAGGGCCGCCATCGTCACCGCGTCGGCGAGGACGCGTCCGGGCGGATCTCCCCCGTCCGTCAGGTGGAAGGCGGCCATCCCGCGCTTCCCGCCGTGGTCGTTGAGGACGGTCCCGCCCCACCGGACGGCCTCGATGCGGCGGACGGTCTCGGTCCGGTCGCCGGCGACGTAGGCCTGGACCTCCTCGTCGCGCGTCTCGCGGAGGACCCAGTCATCCACGCCGCGGGTCTCGGCCAGGGTTCGGACGACGGCATCCAGGTCCATCAGGCGCTCCATGTTCCCAGCGAGAGGCGGCCCATCGGGCCGCCCCTACACGTGTTCGCGCACGGCTTCACCCGAGCCTCGCCTTCATCAGCAGGTGCGCCCCCCCGCTCGACACGTCGACGTACTCCTTGTGCCCCTTCCCGCACATCCCGGGCGACAGCTCGAACTCCCGGCTCACGCCCCTCACGCTCCCGAGGATGTCCGGAAGATACCCTGTCAGCACCACCGGCGCGTACACGACCCCCGTGAGCCTCCCTCTGCGGATCTCCCTCGCGACAGCGCACTCCACCTGGGTTCCCCACCCCTTGGGGTCCTCCATCCCGGCCCCCCCGCGGTCGAGGTATACCCCGTCCCCGCACGCGACGAGCAGTTCCTCGAACGTCGCGTCCCCTCGCTCGATGAACGTGTTCGACATCCTCGCGTAGGCCTTGTTGCGGAACGACTCCCTCCTCCCGTTCGCGGTGCGCGCGTACGCGAGGACGCCCGCCGAGACGCGGTCGGCGAGCCCGCTCACGAGGACGCCGTCCCTCAGCACGCGCGTGGGCGCGGCGACCTGTCCCTCGTCGTCGAAAAAGTACGACCCGTAGGCCCCCGGCACGGTCGGGTCGTCGGAGAGGTTCACCATCTCCGTGCCGACGCGCCGCCCGTAGTACTCCTTGGCCTTCGCGCGGCCGCGGACGAACATGTCCAGCTCGACGCCGTGGCCGAACGACTCGTGGGCGACGAGGCCCGCGACCTCGGGCGAGGCGACGACGTCGTACGTCCCCGGATCGACCCTCCGCGCGGACAGGAGCTGGATGGCGGTCTCGACGGCGTCGGTGACCTCCTTCTCGGGGAGGAAGGCGTTCTCGAACCCGCCTGTCCACCCCTTGACGGCGTACGCCTGCCTCGTCTCCCCCTTCTCGGCGATGAAGACGACGAGGGAGAGGGTGAGGCGGGAGACCTCCTGGGCGAAGTCCTTGCCGTCGCCGGCGAAGAGCTTCCGCTCCCGGGCCTCGTTGTACCCGACGGCGACGGCGCAGATGCGGGGGTCCCTCTTCGCGACGGCGTCGCGGAGGGCGCGGAGGCGGTCGAGTTTCTCGGCGAGGGGCACCTCCGCGGGGTCCTTCTCCATCGGGGTGACGAAGTCGCGGCGGTCGGAGAGGGCCACTTCGCGCGCCGAGCAACCTGCCGCCTGGGCGAGCCTGCTCGATGCCGCGGCCAGGCTCTCGATGCGCAGGTCGGACGAGGCCTCCTCGTGAAGGAGTCCGCCGTGCGTCGCGGCGATGACGGCCCCTCGGCTCGGGTCGGCCTGCCAGACGCGCTCGTCTCGGAGGGAGAGCCTCGCGCCGACGCCGGAGCGCTCGGTGACGAGGAGCGAGGCGTGCGCGGCCCCGCCGAGTGGCGAGAGGATCTCGGGGATCCGTGCCCTCAGCGCTTGCAGTTCCTCTCCGAACGCCATATCGAGCTCCTGTGGGGGCTACAGGCCCCGCAACCGGGCGACGAGGGGCGCGTGGTCCGACAGGTCGTGCCACTCCTTCCCGTGGGGCCGCTCGACGCCCTCGACGTGGAGGCCGCGAACGTAGATCCGGTCGAGCGTGAGGAGCGGAAAGCGCGCCGGGAAGGTCAGGGCAGGACCCCCGGCGACGGTCTCGTGGGCCTCGACGAGCCCGCAGGCCTGGAGGGCCTTCGACGCGGAGCGCCTCCAGTCATTGAAGTCCCCCGCGACGACGAGGGGCTCGTCCGCAGGGATGCGCTCCTGGACGAGCTCGCAGAGCTGGGCGAGCTGGCGGCGGCGGCCGCGCTCGAAGAGTCCGAAGTGGACGCAGATCGCGTGGAGCCGACGGCCCGGGGTAGGCCATGAGAGGATGGAGTGGATCAGCCTCCGCCGCTCGAACGGGTTGGTGGAGACGTCCACGTCGTTCCACTGGAGGATGGGCGTCCGGCTCAGGATGGCATTCCCGTGGTGGCCGCTGCGCCGGGCGCGCGTGCGGCCGTAGACGACGTAGGGCCAGTGGGCGCCGGCGAGAAAGTGGGCCTGATGCTCGTCGCGCGCGTGCTCGGTCCGCCAGTGGGCGCCGACGACCTCCTGGAGGAAGGCGACGTCGCACGCGAGGTCATGGACGGCCTTCCTCAGGGCGCGCAGTCCTTCCGTGCGGCCCCGCGCGTCGGCCCCCTTGTGGATGTTGTAGGTGAGCACGCGGAGGGTCGGGAGTTGCTTTCGGCAGCGGGTCGCGGTTCGCTGACTCATCCCTGTCATGCTAGCACCGGACCTCATCGAGTGGAAGGCCCCTCAGGAGGTCCGTGCCCGCAGGTAGAGCCTCCTCGCGTAGTAGGTCCCGGCCACGAGCCCCACCGCGCCGGTGACCACGGCGAGGGGGCCCTGGGCGGGGTGGGCGAAGAGGATGGCGGCGACGGTGGCGAACTGAAGCACGGTCGCGAGCTTCCCGACGAAGGCCGCGCGGAGGTCGAAGCCGCGGCGGGGCCGGAGTCTCGGCATGATGGCCATGAGGGCGAACGTGGCGACCTGGACGATCTCGCGGGAGACGAGGAGGGGGAGGAGCCCGATGGGCGGCCTTCGAGCGCACCAGACGGCGGCGACGGCGGAGAGGATGAAGAGCTTGTCGCAGAGCGGGTCGAGCCAGACGCCGGCGTCCCCGCCTCCCGCGCGTCGCGCGACCCAGCCGTCGAGCACGTCGCTGGCCCCCGCGACGACCATGAGGGCAAGGACGTAAGCGGGGGCGTCGGGGCGCAGCCACACGGCGGCCCCCAGCGGGAGCCTCGACAGGCTGATCCA
>CAZYRM010000202.1:0-11287 GCA_964649705.1 uncultured Planctomycetia bacterium
CAGGTGGACCACTCCCGGTTCGCCGGTCCGCGCGGCCTGCTGCACCACGTGCGTCAGCTCGTGGGCGAGGAGCTCACGGCTCGCCGCGGATTGCTGCACCACGTGTGTCAGCTCGTGGGCGACCAGATCGCGGCTTGGCGACGCCTGCTGCACGACGTGCGTCAGCTCGTGGGCGACGAGGGCGATCCCTACAGACTCGACTTCAGACGGCGCCGAGAGCATGGCCGCGTCGAAGGCGTCCGCCGTCGCCTCGGCGCTGGTCCCCACAAGGATCACCGGGACGATGGTGGGCCTCGCGATCGCCTCGGTCGGACCATCGCCCACCGCGAACTCGATGCTGTTCTCGGGGATGCTGCGCCCCTTGAGCTCGAGCGTAATCCCCTTCAGCGAGTCTTCGGGGCCCGCAAACACGCCCCCAGTGAGCGCGAGGACGGCTAGAAAGAGGTTCGTCAGGCTTCGGTTCATGGATGGTTCTCCGGAAAAAGGTCGCACGTGATGCCGATCCGACCCGGCGGAATCAAGGCAAAGCGCTCGTGTCGCGGAAGTGCAGCGGGACCGGCGGCGGACGTCCCCATCGATCGGAGCGTCCGCGCGCCGGTCCCGTGACAGCTACTTGCGCAGCCTCGCGAGGACGTCGGCGATCCCCCGCGTCTTCGGCGTGTCGAGGACCGTGATGTCCTCGGTCAGGCCGTACATGCCGGTCCGGTCGTACGGGCTCGCCGCCGCGAAGTAGCAGAACGAGTCCCCGCCCTCGGCGAGGAAGTTCCCCACCAGGCTCGACACGAGGCCCCGCACCCTGGGGTCCCGGTTCGCCGCCGCCTTCGCGTCGACGCTCTCGGCCCCCACGCAGCACACGCCCCCTTCGTACGCCAGGAACCTCACTCCGTAGGTACGCGCGATCCCGGCATACGCCTGCGCCCACCTGCGCATGCCCTCCAGGTTCGTCGTCCACTCGGCGACGATCTCCTCCACGGTCAGGTCCGTGCGGCGGCTCGACTCGCGGGAGGGCGTGTCGTACTGCCCGCACCCGATTGCGTAGATCAGGCCGCGCGCCGGCCCGTACGTCCGCTCCAGGAAGTCGAGGCCCTGGGTGACGGTCTCGGTCACGAAGAAGTGGCCGCAGAGGAGGGGACGCACCCTCGAGCCCATGGCCGCCGCGCCGAACACCGACCGGAACACCTCGGCAATCTCGCGGGTCCGCCGCGCCGTCCTCCGATGTGCCCAATGCTCGTGGTTGGTGTCGCCATCCGCGTTCAGGTTGCTCCCGCCCGCGAGGACCTCCGCCTCCGCCGCGGCCAGGTTGCGGTAGTACGACTCGAACGCCGGGTTCCAGACCTCGTTCGAGAACTCCAGGTAGAGGCCGCGCCCGGGCTCCAGGCGATCGCGGAGGAGCGTCGCCATCGAGCGCACATAGTCGTCGTCGGCCAGGTCAGGGACGTTCACCCAGATGTCCTTGTCGAGCGTATTCGCGAGCTCGGCCGCGAACTCCCAGGCGACCCCTGCACGGACCCCGCCGACCAGGCGGCTCTGCGTGGCGTGCCGCGGCAGCGTCCGCTCGGACCAGCGCGACACGTTGTTCCCGTACCCGGGATGCGTGTGCCCGCTCGTGGACATCCAGTCCATCGTGCGGATGTAGGCAAACGGCCGCAGCAGGTCCAGGATGGGCCGCGTGAATGTCTCGTTCACGTACCCAGGGCGCATGAGGCGCACGTTGCGGACGCCTCCGCGCGTGCCCGTGAACGTCAGGACGATCTGCCGAGCCGTCGACTCCACGACGACGTCCGCCCGGGTCGTATCGGTCAGGGCGTCGTAGACGACGTTCTGCAGCGTGAGCGAGCTCGCCCTGGGAGCGACCGTCGCCCTTCCGCGGAACGATAGGTGGTAGGTCCCCCCGATGTTCACGCCGTTCGTCAGGACGATGACCCCGGCGTCCGCGGTCGGCCACCCGTCGGCATCCACGGGGGCCGCGAGGTCCCACGGGGCCAGGACGGACCCCCAGCCGCGGGAGTTCCTCATGGCGTCCGCGAAGACGTATTGTCGCGACCAGTCGTAGTTTCCCATGAGGTTGATCCCGACGCCGACGGGACCGCTCGAGGTCTGCGCCACGGCCCACGCCGAGGCGAACAGGATGGCCAGGACGAATCGTGCGATGCGCATGGTTCCCTCCGTAAAATGGGGCCGCAAGGAGATGGCCGGAGGGATGCGGAGGGTTTCAGCGAATCCGGTTTCCGTCGACGACGACGTCGTCGAACCCGATGAGCGTGTCCCGGAAGGCGAAGATCCCGACCTCGATGGGTTCGTTCGAGTCCATCGGCTGGTCGAACACGACTCGCCCGTCCACGGTGCAGGTCGCACGTCCGCCCGCGACCGACATCTCGACTCGCAGTCGCGTGCCGACCGGCGGCGTCGTGGAGGGCTGCGTCAGGGTCTGCGGGCCCCCCGCCCTGGGGCGAAGGGCGGTGCTGTCGTCGGTCACAACCGCCCACGAAGTCGGGCCGGCGAAGACGCCGAAGCAGGGGGACTCGGCGGCGGAGTCCTGCCAGAGGGTCGCCGAGATCCGGGCCTCGCCGCGGAACTTCTCGACGTACACCGCCTCTCCGTTTCGCAGGCCGACGGCCTCGCCCTCCCTGCTCATTTCGTAGGGGAATCGGGCGCGGGCCGCCCGGTGGGCAACGTACGCCCAGTCGAGCATCTGGGTGGCGTCGCTGAAGTCGTAGGTGGACTGGGGAGCTACGGCGCCCGGGACAACGACTGCCTGGGCCTCGACGGGCTCCGGTATGGCGGGTGCGGGGCCGCGGAGCACGACGAGGGAGGCGATCAGCACGAGAGAGAGGACCACGCCAGCCGCGATCGCGGCACGCCGCCACCTCGCTCGCCAGAGGCGCGCGCGCTCCGAGCGGACCGCCTCGAGCAGGTCCTCGCGGAGCCCACCGTTCCCCAGAAGCAGGCGTCCCAGCTTCACGTGGTCCACAAGCATTCCTCCCAGGCCCGATTCCGGTGCAATCGCGCTCCCTGGACTTACCAGGTAAGGGGGGAGACGGAGGTTTCAGGAGATGAGGGGAATGAACGAATTCCGCACGACGCTCTGGACGGAGGTTCTCCTGGCGCGGGAGCATGGGACGGCGCTCGATCGCGTCTTCGGGCGCTACCGCGCCCCGGTCTGCGAGTTCCTGCAGGGCCAGGGCCTCCAGGCCGCGGACGCGGAAGACGTGGCGCAGGAGGTCTTCCAGCGCATCGTCGAACGCGATCTGCTCCAGGGCGCGGACAAGTCGAAGGGGCGGTTCCGGTGCCTCCTCCTCGCGATCGCGCGCAACGTCATGAGCGAGCACCGCCGTCGTCGAGGGGCCCTGAAGCGGGGAGGGGGGAGGGCCCCCGCGCCGCTCCTCCCGGACGACGCGGCGGCGCCCGCGGAAGCGGAGGGGTTCGACCGGATCTGGGTGGCCAACCTGCTCGGCCAGGCCGTCGAGGCGGCCTCGGAGGACGACCGCGAGCGAGGCACGCACTACGTCGAGGTCCTCCTCGAGGGCGCGCTGCAGGGGGTCCCGCAGGCCGAGATCGCGCGACGCCGCGGGATCGGGGTCCAGGACGTGAAAAACTGGACCCATCGCGCGCGAAAGCGGGTCTCGGCCCAGCTCGTCCGCCTCGTGAAGGAGTATGCCTGCTCGACGGAGGAGTACGGGGAGGAACTCGGCCTCATCGCGCGCTACGTCGGCGAGGGCGCGTTCGTCTGATCCAGCCGAAGCGGTCGAGTTCGACGTGCCCCTTCTCGTCGAACGCCACTCCCTCCGCCTCCAGGAGGCGCCGCTGGAGGTCGCTCGCGGCCGGATCCCGGATGGTGACCGCGGCGCGACCGCCCGGCCGGCTCCCGAGGACCCGGTGCCAGGGGACCTTGTCCGCCCCCGCGGCGAGCGCGGCCAGGGCATATCCCACGTGCCGGGCGTGGCGCGGGAGCCCCGCGAACGCGGCCACGGCGCCATAGGTCGTCACGCGGCCCCGCGGGATCCGCCGCACCACGCGATAGAACCGCTGCCAGCCTTCCGACACCCGAGTCCCCTCCAGCGTTGGAGCGCAGCTCCCGAGCTCGGCCCCGATGAGGCGCCCCTTCGGGACCCTGTCAGGACTTCTTGTTCTTTGCCTTGCTCGTCTTCAGAATCGACTCGTAGCGGGCGATGTACGCCTTCGCCGGGACGCGGGCGATGGCCTTGCCGATCACGTCGAGCGGCAGGTCGTCGAGCTTCTTGAACCGGACGCACGCCTTTCCCATGTCCAGCTTCTTCCCCGAGGCCAGCCACTCCTTCCGAAAGCGCGCCCCCTGCTCGGTGTCCAGATACATGCACATCAGGTGCAGGGACATGTGGCTCTTCTGCGACCCGAGCCCAGCGAACGGCAGCGGCTGCTTGGGATCGCAGTGGTACCCGGCCGGGAACACGCTGTGCGGGACGTAGTAGCCAATCATGCCGTACTGCATCCCCTCCGCGTAGTCCTTGTCCAGGTTTGCGAGCATGACCTTGCGGACGGCCTCCAGGGCCGCACGCCGGTCCGCGGGGAGCGACGCGAGGTACGCCTTCACGGTCGTCGCCTTGCTGCCGGCCATGCGAGATCACTCCTATTCGAGCCGTTGGATACCCTACAACCGCTTGACGAACCCGAGAAACTCGGCCTCGAGCGGCCCGAGGTCGATGAACTCCTGGAGCGACGGGCGGCCGCCCCGGTCCGCCGACTCGCGGAACTTCTCGAAGGCCGCGAGGAGGCCCTTGTTCTCCGTGTGCGTAAGGAAATACACGAGCCCCCAGCACTCCGAGTAGAAGACGAGCGCCTTCTCCGGGTCGCTGTTGATCAGCGTGAGCGCGTCCCCCGCGACGAGCTGGTCGAGCGGGATGTGCTTCCCCGCCGCCGCCGCCTGCTTCAGGAACCAGATCCGGCTCCTCGACCTCCGGTCGAAGGCGTACGCGCCCGCCTCCTTGCGGAACCCCTCGAACTGCGTCGCCATCCCCTCCATGTACCACGACGCGCCGCCGCCGGACGCGACCGCGCGGAAATAGTAGAGGTGCGCCGCCTCGTGCGCCATCGTCTCGAGAAAGGTCTGCTTGTCGCCCGTCTTGTCCCAGCCGACCACGACGTTCGAGTCCGACCTCGCGAATCCCGCGGCTTGCAGCTCCGCCTCCGCGTGGGTCTCCACGCAGTATTTCTTGTAGTCCTCGTACGTCGCGAAGGCGTACAGCGTCATCTTCTCCTTCCCCGACAGCTTCGGCTCCTTCCCCCCGTAGAACCGCTTGCACTCCTCGTAGTCGGCCTCGGCGACCTTTCCGAGCTCGTCCGCGATCTCCTCGCTCTTGTTCGTGCGGATGTCGTAGTGCGCGGTCTGCACCTCGTACGCCGCGTCCCACTTCGAGCGAGCCTCCTCGTACTCCTCCTTGCTGACCCACTTCCCCTTGTACTTGCGGTATCCGAGCTTGACGAGCTCGGCCTCCTCGCGCGGGAGCCACTTGTCGCCGACCTTCATCAGGCCGCGCGCGAGCATCTCGCGGTCGGCGGGGGTGACCCACTGCCCCTCGAAGAGGACCAGCCCCTTCTCTAGGTTCTCCTTCTCCTCCGCGGTCACGAACCGCCCGCGGAAGGGGAGGAAGCCGCCCGGCGGCGCGGGGATGCCGCGGTGCGCCGCGACGACGCGGTCGATGCGCGCCTGGAGGGCGGCGTCCGCCTTGAGCGCGCGGATCAGGAGGCCCGCCGCCTGGTCGGCGAACCCGAGGTCCCATGCGAGCGCGCCCAGGGCCATCCGCTCGGCCGGCGTCGGCGAGGACTCCTCCAGGTGGCGGACCATGGCCTCCGTCCCGAGCGTGGACCAGATCCCCTTCGCGGCCCCGCCCGAGAACTTGCACTCGAACGTCTCCTCGTCCACGGCGCGCGTGATCGTCACCTTCAGGCCGCCCGCCTCGAAGGTCAGGTCCTTGACCTTCCCCTCGTTCACGAGGCCGCGGAACCGTCGGTAGAGGCTGGCGAGGCACTTGACGTCCTCGAGCCGCCCCTCGATCTCGCGCCTCCACTTCTTCGAACGGAGGGAGACCAGGCACCGCTCGTAGCCCTCCGCGGCGCGCTCGAAGCGGAAGCGCCTGACGAAGGTCTGCCACTCCGCCGAGAGGAGGGCGATCCGCGCCTCCTCCTCCGGCTCGGCGGCCGATTCGGCGGACTCCCGCGCCGCGACGAGGGCGCGCTCCTGGCGCGCGCGGAGGTCGACCTGGAGGGTCTTCGAGAGCGCGGCCAAGTCGTCGATGCCGAGGCTCTCGCCGCGCGAGGCCGACGCGACCGCCTCGTCCCAGCGGCCGGCCGAGGCGTGGGTCTCCGCCTCCGAGGCGATGTCGCTCCACCTCTTCTCGGCGCGCTCCACGACGAGGAGGCGCTCCCGCGAAATGCGCATGTTCCAGTAGAAGAGCGGGTCCTTGTCGTCGGGGAGGTCGGTGAGCGAGGCCATCGCGTCGCCGAAGCGGCCCTGGGCCTCGATCCCGGCCGCCCGGGCGAGGCGCTCCTGGAAGAGGGGCTCGCCGAGGGCATTGACCTTCCCCTCGTAGAGCTTCGCCAGCCGCGAGAGGTCCTCCTGCTCGCGGGGGCCCTTGTGGCGCTCCTGCAGCGCGCGGACCCGCATGACACACGCCAGGGGGTCCTTCTGGTGGGCGGAGAGGAACGCCTTGAGCGCCTCGAAGTCGGCCTCGACGGAGCCCGTCTCGACGGTTCGCGAGTCGCGCACGGTGTGCGACGATCCGAAGTCGGAAGGCGCCTTCGAGGTCGCGACGGCGCGGATTCCCAGGATCGACGCCACGACGACGGCGCCCACGACGCCGACGGTGGCCCAGCGGGCGCCCGTCGCGGTCAGGCCGAGGCGCCGACGGTAGTCCAGGTAGTGCGGCTTGCTGGCGCGCGTGGCCTTCTTCGCGGGCGGCGCGGCTGGGGGAGGCGCGGCGGCAGGCGGGGGGGCGGGCACGGCCTGTCCGTACCAGGTCCCCTTCGCCTTGAGCGGCTCCGCGGCGGGGGTCGCCCGCGCGGCGGGCGCGGCCTCGACGAGGGGCTCCTCGCACTCCGGGCATGTGGCTCCGTCGGGCCCGACGGAGGCGTGGACGTTGTACTGGCCTCCGCAGGAAGGGCAGCGGAGCAGGCGCTTCCCCTGGGACAGGAGAAGCGCGTGGACCTGATCGAAGGTCAGGAAGCCCAGTGCGACGAGGACCTCGCCGAGGCGCCTCGGGTGGGCGGAGGAGGCCGAGAGCGCGTGGAGGCGGAGGGCCTCCGCGAGATGCGCCGCGGTGATGAGCCCCTTTTCGAGGGCATGGCGACCGAGGAGGTCCTCGCCGACGGTTCGATCCGGGGTGTAGGAGGAGGGGGCGGCGAGGTTCTTCTTCTGTTCGTCGACGAGCTGGCCTAGCTGCCCGGCGGAGATGAGGCCGCGCTCGAGGAGGATCCCGCCGAGGGGGGTCTTCCCGCCGCGCTCGGCCTGGGCGCGGATCGCGCTGTCGAGCTGATCCTGCGTGATGAGCCCGCGCTGGACGGCGAGCCTTCCGAGCAGGACTTCCTTCTGCGCGTCCACGTGCGAGCCTCGGCGACCAGGAGGTTCCCGATGCTAGTGCGCCCCGGGGGCATTCGTCAAGCTCGTGCCGCGGTCCACGTTCTCGAAGCGGCGCCTACTCCGCGAAGAGGTCGGGCAGGGTCGGACGGAGGGAGGCGAGGAGGCGACGAAGCGGGAGGTTCACCGGCGCACCGAGGCCGCCGGGGACCGAGCAGGAGACCTCCTCGGCGCCGTTCGAGGCGTCCAGGTCGATCCGCTGCGAGGAGAGGACGAGTTCGCCCGGCGAAGGGAGGGGGTCGCGGAACAGCCCCGCCTCCTCGAGCTCCGACCAGCGATCGAGGAACTGATCGAGCGTGAGCGCCCCTCTCCAGACGTGGAGCTTCCCGCGCGTCAACGCGATGCCGCCCGAGCTGAACTCGCTCGGGACCCTGGGGGAGTGCTCAGGCGACTCGACGTAGGCCCGGACCTCCTGCACGGGTCCGGTCTCCGAGACGTAGAGGAGGTAGGTGCAGATGCGCTCGAGCGGCCGTCGGACCGTCACAGTCATCCAGGGCGCGGGCCCGATCAGGGCGCGGACCGCCTGGTCCCACGTGCGGCGCGCGTAGGCGTCATCGAGGGTCGCGATGAGGCCCCAGATGGTGGGGCGGACGGCCTCGGCCATGCCCCTGTTCTACCGCATCCCGCGACACGGGACAATTCCGAGTCACCGATGGTAGTTCTTGATGTACTCGAAGGCCTTGGCCGAGATCTCCCCCATGGTCTTCGCCGCGTTGGCCTTGGCTTGCGCGACATCCCCTTCCTCCTTGATCATGACCGTCAGAAGGTACGGACGATCGGGCAGGTAGACGATGCCTGAATCGAGGTAGACCCCGCGGTCGATGTGCTCGCCGTACTTGTGGGCGAACAACACGTCTTTTGGCAGGCCGCTCGACAGGAACTCCCTGAACGAGCTTCGGGTCAGCGAGTCGAGAATGTACTGCGAGTGCTCACGATTCAGAAAGCTCGATGAGTACAGCGCACGGAAGAACCGGGAATACTCCTTGGCGCTGATCGCGCCGGTCTCCTGGTCGAAGAGACCCAACAGGCCGACCTCGTCGATGATTCCGCCAAGCTCGTCAGGGGTGGCGAGCTCCAGGAGCGCAAAGTAGGCGGTGTTGTCCGACTCCTGCAGGAGCGCGGTGACCAACTCGCGGATCGTCAGTCGCGCCCCGGCCCCCCGCGTGTACAGCTCGCCAGAGTCGCTGTTGAGGTGCTGCTGCTTCAGTGAGATCGCGTCGTCGAGCCCGATGTCACCGTCCTGCACCTTCCTCATCGTGACCATCGCCACCGGGATTTTCATGAGGCTGGCGGGGAAGATCTGGAGCTCCTTGTTGACGGAGATGTTGGAGCCGGTGTTCAGCACTTCGAGGTAGATCGAGATGCGATTCGCGCCCTTTTCGGCCACATACTGGTTGATCCAGTCCCGCAGCGGCTGGATGTTGACGATGAAGTGCTCCTGCGAGACGAACCTCCGCGAGAGGTCGATGAGCGGCGTGGGGTTCCTCTTCGCGCGCTCCCCGCCCCACCACCAGCCCGCCCCGAATCCCAGCGCCGTCACGACGACGACGAGCGCCCACGTCTTCCAGGAGACGTGCTTTCTCTGGCAGGCCAGGACCTTGCTGTCGCCCAAGGGAATCTCCCGGGGTTTGCGGGGACGGGGCGAGGAATTTAGGGTCCCGCCGCGTCGAAGTCAAGCGCGGCGTCCCTGAGAGAGCGTGGTTGGCGCGGGAGCTCTACTCGCGCCGTTGTACCTGCCAGCGATTTCCCCTAGAATCCCGGCGCAGGCAACCGGGAGGAGCAGATGGCGGAACGTGTGGACCCGAAGCTCGCCAAGGTCGAGCTCCTGGATGCCGACGGGCGGGCGGTCCAGCTCAGCGACCTCTGGAAGGGGCGGACGGCCCTGCTCGTCTGGCTGCGCCACTTCGGCTGAGTCGCCTGCCGGGAGCAAGCGGCCGCGTTGCGGCCCCACCTCAAGGAGCTGAAGAAGGACGGGGTCGAGGTCGTCTTCATCGGCAGCGGCGCACCCCGCTATGCGCGGGCGTTCCGCGACGAGTTCGGCCTCGAGGGCGCCGTGTTCCTTTCCGACGAGCCGCTGGAGTCGTACCGGATCGCTGGCTTTCGGCGGGGCGCGTTGAGCACCTTCTCCCCGCGCGCCATGCTGAACTACGCGCGAGCCGTGGCCGCCGGGTTCCGCCAGGGGAAGACCCAGGGTGCGCCGCTGCAGCAGGGGGGCGTGATGGTCGTCGGCGCGGGGGGGACCGTGCGCTACCGGTATGCGAGCCGCGTCGGGGGCGACCACCCGCCGATCGACGAGGTCGTGGCCGCCGCGCGCGACTCCGCGGGGGCCTCCGCGCGTTGAGGGCCTCGGCGGCGCTCAGCGCCTCGGCCTCACCATCGCCAGGGCGTTCACGGCGAGCGGGGAGAGGAGCGCCCCGAACAGGAACGTCATGAAGAGCTGGTAGCCCAGCCTGGAGTCCGGCGCGCCCGCGGGCAGCGTCGCGTCGATCCACAGCGACGCCACCCCCGCCGCCGCGATCACGCCCGCGAGTCCCGCCATCGCCGCGCGAGGCCACCCCCGGTCGCAGTGGTAGATCCCCGCGACCGGCGGGATCATCAGCGCGAAGAAGACGACTCCGAGCAGGCCGTATTCCGCCCCCGCGTACCACCACAGGCCGATCGACGCGAACGCGCCCAGGAAGCAGAACCCGACGCAGTTCGACATCGCCACCTGATCCGGGCTGAGCGCCAGCCGCCCGAATCGACTGAGCCTCAGCAAAAGGGTGTACACCGGGTTCGCAATCCACGTCAGGATCGCGAAGGTCGTGTAGGCGATGCTGATCGGCGTGACGAGCGGCACGAGCGCCGGGTGGTCGCCCGCCAGGCCCCGCAGCAGGTTGAGCCCGATCGGGAACCCGAGGATGATCATCCACTGCGCGCGGCGGCTCAGCTTCCCCATCCAGAGGAAGTACCGCAGCATCCACCGGTACACGAAGTGCCGCGCCTTCAGCGCCTCGACGATCCCCTGGCGCGCCCACTCGTTCCCGGGGCGGAGCCTGAGCGCCTCGCGGAAGTGCTCCAGCGCCTCCTTCGCGCGCCCCTCGTCGAGCAGCGTCCAGCCGCGCGTCGTGTGCGACATGGAGTCCTCGGGCTTGCGCGCGAGCGTCCCGTCGGCCGCCTGGCGCGCCTCGTCCTTCCGCCCGAGCTGCATCAGGGCGACCGAGCGCAGGTTCCGGCAGTGCGTGTCCTCGGGGTCGAGGGCCAGGCCCCTCTCCGCGCTTTCCAGCGCCGACGGCCACCTCCGTTGGTCCAGCCGCACCTGCGCGAGCAGCCCGTGATAGCTCGCCTCCTCCGGTTCCAGCCGGATCGCCTCCTCCGCCGCGGAGGCCGCCTCGTCGAAGCGGTTCCGGTCCCTCAGCACCGCGCCGTGGATGTGGTGCGCGAATGCGAGGTCCGGCGCCGCCGCGATGGCCTGGCGCGCCTCCTCGGTCGCCTCGTCGAGCTTCTCGCGGCCCGCGAGGCAGAGCGCGAGGTAGGCGTGCGCGTGAGGGTTCGATGGCGACTCCAGCAGCTCCTGCCGGAACTCGGCCTCGGCCAGGTCCGGTCGGGACTGCTCCAGCAGCATCATTCCGCGAAGGAGGTGCTCGCCCATGTCCTACATCTTCAGGAACTTCACGATGTCGTCGTAGAGGCCCGACT
>CAZYRM010000203.1:0-11273 GCA_964649705.1 uncultured Planctomycetia bacterium
GTGCCCGATCGATCGGGCACGGGCACGGGCACGTGGAACGGGTGACGGGACTCGGGTGACGGGACTCGGGTGACGGGACTGGGCGACGGGTCGCGGGCGACGGGACTCGGGTGCTGGGCGAATCGCCTACGCCAGCCGCGCGCGAAGGATGCGTTCGATCCCCGCGAGGTCGGGCAGGTAGAAGGGCGGCTCGTACCCCATCGTCCCCCAGTCCAGCGAGCGTAGCGGGCCCCACTGCCCGGCGCCGATCTCGACGATGATGGCTCCGCGCGGCCTCAGGACGAGCCTCCCCACCTCGACGATGGAGCGGACGACGTCGAGGCCATCGACGCCGCCGACGAGCGCCTCGTGAGGCTCCCAGTCCCGGACCTCGGGCGCGAGCGAGGCCAGGTCGCCCTCGGCGACGTACGGCGGATTCGAGACGAGGAGGTCGAACTTCCAGGCGTCCACCTCCGCGAGGAGGGGCGGCCCCTCCTGGCGCTCCAGGGGGCCTATCCGCCTGTGGCCGTGGGGGCCGCGCGAGAGGACGTCGGCGTGGACGAACGTAATCCGGTCCTCGACCCCGTGGTGCCGAGCGTTTTCGCGCGCGTACTCGAGCGCCCGGGCGCTGGTCTCAGTGGCGACGATCCGGGCCGATCGCCCCGTCCGCGCGAGCTCCACGGCGAGGCCGACGACCACGCAGCCGCTTCCCGTGCCGATCTCCAGCACGTTGGCTTCGCGACCGGCGAGCCGGGACATCTCGTGGATGGCCGCCTCCACGAGCAGCTCTGTTTCGGGGCGGGGGATGAGCACGCCCTGTCCGACCCTGAATTTGAGCGAGTAGAACTCGCACTCGCCCGTCAGATACTGCACGGGACAGCGCTGCAGCCTGCGCGCAATCAGGTCGCGAAATCGCGTCTCGACGCCGTCGTCTGCGGCCTTGTCCCTCTGCAGCGTGAGCTGGTACGTGGGCCCGCCGAGGACGTGCGCGAGCAGGATCGACGCCTCGCGCGCGGCGCTCTCGGGCGCGATCGGCTTGATCGCCTCCACGCCCCACGCCAGCAGCTCGGCGATCGTCACTTCTTTCGCCCGAGCAGGCGTCGGGCGGCGCCCGTGGTGAGCCAGAAGGCGAGGCGCGCTCGGCCGGACCTCACCTCGTCGTCGAACCGGACGCCGACGATCGCGCCCTTCTGGAGGGGGAGGGGGACCGATGCGCCGATCGCCTCGGCGACGAGCTCTCCCAAGTCCGGCTCGTGCCCCACGACGATCGCCGGACCGTCCCCCGCGGAGGCCGCCAGCTCCAGGACCCGCTTCGCTCTCGCGCCGCAGGCGAGCACGTCGGTCTCCTCGACCCGCGCGTCGTCGAGCGCCCTCGCCAGGATCTCCGCCGTCTGCCGTGCGCGGACGAGCGGGCTCGTCCAGAGGCGCCCCGGCCGCACGTCCATCCGCGCGAGGGCCTTCGCTGCGACCGCGAACTTCTCGCGTCCCTCGGGCGTCAGCGGGCGGTCGGCGTCCGACCCCGCGAACGACGCCCCGTCGACCGCGACCGCGTGTCGGACGACGTAGAGGTCCATTTCGGCCTCACTTCTTCTCAGGGGCGGCGCCGTCCGTGGGCGGCGGCGGCTTCTTCTGGAGGGAGAGCGCCTTCAGCTTCTTCTCCCGCTCGACCTCGAGGAGCTTCCCGAGCAGCTCGTCCAGGGCGCCGTCGAGGACCTCCTCCAGGTTGTGCACGCTGAACTCGACCCGGTGATCCGTAATCCGGCTCTGGGGGAAGTTGTAGCTGCGGATCTTCTCCGCCCGCTCGCCCGTCCCGATCTGCGTGCGACGCAGCTCGTCGCGCTCGTTCTTCCGCTTCGCCACCTCCGCCTCGTAGAGCTTCGTGCGCAGGATCGTCATCGCGTGCTCGCGGTTCGCGTGCTGCGAGCGCTCCGTCTGGCAGAAGATCTGGAGCCCGGTCGGCTTGTGCGTGAGCATCACCGCGGAGCTGACCTTGTTCACGTTCTGGCCGCCCGGGCCCTGCGAGCGGACGAACTTCTCGTCGAGGTCCTGGGGGGCGATCTGGATGTCGACCTCCTCCGCCTCGGGGAGCACGGCGACGGTCGCCGTGGACGTGTGGATGCGGCCCTGCGCCTCGGTCGCCGGGACGCGCTGCACGCGGTGCGTCCCGCTCTCGTTGCGCAGGTGCTTGTAGGCGTCCTCGCCCTCGACCTTGAAGGTCACGCGCGCGATCCCGCCGACCTCCCCCTCGTCCTGGTCCATCACGTCGATCTTCCAGCCGTGACGCTCCGCGTACCGCACGTACATGCGGTAGAGGTCGCCCGCCCAGAGCTTCGCCTCGTCGCCGCCGACGCCGGGGCGGATCTCGAAGATCGCGTTCCTCATCCCTTCCTTGTCCTCGGAGAGGAAGAGGTCCTCGATCTCCTTGAGGAGCGTCTGCTCGCGCTTCTCGAGCACCGTGATCTCCTCGGCCGCCATGTCTTGCGTGTCGCGGTCGTTCTTCGCCTTGGACTCGGCGAGGAGGGCCTTCGCCGACTCCTTGTCGGAGCGGACCTTGTCCAGCTCCTCCGCGCGCGTGGAGAACTTGAGGAGCTGGGCGCGCTCCTTGCTCAGCGCCTTCATCCGCGGGGGGTTCTGGAAGACCTCGGCGGTCGTCAGGAGGCGTTCCACCTCCTGGAACCGGGCGACCATCTCTTTCAGTTTCTCGATCATGGCTGCGGGGCGCCCTGACGGGCGCGACTCCAATGTGCCGGAATGGAAGCGGGCCAGGGCCCCGGCGAGGGACCCTGGCCCGTCAATGTCTGCCTACTTGCCGAGGTGTCCCTTGGCCCTGGTGATCAGGAACCCGCCGTACGCGATCCCGCCGCCGGCGATCACGGTCAGGTACACGCCGATCGACTTCCCCGAGCTGACGTTCCCGATCTTGCCCAGGTCGACGCTCTGACCCGAGAACGTGAGGATGAACAGGAGCGCCAGGGCTGCGACCAGCCCCCCGAGCCCCATCACGCCGAAGCAGAAGTTCTTCTCGTTCGGCCCCGCCTTCCCCATCGCGATCATGATCGCCCCGGCAGCGGCGGCGGCCGCGGCGAGACAGGCCATGTTCCCGTGCCAGATGGCGAACCCGCTCGTGGTGGTGGACACGGCGCCCCCGAAGATGGTCGCACCCGAGGACGACCACCAGGGAAGCATGCAGGAAACCACGCCTACGGCCGCCGAGCCGACGGCGATCAGCCCCGGCGTGCCGAGCTGCCCCTTGAGCTTCTCCGCGTCGAATCCCCCGGCTGGACCGGGGGCCGGTGCGCCGTCCGCCATGGTTCCCTCCTTCGCCTAGACCTGGGGAGGCTGATCGATGACCGGGGGCGGCGCCGGCGGCTCCGGCGTCGGGGCCGGCGTGGGCGCAGGCGCGCTCACCGGCGGCGCAACGACCGGCGCGGCGGCGACCGGCGCGACGGCGACCGGCGGGGCCGCTCCCTCGGCGGGCGCGCCCGGCGCGCCTGCCTGCGGCGGCTTCGGCTTCTTCTCGGCCTTCGGCTTGGGAGGCGGGGGCGGCGGCGCCACCGGCTTCACCGGCTTCGGCGGCTTCTTCGCCTCGATCTTCTTCCGCTCGTCCTCGCTCCAGGCGTACTTCTTCTGGAAGCGCTCCACTCGGCCTGCCGCGTCGAGGAACTTCTCCTTGCCCGTGTAGAACGGGTGGCACGCCGAGCAGACCTCGACGGCGATCCGGTCCCGCGTCGAGCCGGTCTTGAACGAGTTCCCGCACCCGCAGGTGACCGTGATTTCCTTGTAGGGCGGGTGAATCTTTTCCTGCATCGGGGCGATCTCCGTCGCAAAGGGCTGATCAAGATAGCGATCGGGGCGGGGCGATGCAAGAGCTTTCGGGGGCGCACAACGCGCGCCTTGTGCAACGTACGCCCCCGCGCTATCCTCCGCCACATCAGGAGGAGCCCGGCGCGATGGATGAGACGGTCCCCGGCCCCGCGGGAGAGCAGCCCACCGACGCGGCCCGCGCTGTGGCCCGCGAGCTGCTCGGCGACGTCCCGGCGCCCTCCGTGGACCGCCACCGCCTCCTCGGGGAGCTGGGGCGCGGCGGGATGGGCGTCGTCTACCGCGCGCACGACACGTCTCTCGGTCGCGACGTCGCCCTCAAGGTCCTCAAGCTCACCGGCTCCGTCGACCGCGAGCTGGTCCAGCGCTTCGAGCGGGAGGCCCGGGCCGCCGCATCCCTCGAACACCCGAACATCGTCCGCGTCCACGACGTCGGGACCCTCCCCGACGGATCGCCCTACTACACGATGGAGCTCCTCGACGGGCAGGACCTCGCCCACGCCATCGCCGACGGCCGCCTCTCCCAGCGCGACGCCGTGGAGGCGATCCGCCAGGTCGCGCAGGGGCTCCTCTACGCCCACCAGCGCGGCATCCTCCACCGGGACATCAAGCCCCAGAACGTCTTCCTGCGCCGCGACCCCGCCTCCCTCCCCGCGTCCGGCGCCGCGACGCTCCCCTCCGGCACGCCGAGGCCCTCGTCCCAGGTCCACGCACTCCTCCTCGATTTCGGCCTCGCGAAGCTGGCGGAGCGCGACCTGGCCTCGCACGCGGAGGGCTCGATCGCGGGCAAGAGCGTGCAGTCGCTCACGCGGAGCGGCGAGATCTTCGGCACGCCCGCCTACATGTCCCCGGAGCAGTCGCGGGGGGCGAAGGACGTCGACGCGCGGGCGGACATCTACAGCCTCGGCGCGGCTCTCTACCACGCGCTCGTCGGCGAGCCCCCATTCAGGGCCCCGACGCTCGCCGAGCTCCTGGAGGCCGTCAACCGCCAGGACCCCGCGCCGCCGAGCCGCGTCGACGCCTCCGTCGACGCCGACCTCGACACGCTTACGCTCAAGTGCCTCCAGAAGGACCCGAAGGACCGGTACCAGTCCGCGGGCGAGATGGCAGAGGACCTGAGGCGCTGGCTGGACGGCGAGTCGATCTCGGCGCGACCGATCGGGGCCATGGGGCGCCTGTGGAGGAGGGCAAGGCGCAACAAGGCCTTCGCGATCCCCGTGGCGACGCTCTCGCTTGTGATCATCCTCGGGACGTCGACATGGGGCGGGATTGCGCTTCGTGACCGCCTGCGCCTCCGCGCCGCGATGTCGGAGACGGAGGGTCTCCTGGGCGGAGGGCGGCCGGACGAGGCGTTCGTCCGGATCGCCGAGGCGCGCGTCCTTGCGCCCGACGACCCCGAAGTCCGTCGGCTTGGGGCCCGGATCCAGGTCGCGAAGGGGCAGCGCGCCGCCGCCGTCTACGCGGCGGCCAAGGCACGTCTGGCCGAGCTCGAGCGCGAGGAGGCCCAGACCCGGGAGATCCCCGCCGACGCGAACGAGGAGATCGCCGATCGGCTGCGTGCGGCCCATTGGAAGCGGGGCGAAGACCTCAAGGAGGCCCGCCGCCGTCGGGGAGAGACCTGGAGCGAGGCCGTCCGTCCGTTCCACGAGGCCCTGACGCAGGTCGTGGACCAGGCGGACGCCCGACGGGCCCTTGCGGAGCTGTACTGGGACGAGTTCGAGCGCGCCGAGACCGCGCGCGACCGCGCGGAAGAGGCGCGGTACCAGAAGCTCGTCGTCGACTACGGCGGACCGGAGTTCGAGGCGCGCGTCAGGGGGGAGAAGGAGGTCCGCGTCGACTTCCTCCTGCCGTCCTCGGCTTCAGGCAAGGGCCTCACGGCCTGCCTCTACCGGTACGAGCAGAACCGGGAGCCGCCCGTGAGCGTGCCGGTCCCCTTCGACCCCGTGGGGAGGCGGGTCCTGGCGGAGCCGTCCCTGGGCCCGTGGAAGCGTGTGATGCTCAAGGACCTCCGGGACGCCTCGCGCGTGCAGGCCGCACGCTGGGGTTCGGCGTTCGCGCTCGCATCGCTGGACTCCAACCGAGTCCCGCTCCCCCCCTCCGCGGATCCGAAGCCGCGCGTCGTGTTCCAGTTCACGCTGCCGCGCGGGTCCTACGTCCTCCGCATCCCGCCGGGCCAGGGCGTCTTCGAGACCCGCTATCCCTTCGAGGTCGTGCGGGACACCGACTGGAAGGACACTTGCGAGCTCGTCGAGGAGGCCGCGCCGCCGACGCCGCCGGGGATGGAGGCGCCTCCGGATTCGTCCCCCCTCGGCTGCTGGGCGTACCTGCCCGCCGGGCGATATCGATCGGGCGGCGACGCGAACGCGCTCACCTCCAGCCAGCGGCCGCTCGCCTGGACCCGAGTGCCGGCGCAGGGGACCGAGGGAGTCTTCATCGCGCGGTTCGAGGTCACCACGGGGATGTGGTGCGCCTACCTCGACGATGCCCGGTGGCACGCGCCGGAGAAGGCCTGCATGAGGCTTCCTCGCGAATCCATGACCGCGTCGGAGGCGAACGTGTACTGGGTCCGCGCGGCCGGGGCGGGGTATCGCCCCAAGCCGGAGTACGGATGGTGGACCGACGACGTCCCCATCTTCGCCATCTCGTGCGACGACCAGGACGACTACTGTCGTTGGCTGACGGGCCGTCTCGGCGGGGAGGGATGGACGTTCGGCCTGCCGACCGAGGACGAGTGGGAGAGGGCGGCGCGTGGGGCGGATGGGCGGTACTTCCCCTGGGGCGACACGTTCGACTCCGCGTTCTGCAAGATGCAGGACTCGAGGACCCGCGAGATCACCGACCTCATGCCCGAACCGTTCGGCCTGTTCCCGCTGGACGAGAGCGCGTTCGGCGTCAGGGACATGGCCGGCGGGACCCGCGAGTTCACCTGCACGGAGACGGGGGATCGTCTGTGGAGGCTGACGAAGGGGGGATCCTGGAGCGGACCCGAGAACAGTTGCCGCTCGGGCTCGCGGCACGACGACGCGCCGCTGCTGGTCAACTCCTGGCAGGGGATGCGTCTGGTCGCGCGGTCCGCGCGGTGACGGGTCTTCGTTGATCGCCGCGCCCTGGAACACGACAATACCCGCCCTATGCGTCGCAAGAAGGGCCCCCTCGTCGTGGTCGCCCTGGGCGGAAACGCCCTCCTCCTCCCGGGCCAGAAGGGCACGCACGCGGAGCAGGAGCGGAACGCCGAGGAGACCTGCCGCCACCTGGCGCCCCTCCTCCGCCGGAAGTTCGCCCTCATCCTGACGCACGGCAACGGGCCCCAGGTCGGCAACATCCTCCTCCAGAACGAGGCGGCCGCCGGGCGGACGCCTCCGATGCCGCTCGACCACTGCGTCGCCGACACGCAGGGGAGCCTCGGGCACATCCTGCAGCAGGCCCTCCTCAATCGCCTCCGCGAAGACGGGCTCCGGAGGAGCGTCTGCACGCTCGTCACGCACGTCGAGGTCGACCCGAAGGACCCCGCGTTCCAGGACCCGACGAAGCCCGTGGGCCCCTTCTTCACCGAGAAGCAGGCGAACGAAATCGTCGCGCGCGATCAGTGGGTCATGCGCGAGGACAGCGGGCGAGGCTGGCGGCGCGTGGTCCCCTCGCCGAGGCCGATCCGCGTGCTGCAGGCGGGCCTCGTGCGGGACCTTGCGCTCGCCGGGCACGTCGTGATCGCCGTCGGCGGGGGAGGGATCCCCGTGTGCCGGCGGGAGGGACGGCTGGAGGGCGTGGAGGCGGTCATCGACAAGGACCTCGCTTCCGCGTGCCTCGCGCAGGAGGCGCGCGCCGACGTGCTCCTCATCCTGACCGAGGTCCCCGCGGTGTACCGCCACTTCGGCCGGAAGAACCAGAAGGCGATCCCCGCGCTGACGACCGGCGTCGCGAAGGCCCTCCTCGAGGCGGGCGAGTTCCCGCGAGGGAGCATGGGGCCGAAGATCGAGGCCGCCGTCCGGTTCCTCGAGGCCGGCGGCGAGCACGTCCTCGTCACGAACGCGGAGAGCCTCGACGCCGCCCTCGATCGGAGGGCAGGGACCTGGATCGCGCCGGAACGTCTCGAGAAGTTCGCCGTCAAGGAACTGTTCCAGTAGGAGACAGCCATGCCCGGGAAACTCAGGACACGCCACTTCCTCTCGATGGACGACCTGTCGCCCTCCGAGGTCGGCCTCGTCCTCTCCGAGGCCTCGCGGATGAAGGCCGCCCACAAGGCCGGGAGGGGGGAGCCGGTCCTCGCGGGGAAGGTCCTCGCGATGATCTTCCAGAAGCCCTCCACGAGGACGCGCGTGTCGTTCGAGGTGGCGATGAGGCACCTGGGCGGGAGCGCGATCTACCTCTCGGGGAACGACATCCAGCTCTCGCGGGGGGAGACGATTCCGGACACGGCGAAGGTCCTCTCGCGGTACGTGGACGGGATCATGGCGCGCGTCTTCGGCCACGGCGACGTGGAGGAGCTGGCGCGGCACAGCGCGTGCCCCGTGATCAACGGCCTGTCGGACCTGACGCACCCGTGCCAGATCCTCGCCGACCTCCTGACGATGCAGGAGAAGCTCGGCAAGCTCGACGGCCTCCGCGTCACGTACGTGGGGGACGGGAACAACGTGACGCACTCCATCCTCCTGGGCTGCGCGAAGGTCGGGGCGCACGTCGCGGTCGGGTCGCCGAAGGGGTACGAGCCATTGGCCAAGGTCGTCGCCCGCGCGGCGGAGGTCGCGAAGGAGACCGGGGGGAGCGTCCGGGTCGTGAACGACCCCGTGGAGGCCTGCCGCCACGCGGACGTCATCTACACGGACACGTGGGCGAGCATGGGGCAGGAGAAGGAGCACGACCTGCGCGTGAAGGCCTTCAAGGGGTACCAGGTCAACCAGGACCTCCTGCTGGTCGCCTCGCCGCAGGTGATTGTCATGCACTGCCTTCCCGCGCACCGGGGGGAGGAGATCTCCTCGGACGTGATGGACGGGCCGCACTCGGTGGTGTGGGACGAGGCGGAGAATCGGCTGCACGCGCAGAAGGCGGTCCTGACGCTCCTCATGGGTTAGGGAGCGTTCCGGATTTTTCCGGAAGATTTCTATTGCGCGGGACATGGGGCCGCGGCATAGAATCCCACTCACAGATGCGCACTCCCAGTCGTCACGCGGGAAGGAGGTAGTTGAGGGCCTGACGGCGAGGGAAGGTCGTGACCGGATCGAGCGACCGGTTGCTGCGCGAGGAACGCCTTGCTCCGATGTCCACTGACGCGTCCTGCTGGACGGCCGGACGAAGAAAACGACATCATCATTCATACATACGTCTCCACGGGGCCCGAGGGAAGGGCCGAGGACCTCGCGGAGTGGTGCGGAGCGGGTCGAGCGCGAACTGGGACCGGTGGGTGCCTTTCGACTGGAAACCCCCGGGGCTCGAGGGGCTGGCCTGGTGGGCCGCGTGTGCGGCCGAGGCGGCCTCGGATTGCGGCCTGACGCGCAAGTCATGGGTCAGGGCCGCGCGCACGGTGCGCGCGACAGATGTCCGCCGCATGGCGGACGTGTCTCCGATAGGTAGAGTGAGATGAAGAAGAACAGGAAGGGATTCACGCTGATCGAGCTGCTGGTCGTTATCGCGATCATCGGCGTGCTGGCGGCGCTCCTTCTGCCTGCCCTCGCGGCCGCGAGGAAGTCGGCAAAGAAGCGCGACTGCACGAACAACCTCCGTCAGCTCGGCACGTACGTGGTCATGTACGTGACGAAGTTCGGGGCCGATCGCAACTATCCCCCGGCCACGGGCCAGGGGTTCTTCAACACGCTGCGGAACATCCCGAACGCGACCCAGGCGATCGCCCGCGGAAACGACGGGCTGTTCGTCTGCAAGGTGTACGGCACGGCGCCGTCTCCGACGAACATGGACTATCGTCAGCCGGGTCCGGGTCTCCCTGGCGGCCGCGTGAGCGACGGTCTCACCCAGCCCCAGTGGCCGATCGGCTGCGACAGGACCAACAACCACGATGTCAACGCCCAGGACGACATGAACATCGTGTACTTCTCCGGCTCGGTGAGCGCGGGCAACCCGGGCTCGCCCGAGTGGACGATGGCGGTCAACTACACGAACTAGACGCTGCCTGACGAACGACGGCCCCGGGAGTTTCTCCTGGGGCCGTTCCCCATTCCCCGCGGGGGCGGGGTATACTAGCCACGAAGGAGTTTTCGCCAAGGAGTCTGACGCGACCGAGGTCGGGGAGCTGAAGGGGCCTGCGACGGATCGGTCGGAGACGGGGAGTCGAGAGCCTCAAGCGGAGCGGCTGGCGGGAACGGGACCGCCAAGGCAACCATACGCCCTTATCATCCGAATCATTCGCAGGCGTCCTGCGAAGGCCAACCGCCCTGAGAAGCCCACTCGGAACCCGGTCGAAGACCGCGGCGTCACGGACCTGCCCTTGCCGTCGTCCGGCGAGCCCCACAAGGCTGGACGTGCGGGGGCCCCGCCACTCCGTTCCTCCGCCGATCGACTCCTGGCCCGGAGTGTGTCTGCAGAGAGGATCGGACATGATCCACCGACGTGGATTCACCTTGATTGAGCTGCTGGTGGTGATCGCCATCATCGGCGTACTGGCCGCGCTGCTGCTTCCCGCCCTGGCGGCCGCGAGGAAGTCGGCGAAGAAGCGGGACTGCACGAACAACCTCAGGCAACTCGGGACGTACGTGCACATGTACACGGATCACTACGGCTCGAACGCCTCGTACCCCCCGGCGGCGGGGCAGGGATTCTTCAACACGCTCAGGAACACCCCGACGCCCGTGCGGTCGATCGCGGGGAACACGCACGGGCTCTTCGTCTGCAAGACGTACGGGACGGCGCCCTCGCCTACGGCGCTCGACTACCGACAGCCGGGGCCCGGCCTGCCGGGGGGCCGCGTGAGCGACGGGAGGACGCAGCCGTCGTGGCCGATCGCCTGCGATCGTACGAACAACCACGACATCAACGCGCAGGACGACATGAACATCCTCTACTTCTCGTGTACCGTCGCCGCCGCGAACACGGGCTCTCCCGAGTGGACGATGGCGGTGAACTACACGCAGTAATGGGGGCGCGCCCGTCAGGGCGCGGTGGATCGACGCCCGTAAGGGCGTCGAGGGGTTGTGCCGGCGGGGCGCGTGGATAAGGCCCGAAGGGCCGAGCGTGGACCAGGCCCGAAGGGCCGAGAGAATATAGCCCAGGGCGGAGCGAAGCGGAGCCCTGGGTACCGTGGATTCGATAGGAATCGGAGCCCTGAAAGGGCGACATACGCGGCTTGGTTCTGGAAGGAGGTGCTGCGACCCGTCGGGGGCGCGGAAGAAGGCAGGGACCACGACGTCGGTCGTCGCGGACGAACCAGGGGCCTCAGGAGCGTGGGTGCGTCGAGCCTGGCTGGCTGACGAAACATACGCCTTTATCATTCCATCATTGCGCTGGCTTGCCTCGAATCGAGGCGCCGC
>CAZYRM010000204.1:0-8668 GCA_964649705.1 uncultured Planctomycetia bacterium
GCGCTCAAGGACCTGATGAAGGACCAGGAGGGGGTGGAGAAGTCGACCCAGGGCGCGCAGTCGCAGGAGGTGAAGGACCTCGGCCAGTTCCTGAAGGACCTCAACGGCCTGATCGCGAAGCAGGAGCAGGCGCTCGAGAAGACGGGCGACCAGCGCGCGATGGACGAGGGGAGCAAGGAGGCGCTGGAGCAGATCGAGAAGCTGACGGAGCAGCAGAAGGACCTCGCCGCGAAGACGAGCGAGGCGGCGCTGACGAACTCGGCGCGCCGCATGGAGGTGCTCGCGGGGAACCAGGGCGAGCTGGCGAAGCAGGCGGAGGCGATCGCGGAGAAGCTCGCCGACATGCCCAAGGGCCAGGCGGGGAGCGAGCAGGCCAAAGAGGCCGCGCAGCAGATGGCCGAGGCCCTGAAGCAGATGCAGGAGGCGGAGAGCGACCTGGCGAACGAGACGGCGAACATCGCCAGGAGCGAGCAGGACAAGGCGATCGAGGCGATGGAGAAGGCCAAGGCCGCCCTCGGGAAGGCCTCGGAGCAGTCCCAGGCCTCGAAGGCGGGCGACTTCGACAAGATGTCCAAGGAGCAGCAGGCCGCGGCGGACCAGGCCGGGAAGCTCGCCGAGGGGATGAAGAAGCAGGGCGCAAACAACCCGAGCCTCTCGATGAAGGACGCCCTCGAGAAGGGCGGCGCCGAGACGGGGAAGGCCTCCCAGAGCATGCAGGAGGCGCAGAAGGCCCTCGCGCAGCAGAACGGGACGAACGCCGAGGAGAAGCAGAAGGAGGCGCTGAAGGCGCTCAAGGACGCGAAGTCGGAGCTGGAGAAGCTCTCGAACCAGCTTGCCCAGAAGGACGCGAAGGAGTTCGAGAAGCTCGCGGGGGACCAGAAGGCGCTGCAGGAGCGCGCGAGCGACCTGGGGAACCAGATGAAGGACGCGGCGGCGAAGAACGTCCCGAACGAGGCCTCCGACGAGCAGGAGAAGAAGGACAACCAGGCCGCGAAGGACGCCCTCCAGGAGGCGGGGAAGCAGATGCAGAACGCCTCGACGCAGATGGGGGAGAGCCAGCAGTCGCTGTCCCAGGCGAGCCCGAGCCAGGCCGGGGACCAGCAGCAACAGGCGATGGAGCAGCTCCAGAAGGCCAAGGAGGAGCTCGAGAAGCTGAAGGACAAGCTCGCGAAGCAGGACAAGGAGAAGAAGCTGAAGGAGCTCCAGGCGAAGCAGGAAGACCTGGAAAAGAAGGCGAAGGAGCTCGCCCAGAAGATGCAGGAGGCCTCCCAGAAGTTCGCCAAGGACCCGAAGTCCTCCGAGGCGATGAAGAACGCCTCCCAGAAGACGATGAACGCGAAGAGCGAGATGAACAAGGCCCAGCAGCAGATGGGCCAGAAGAACAAGCCGCAGGCGCGCCAGAACCAGGACAACGCGATGGCGGAGATGCAGAAGGCCAAGGAGGAGCTGGACAAGCTGGCGAAGCAGGAGCTGACGGAGAGGCAGAAGCGCGAGCTGGAGCGCCTGGCGCGGCGCATCAACGAGATGAAGAAGAAGGCGGAGGAGCTCGCGGACAAGACCGGGAAGATGGGCGAGAAGAAGCCGAGCGAGTCGCTGTCGAACGCCGGGAAGAAGATGGACAAGGCGGAGCAGCAGTCTCAGCAGGGGCAGAGCCAGAAGGCCGAGGAGCAGCAGGAGGAGGCGCAGAAGGACATCGAGGAGGCCGAGCAGGCCCTCGAGGAGGCCGAGCGCCAGTACGCCTCGCTCATGGCCGAGGAGAAGCTCGCGCAGATGGAGAACACGCTGGGGAAGATCCTCCACGAGCAGAAGAAGGTGAACGAGGAGACGCTCAGGCTGGAGACGGCGCGCCTGAAGAACGGCGGGGCGTGGACGCGCCCGAACCGGATCAAGGTGCAGGGTCTCGGCGACCAGCAGGGGAAGGTCGCGACGGAGGCCGAGGATCTGATGAAGAAGATGAAGGAGGAGGACTCGACGGTCTTCTCCTGGGTCCTGCAGACCGCGATCGACGACATGGTCCTGGTGAGGGACCTGCTGAAGCAGGACGTGCAGACGGACGAGTACACGCAGGGCCTGGAGCGGGACATCGAGCGGAAGCTGCAGGAGCTGCTGGACGCGCTCAAGAAGGAGATGGCGAACCGGAAGAAGAAGAAGGGCCCGCAGGGCTCCGGCCAGGGCGGCAGCGGCGGGCGTCTCGTCCCGCCGATCGCGGAGCTGAAGATGCTCAGGCAGATGCAGCTCAATTTGAAAAGGAAGACGGAGGACTTCGACCGTCAGCTCAAGAAGGACAAGACCGAGGAGTTCGACGACGTGCAGCGGACGATCGTCAAGCGCCTTGCCCACGAGCAGGGGACGCTTGGCGACCTGACGCGCAAGTTCGCCGAGGCGCTCTCCGGCCAGACCAAGGAGGAGAAGCCCAAGGAGGGCGGGAAATAGGAGCCCATTCGATTCGCATGTAGGGGCGACCCGACAGGTCGCCCCTCGCCAGGACGTCCGAAAACGTCGGCGCTCACAAATGTTCTTCCGCCCCTGTCGGGGCGGGCGTAGAATCAGGTTTCGACAGGCCCAGGCATCCTTCGATGGAGGGACCCATGTTCAGGAGATGGCTGACCGCTTCGCTGGCGCTGGCCTTCGTGGCCGGTGTGACGTGGGCGGACGAGAACCCCCCGAGCGACCTGGACGACGCGAACGACGCGTTGCAGGGCAACGACAAGGACAAGACCTCCGACGACGACCTTGATGCCGCCTCCGGGGCGGCGCGAGGCGGCGAGACCGCGGCCGAGGAGGAGATCGACCCGATCCAGGCCCTGAACGACATCGCCGACAAGATGAAGGAAGCCGAGGACGCCCTGCACAAGGCGGGGAGCTACAAGAAGGCCAAGGACGCCATCGCGGCCCAGAAGAAGGCCGAGGAGGAGCTGAGGAAGCTCATCCAGGAGTCGAAGGAGAACCAGGGCAAGTCGGCCGAGGAGCTCCAGAAGCTCATGGACGAGGCGATGAAGAAGCAGCAGCAGGCGATGGACGACGCGACGAAGCTGATGGGCGGGGCCGGCAACCAGCAGAAGAAGGCCCTGGAGAAGATCGAGCAGTTGATCAAGCAGGCGAAGGAGTCCGGCTGACCCGACTCCGATTGCAGCTCCTGTGAGGAGCAGAAGAAGCAGCAGCAACAGCAGCAGCAGCAGGCCAAGCAGCCGAAGAACAGCGAGAAGAGCCAGAACCCGGCCGTGAAGCCGTACGACGTCAAGCAGCCGCCGCCGAAGGGCGCACACCAGGAGCGCATCGCGGGCGAGAGCGGCCAGTGGGGCAACCTGCCCCCGCGCCTCCGCGAGGACATGATGCAGCAGGCCCAGCTCAGGTTCCTGCAGGAGTACGAAACGCGCCTGCGGGCGTACTACAAGCTCCTCGGCGCCGACGAGTAGCGGACCGGACACGACGCTGATTCACGCGGCCCCGGGGGGAAGCCCTTCGGGGCCGCGCGTCATTCCGCGCGCTACCTTGCGTCGGCGCTGGCGGTCTGCTAGATTCGAGTCGACATGCGCTGGAAGCACACACTTCTGCTCGCCCCCCTCGCTCTCCTGATCGGGACGCTGATCCTCGTCCCTCGAAGCCAGGCCGAGGACGGCGGGGCGAACGCCGAGGGCGAGGTCCCCTCCTTCCAGGAGACCACCCCCGAGTCCGTCGCCGCGGTCGAGAAGGGCCTCGAGTGGCTCTCGAAGAAACAGAGCGACCGCGGGAGCTTCAGCTCCAGCTACCCGGTGGCGGTCACGAGCCTCGCGACGCTCGCCTTCATGGCCGACGGCAATCTCCCGGGCCGCGGGCGGTACGCGGACCAGGTCCACAACGGGATCAAGTACCTGCTCGACTGCGCGGGAAGGACCCGGAGCGGGTTCATCACCGAGCCCGGGGCGATGCAGTCGCGCATGCACGGCCACGGCTTCGCGACGCTCGTCCTGGTCGAGGCCTACGGCATGACCCACAACACGCTCCCGATCGAGACCGGGGAGCTGAAGGAGACCATCAACAAGGCGATCGACCGCATCGAGCGCGCGCAGACGCGGGACGGCGGCTGGGGGTACGAGATGACGCCGAGCGCCGACGAGGCCTCGGTGACGATCTGCTGCGTCCAGGCCCTCCGGGCCGCGCGGAACGCGGGGTTCACCGTCGAGAAGAAGGTCATCGACAAGGGGATCAGCTACATCAAGAAGTGCAAGAACAAGGACGGCTCGTACCGCTACTCGCTGTCGATGGGGGCGTCGAACTCGAGCTTCGCGCTGACCGCGGGGGCCGTCGCGTCGCTCGCCTTCCTCGGGGAGTACGACTGCGAGGAGTACAAGGCGGGGATCGAGTACATGAACAAGTTCAACCCGCCGCGCGCGAGGGACGGAGGGCACTACTTCTACGAGAACTTCTACGCGATCCTCGCGATGTACTACGCGGGCGGGAGCAACTGGGCGGAGTGGTACCCCCCGATGCGCGACGAGATCCTGAAAAAGCAGGACAAGGGCAGCGGGCGGTGGCAGGGGGGGGAGATCAGCGAGGAGTACTGCACGGCCTTCGCGTGCCTCATGCTGGAGGTCCCGTACCGCTACCTGCCCATCTACCAGCGGTAGCTATTTCCGCACCTTCTCCAGCGTCTTCTCCAGCGCGGCGTGCGCCGCGGCGAGGATGTCCTCCCCGTTGTCGACCGCGGTGAAAGTCTCGAAATTGAACTTGTCGAGCGCGAACTCCAGCGGGAGCTTCGACGAGATCGACGCGAGCTGCTTCTCCTTGAACCTCACCGTGTCGTCCACTTGTCCCCCTGCGCACTTCTCGAGCTCGGCCTCGAACTGCGCGACCCTGGCCTCCGTCACGTCGCGGCGCGCGAACGTCGTTCCGCTCGGCCTGTCGAACGCCACGACCTTCTGGTCGTTGTCCATCGTGACGTAGAAGCGCACGTTCCCCGGGAACTGCTTCCTGAGCGACGACAGGTCCCCGAGAAACGACTCGAACGCCTGCTGCGGCGTCATCGCCGATGCCGGCGGCGCCGCGAACACAAGGCACGCCCTGAGGAGCTCCACCGCCGAGTGCGAAAGTTGGTCCGACTCCGGGTTGAACGGCCGATCGTCGTTCGGCTTTGCGTCCCCCATGAACACCGGCCAGACGGCCTTCACCCACCCCTGGGACTTCTCGAACCACCGCTTCGCAGGCAGGTCCTCGGTCGGCTTGGCGTCCTTCAGGGCGTTCTGGAACGTCCGGAGCGCCTCCGCCTCGAGCCCCTGCCTCTCCGTCGTCTTCGAGGGATCCCCGAACTTGTCCTTCGCCCTCTTGTACACGTCGAACAGGTCCTTCCACACCTTGTCCGCATCGAACGTCCGGCTCGCCGTCGGCCCGACCGTCGGCGTGCCCCCCTCCGACCCGGGCCCGACGATCTCCTCCGGCGGGGGAGGCTTCACCGAGGGCGCCGGGATCGTCCACTTGGCCACCTTCTTGCCGAACTCCGCGAGCTTCGCGTTCTGCGGGTCCCGCGTCGCCAGGTCCGCCATCTCCGCCTCGCACAGCCGCTTCACGACCGCGGGCGGCAGCCCCGCCTTGTACGTCTCCGTCACGAACTCCTCGAGCCGCTCCACCCGCCGCGTCACCTCCGCGAGCGGGATCCCCTTCATCCGCTTGTCCAGGAGGTCGAACGCCTCTCCCATCGGGTTCTTCACCCCGTGCTTCACTTCGCAGGCGTCCCTCGGCAGCCCCACCTCCGCCGCGTCGTCGGGCAGGTTCTTGACGAAGAACTCCTTGTCCGTCTCCCTCGACAGGAAGTACGGGATCCTCGGGGCCTCCACGATGATGATGAGGTCCGCCTTGTCCTCCGACTCGTCCCCGCGAAGCCTGCGGATGCGCCACTCGATCAGGATCCGCCGCTTGCAGTCCGCGTGCTTGTCGAGGTGGACCTTGTACAGGTCGACCGCCCGCGAGTTCTCCTCGCGCACGACGTAGACGTCCGCGATCGTCAGGATCAGCTCCGGGTCGATCCCCGAGACGTTCCCCATCTCGCGGAAATGGTTGATCGCGTCCGCGAGGTTCCCCTCCCCGAGCTCCAGGATCACGAGCCTCCGCCTGGCCTCCATCCGCGCGTCGGCCACCTGCTTCGCGAGATCGGGCGAGTCCGGCCCGTCGAGCGACGGGGGCACGGAGAAGACGGCGTTCAGCCACTTCCGTGTCGACTTGACGTCCTTCTCCTCCAGCGACCAGGTCCCCATCAGGAGGAGCCCGAGCGTGCCGAGCTGCTTCCGCTCCGCCGCCGCGGCCAGCTCCTTCTTCGCCTCCGCGCGCTTCCTCTGCTTGTCGAGCAACAGCCCCAGGCGGTGCCACGCCGCCGCGTTCTCGGGCAGGAGCTGGAGCGCCTCGTCCAGCAGCCTCCGCGCCTCGTCGAAGTCCGTCGCCTTGATCGACTCCGCGACCAGGGCGTGGGAGCGCTCCACCTTCTCCCTGAGCCTCCGCGCGGCCTCCTCCTGCGAGGCCCGCTCGGCCAGGCGCTTGTCGAGCAGCGCGATCCCGTCCCGCACCTGCTGGACCCGGTTCCGGATCTCCGTCACCCGGTCCTCGGGGATGTGGCCGACGAGCGTCCCGAGGCGCTTCTCCGCGTCGGCGAGGGACGCCTTCGCCTGGTCGCTCTTCTCCTGCGTGATCTCCTCGTCCGCCGCGTCGAGCTTCCCGCGCGCCTCCGAGAGGAGCTTGCCGTAGTCGATGCTCGGCCCGACGAGCTTCTCGTAGAGGCCCCCCGGCCCGAGCGCGATCCCCGCCCCCGCAAGGACCACGACCGCGACGATGATCGCGATGAGCCCCTTCTTCGACTTCGGCTCCTCATCGACGGCGCGGAGGGAGTTGTTGCACGAGCCGCAGACGACGTCCTCGGCCTTCACCACCGCGCGGCACTTCGGGCAGAAGAGGGCCCCGCAGGCGTCGCAGTGGAGCTCCTGGATGCTCGGCAGCGCAGCGCCGCACCCGGGGCACTTCGGGCGGCCGCTCTTCGTCGAGCGCGGCCCCACCCCGGGCATCGGCTGCGGCGTCGGCGACGGCTGCATCCCGGGCGGCAGCGGAGGCATCGACGCCGGCCCCGTGACCACCTTGATCAGCGTCGGCTTGTCCGGCCCCTTGCGCATCCGCTGCTCCAGCGTGCGCAGCGCGCGGACCTGCTTCTCGTCGAGCGAGCCCTCGTCGGCGAGCATCGTCGCGATCCCCGGCGGGCTGCCGTTCGTCTGCTTGAACAGCTCCCGCTGCTGGTTGAGGATCTCCTCGACGATGTCCTTCCCCGCGATCCCGTGCTTCAGGACCAGGTCCGCCAGCTCCTTCTCCCCGTCGAGGAACTCCTGCAGCCTCGCCGCCAGGCGGATCTGCTGCACGCTGTCCTCCTCGAGCCAGCCGCCGTCGTAGGCGACCTGGTAGAGGGGCTTCGCGATCCCCCCGGTCGTCAGCGCGTCGGCGGCCTGGTGGATCAGGATCTCCGTCAGGACGTCCTCGGTGAGGTACGACTTCGTGACGGCGATCCGACCGAAGCGGAGATCGGCCTGGACGGACATCCCTACTTCCTCGGCTTCTTCGGATTCTTGGGAGTCTGCTGGTCCTTCTGCTCGACGGCTTTCGCGGTGTCGTCGCCCTCGGACGGGTCCGCCTGGACCGTGTCCGGCGGACCGGCGAGCTTCGCGAGCAGGACCTCGATCGCCTTCTCGAGCTGCGGGTCCCGCCCGGCGGCGAGGTCCTCGGGGGTCTCCACGACGAGGATGTCGGGCCGGACGCCCGTGCCCTCCATGTTCGTCCCGTCCGCCCCGAACCACCCCACGCGCGGGATGCGGAGCGTGCTCCCGTCCGACAGCGTGATGTCGGTCGTCCCGATCACGCCGCCCGGCGTCGGCACGCCGATCACGGGGCCGAGCCCCGTCTTCTGGAAGGCGTAGGGGAAGACCTCCGCGTCGCTGTAGGAGTTCTCGTTGATCAGCACCACGACGGGCTTCGCCCACGTCAGGTCCGGCGCGGGCGAGTTCTTCCCGTTCCGGGGCCTCGTCTCGCCGAAGGGCCTCCGCGAGAGGACGTCGAGCAGCTCCTGGTGGATGTTCCCGCCGCCGTTGTTCCTCACGTCGAGGACGAGGGCCTTCTTCTCCTTCGCGGAGCCGCCGAGCTCGCGGAGGAAGAAGTTGAGGTTCGTCTGGTCCATCGCCGTCAGATGGATGTAGGCGAGCTCGCCCTTCCCCTTCTCGTCGACGAGCGCCCGCCGGCCGACGAGCCAGTTGTCGTAGAGGATCTGCGCGAGCTGGGCGTGGGAGAGGGGAGTGACGTCGACGTCGCGCCCCTCCTTCTCGTCTCCGCCGGGCGCGACGCGCATCTTGACCGCCTGCCCGACCGCGCCGGAGAGGTATTTCGTGTAGCTGTCCTTCCCGCCGATCGTGTTCCCGTCGATTGCGAGCACGCGGTCGCCGACGCGGATCCAGGCCTTGTCGGCCGGGCCGTTCTTGAGGACCTCCGTCACGGCGAGGCCGCTCGCGCCGTCCTTCGGGGGCAGGAGGGTCATGCCGAGCACGCCCGTTTCGGCGCAGGGCCTCGAGGAGCCCTCGCCCGAGATCCCGAGGTGGCTGGCCTTGAGCTCGCCGAGCATCTGGGAGACGAAGTAGTAGAGCTCCTCCTTGGTCTCGCAGGTGGGGACGAG
>CAZYRM010000204.1:8768-11080 GCA_964649705.1 uncultured Planctomycetia bacterium
GCATCTGGGAGACGAAGTAGTAGAGCTCCTCCTTGGTCTCGCAGGTGGGGACGAGCCCCTCGTAGCGGGTCTTGAGGGCCTCCCAGTTCACGCCGTGGAGGTTCGGGTCGTAGAAGCCGTTCTTGAGAGCCGTCCAGGCCTCCTCGAACGTCTGCTTCATCTCTCGCGAGCGCTCGACCTCGGTCTCGGCCATGACGGGGATCTGGATCCCGCCGATGACCTCCTTGGGCGCGGCCATCTGGTAGATCCCCCGCGCGCCGCCGCGCTCGGTGGAGAAGAGGATCTTGGAGCCGTCGGAGGACCACGTCGGGTGCTCGCCGTCGGGGGAGATCATCATCTCGTCGCCCCCCTCGGAGGAGACGACGTACAGGATGTGCTCCTGCCCGCGCATCTTCTCGAAGGCGATCATCTTCCCGTCGGGGCTCCAGAACGGGGTCTGGTCGACGTCGGGGCCGAAGGTGACCTGGCGGACGATCTCGCCGTCGGCGGTGATGACCCAGACGTCCTGATTCCCGCCGCGGTCGGAGTCGTAGGCGATGAAGGCGCCGTCGGGGGAGAACATCGCGTCGTCGTCGGTGCCGGGGGACTTGGTGATCTGGGTCGGCTCTCCGCCTTCGATGGGGGCGAACCAGATGTCGCGGTTGCCGCTGCGCTCGCTGGTGAAGACGAGGCCGCTGCCGTCGGGGGCCCAGGAGTGGTAGAAGTCGTCCTTCGGGTGGTTGGTGAGGGGCACGGCGTCGCCTCCGTCGACGGCGACGAGGAAGATGTCGGAGTTGCCGGTGGTGTCGGAGCAATACGCGATCTTGGTCCCGTCGGGGGAGAAGCGGGGCCACTCGTCGGTGGCGGGGCCGGAGGTCAGGCGGATCGACTCGCCGCCGCCCGCGGACATGGCCCAGATGTCTCCGCCGAGGGAGAAGGCGATCCACTTGCCGTCCCTGGACAGGTCGGGGTCCTTGGCCCCCGTGGTGAGCGTGCGCTTGCGGACCTCGTACCCCTTGACGTCGCTCTTGATCTCGATGGCGAGGGTCCGCATCCCGCTCCCGTCGACGGAGACGGTGCTGACGCGGTAGTCGTCCTCGAAGGCGATGGTCTTGCCGTCCCAGCCGAGGCAGGGGTTCATGACGTCGACGTCCTTGACGGCGACGGCGGCCTTGGGCTCTCCGCCGGCGAGGGGGACCTCCCACATCTGGTAGCGGGCGTCGTGTTCGGAGACGAAGTAGATGGTGGCGCCGTCGGCGCTCAGGGCGGGGAAGAAGTCGTTGCCTTCCCAGGTGGTGAGCTTCTTCTCGATGCCGCCCTCGAAGGGGATGACGTAGAGGTCCCAGTTTCCGCTGCCCTTGTAGTCGCGGATATTGCGGGCGGTGGTGCCGTTGCAGTAGACGACGGTCTTGCCGTCGGGGGCAAGGACGGGGAAGCTGCCGCCGCGGCTGGTCAGGCGACGTTCGGTGCCTCCGCCGGTGGGGACGGCCCAGCACTCGGTGGTGCCGTCGCGGTCGGAGTCGAAGAGGACCCAGGCGCCGTCGGGGGAGAAGCCGGAGAGGACGTCGGCGGAGGAGTGGAAGGTGAGCTGGGTAGGGACGCCTCCGTCGGGGGAGACGGTCCACACGTCGTAGCTGCCCGCGCGGTTGGAAATGAAGGCGATGGCTTTGCCGTCGGGGGACCAGCGGGGCTTGGTCTCGTAGGCCTCATGGAGGGTGACGCGGGAGGCCGCGCCGCCGTCGGCCTGGGCGACCCAGATATCGCCGCCGTAGGTGAATGCTACGCGCTTGCCGTCGGGGGAGAGGGTGGGGAAGCGGAGCCCTCGGGTGGCCTCTCCGCCGCTGGCGACGGTGGCGACGGTGTCTTTCGCGGCGAGCGGGAGGGCGAGGAGGAGGGCGAGGAGGAAGGGGCTGCGCATGAGGCCTCCGGCAAAGGGTGGTACGAGGATCCGCCTTTTCCCCTCTCCGCAGGCGGAAAACGTATTGTAGAGGACCGGCGCGCGAATTCAACGCCGGACTTTTGCGCCCAGGAGTTCCCGAATGGTGGCGCGGAGCAGCCGCGCCGCCTGTCTCGGTTTCGGTCGAACTCCATCGCCCACCTCGTTCTCATCGTGGGCACCCCGCGCCCGCGCCCGCGCCCGCGACCCGAGAGTCCGCATCCCGTGCCCGCAGCCCGTGCCCGTAGCCCGTGCCCGTAGCCCGCGTGCATGGGCTGCGCGCGCGGGCGCCGAGGGGAGGGGGGGAGGGGCGGGCCGATCCCGCCCCTCCCGTGGTCGTCGCTACGCCCCGCCGACGCGCTTCATCAGGGCCGGCCTCGCGGAGAGCGCGGGCCGC
>CAZYRM010000205.1:0-10923 GCA_964649705.1 uncultured Planctomycetia bacterium
CGCTGGAGGGGTTCCTCGGCTGGTTCGGCTGGAAGCTGATCTACCTCAAGCACCTCGCGAGCATCCGCGGCAGCTTCCGCGCCGCGCTGAAGTGGATGTCCGACCTCACCTACGACCGCGAGGCCTCCCGCCACCTCTATAGCTCGGGGTATGAGGGGTAATCCTACAACGCTACTCCGGAACGGCTTCGGTGGCGGTGGCGTGCTCGTAATCGGGCTCGAAATCGTTCTCGTGCTCGTTCTCGGTCTCGTTCTCGACGCCGGCGTTCCGAGAACGAGACCGAGAACGAACACGAGAACGATTTCGAGTACGATCCCGAGCACGCCACCGCCACCGAAGCCGTTCCGGGCTAGCGTTGTTGGACTAGGACGCCGTCGCGGCCCGTGCTACGGCTTCAGGATGATCTTCCCGAACGGGGCGCGGGCTTCGATCAGGCGGTGCGCCTCGGGCGCCTCCGAGAGCGGCAGGACGCGGTCGATCACCGGCTTGAGCTGCCCGCGGAAGACGCAACGCGTGACCTCGGCGAACTCCGCCATCGAGCCCATCGTGGACCCGCGGATCTCGACCTGCCGGTAGAAGATGTGCCGAAGGTCCTCGGCCGGGTCGAAGCCCGTCGTCGCGCCGCATGTTACCAGGCGGCCCCCGCGGCGGAGCGACCTCAAGCTCTGCTGCCAGGTGTCCTTCCCGACGTAGTCGATCACAACGTCCACGCCGCGCTTCTCGGTCAGGCGGCGGATTTCGGCGTCGAACGGCTTCTCCTTGTAGTTGATCAGGACGTCCGCGCCGAGCTTGCGGCACTTCTCGAGCTTCTCGTCCGTGCTCGCCGTCGCGAAGACCCGCGCGCCGCACATCTTCGCGATCTGGACGCACGCAGTCCCCACGCCCGCGCCCGCGGCGAGGATCAGCACGTCGTCGCCCGCCTTCACGCGCGCCTTCGTCACGAGCATCGACCAGGCCGTCAGGAAGACGAGCGGGTACGCGGCGGCCTCCTCGAACGGCATCGCGTCGGGGAGGACGTGGACGTTCCTCTCGGGGACCGCGACGAGCTGCGCGTAGGCGCCGTCCGTATGCTCGCCCAGGAGCGCGTAGGTCAGGCACATCGACCCGCGCCCCGACGTGCAGAACTCGCACTGGCAGCACTGGATCCCCGGGTTCACCGTCACGCGCTGGCCGGGCTGGATGCGCTTCACGAGCGGCCCGACGAGCTTCACGACGCCCGCGGCGTCCGCGCCGACGATCTTCGGGAAGGGGACCTTGATCCCGGGCATCCCGCGGCGGACGAAGACGTCCAGGTGGTTCACGCTGGCGGCCTTCACCTCGATCAGCACCCCGTCGGGCGGGCAGATCGGGTCGGGGGCCTCCTCCAGGCGGAAGACCTCGGGGCCCCCGTGGGCGTGGATGCGAGCGGCCTTCATCGGTGTGGCGCCTCCAGAGAAGGGGCGCCATTCAACGTGCGGGCGCGCGTCCTGTCAAGCTGCTCCAGGATCAGGGTTGCGGGTCGGGGCGGAGGACCCAGGAGTACTCCAGGTGCCGCACCTCGCCCATCACCGTGACCGTGATGTCGTCCACGACGGGCGTGACCGTGAGCGGCGTGATCCCGCCCGGGTTCCTGAACTCGATCTCGAACCGCAGGTCTTCCCCCGTCGGGATCGCGCTGTCCGCGCTCGCGTAGACGCCCCAACCCTCCCCGTCGTGGACCGCGCCGCTCGCGGGCGACGGCGACCGCTCCAGGCCCTTGCTCGAGAAGCCCGCCTGGAAGCCGATCCGGAGCTGTCCGGGCGTCAGGCTCCGCGACCCCAGGACCTTCGGGTAGTAGACGGTGTACGACACCGTGCCCAGACGACCGCCGCCGAGCGCCGTGTACGGAATCCGCCCGCGCCACGAGCTCCCCTGGGTCGCATACCGGTCGCGCGCCCCCGACGAGGCCGGCCGCGTCGCGATCCGCACCTCGTCGATCGTCGCGTTCGGGTAGCGCTCCAGCGTCTGCCCCTCCAGGATCTGCCACTGCTGGTTGTAGACCCGCACCCGGTTCGCGGCGCGGTCGGGGTTCCGGTACGTGTAGCTGTACCCCCCGACCTGGAACCGCTGGTCCGGGTCGAGCGTGACCAGTCGGAAGCCGTTCACGGTCCGCTTGAACACCGCGCCCGGCCTCCAGTCGAACTGCGCCCCGACGTCCTGCGCCTTCTCGCGCTCGAGCTGGAACGTCATCCCCGCCCGCTGCCCGTCGACGTCGAGCCACTGCTCCGTCCCGTTGGTCCACGAGTGCGTCAGGCGGTGCCACTCGTGCGCCTTCCAGGATGTGCAGAAGAAGTCGACCTCCGTGTACGCCAGCCTCACGGCGCCGTTCGGGGCGAGGGCCCCCGGCGCCCGCAGGTCGGGCATCAGCCTCTCGCGGTCGGGGTAGCCGTAGAGGAACCTCGTGCTCCGGATCCTCGTCCCGAACCGCTCCAGCTTCCAGGCGAGCCCCCAGCGCTGCTCCGGCGAGCTCACGGGGTTCCCCGCCGAGTCGACCGATACGCCGCGCGCGATCTCCTTCACCGCGTAGAAGAGCACCTCGTCGCTCCCCCGGCTCGGGTCCGAGGCGAGCTTGACCCAGAGGTCGACCGACCCGGCGAGCGCCCCCGCGCCGTCGGGCACAACGCCCGGGGTTGTCTCGAAGTCCAGCTCCTCCTGCCCGCCCGGCCAGCGCCAGTTCAGGAGCCCGTCGGGCACGAGGTCGTTCCCCTCGAGCACCGAGAGGTTGCCGCCCGAGCTGCCGGCCCCCGTCTCGTGCTTGCCGTTCTCCAGCGGCGCCATCCGAGGGGTCGTCGAGGAAAGCGAGCGGCCGAACGAGTGGTAGAACGTCTGCCCCGCCCGCGCCGCGTCGTCCCACTCCGTGCCGATCGCAATCGCCCCGTCGAACCGGTTCGCCCCGCCCCTCGACTCGTCGCCGCGCTCGCTCCCGCCGAAGGCCGCCTCGTCGAGCGACTCGGGATAGGACCGCGCGCGCGACGCGGAGACGAGGCTGTCGACGAAGTCCTTCTGCGTCGTCAGGCGCACGACGTCGAACACCTTGACCGTGGTGAAGAGCAGCTTGCTGGCCTGGACGACCTCGCGGCCCCCCTCGAAGCGGGAGACGCGGCCGAGCGATTCGATCTCGAAGTACCCCATCGACGAGAAGCTGAACTCGGTCGTCCCGGACTTCTGGGGCGCGCCGGAGGTCCCCTCGGGGAAGTAGCCGAGGTCGACCTTGTCGATCCTCTGGAAGACGACCTCGTTCGGGTTGAACTTGTTCAGGCGGAGGTTCGGGTTCGCGTTCGCCTTGACGACCATCCGCTGCTGCGGGGTCAGCGGGATCGTGTCGACGAACGACTCGAACTCCCCCCATGTCCGGAAGGGCCCCTGCGAGGTCCGTCGGTCCACGATCGCGGCGGCGACCTGCCGCGCGATCGGATACGTGACGCAGGAGCTGCTCCCGCCCGACGTGGCGAGCGTCTTGACCCACTGTGCGGGGGCCACGCCCATGATGGCGGCCTGGTACGGCGCGAGGCCCAGCTCGTGGCCGCAGAGTCCCGCGAGCGCGGAGACGAGCACGGCGGGCGGGGCGACGTTCACGTTGATCGGGGACCGCCCCCGGCGGACGAGGTCGAGGCGGCGGGAGGGGGAGATCGGGAAGTCCGTCGCGGGGCGGTAGTTTCCCGCCGCCGACTGCGTCTCGTCCACCCAGCCGCGCGTCGTGACGAAGTCGCGGAGCGTGTGGTAGCGGGCCTCGCAGTCGGTCGGGAAGACCGCGCGGAGGGCCTCCACGAGCTGCTCCTCGCTGGAGTAGACCTTCCCGGGCAGCGTCAGGCGGTAGTTCGTGATCGCGGCGGCCTGGTTCCCGACGGGGTTCCGCGCGCCCTGCACCGTGTCCTGGATCGCGCGGCCCAGGTTCGTCAGCATCCCCTCGAGGACCGCCTTCGCCGAGGGGCTCGCGCCGATGTCGAAGAGGTTCACATTGAGCTGGGAGGCGCAGTCGATGACCTTGAGGCGGTAGTAGTCCCGTCCGCCCTCGTAGGTGGAGGCGACCTGTTGCGCGGGCGTCCCCGAGACCGGCGCTCCGCTCGGGAGGGGCGGGCCGCCGAGGAACGAGGGCCTCCTCGCGGTCTCGATCGCGAAGCCGCACGTGGTGGGCCTCGTCACGAACGGGTTCCGCGTCGGGTCGAGCGGGAACAGCCAGGGCTCGTTCGGATTGTCCCAGGCGCGCCTCTGCGCGATCTCGCGGAGGGAGCTGATCGCCACGTTGAGGCCCGTCTCGGCGTTCATCTTCGCGCGGGCGTCGTCGACGTAGTTGCGGCTGACGTTCCGCTCCATCCTCGATGTGGTCGTGAACATGACGGCGAGGAGGGACATCAGCGCCAGGACGGCGATGGAAAAGAGGAGGACGACACCACTGCGGCGGTTGGCGGACGCCCTCATGGATTTCCCTCCGTTCGAGCCACCCAAAGCCACCGAGACCGTCTCACGTTCCGCAAGGGGCTCGCCGGAGCGAAGTGACTTCCGGACCGGTTGAAACTGAAGCAACCTATGAGCTCCGTGTGGGTTGCAGCTCTGGAAGTCGTGACGAGGTGCCCCATGGGCCCGGCCAGGCTTCCGAACGTTTCGTTTCGTGGCGAAGTTCGGCAGGGCCGAACAGCGGACATTTCGGCGTGGACAGGGTTGCGCCTGCCGCGTAGGATGCCCGCCCTATGCCCGTCATCGACTCCCACGTTCACATCCAGCCGTGGAACCTCATGCGCCCCGAGGTCCTCGACCGCATGCGGAGGGGCCGCGACTTCGATCTGATGCAGCAGGTGATGGCCGACCCGGCGCGCTTCATCGCGATCCTCGACGACGCCGGCGTCGAGCGCGCCTGGCTGATGAACTACGTCGCGCCGGACACCATGGGCTTCACCTTCGAGGCGAACGAGTTCGGTGCCAGGTACGCCGCGTCCCACCCGAACCGCATGGTCGCCTTCGGTAGTGTCCACCCCCGCTTCTCGAAGGACCCCGAGGGGGACATGAACCGCCTGCGCGACTTGGGCGTGAGGGGGCTGAAGGTCCACGGCCCTCACCAGCTCTTCCGCGTGAACGACTACCTGAACGGCAACCGCACGATTCAGGTGATGTACGAGAAGGCGCAGGAGTGGGGCTGGCCGGTCCTCATCCACACGGGGACGAGCATCTTCCACGGGGCTCGGAACAAGTACGGCGACCCGATGGACGTCGAGGACGTCGTGCTCGACTTTCCGCGCCTCAGGGTGATCATGGCGCACGGGGGGAGGCCCCTCTGGATGCCGACGGCGATCTTCCTCGTTCGTCGGTTCGAGAACCTCTACTTTGACGTGTCGAGCATCCCGCCTCAGAGCCTGCTGACGTACTTCCCGAAGCTGGAGGGGCTGGCCGACAAGTGCCTCTTCGGGACGGACTGGCCGGCGCCGATGGTGCCGGGGGTGAAGGCGAACCTGGAGAAGTTCCTCGAGCTTCCTCTCCCCGAGGAGGCGAGGAGGAAGATCCTGTACGAGAACGCGAGGAAGCTGCTGCCATGAGCGACGTGAAGACGATCGTCGTCCTGGGATCGGGCACGATGGGCCACGGGATTGCGCAGGTGGCCGCGATGGGCGGGTACACGACGGTCCTGAACGACGTGTCGATGGACCTGCTCCAGAAGGCGCTCGATCGCATCAAGGAGAACCTGCGGAAAGGGGTGGAGAAGGGGAAGGTGACGGAGGCGGACGCGAAGGCGGCGGCGGAGCGGGTCTCGATCGAGACGAGCATCGAGAGGAGCGTGGCGAGCGCCGACCTGGTGATCGAGGCGATCCCGGAGAAGATCGAGCTGAAGCTGGAGATGTTCTCGCGCGTGGACAAGGCCGCCCCTTCGCACGCGATCCTGGCCTCGAACACGAGCGCGCTCTCGATCACGGAGATGGCGGCGGCGACGTCGAGGCCTCGGCAGTTCGTGGGGATGCACTTCTTCAACCCGGTCCACATGATGAAGCTGGTGGAGATCGTGCGCGGCCTGGAGACGTCGCAGGAGACGTTCAAGGCCGCGGAGGCGGTGGCGCAGCGGATGGGGAAGGAGACGGTGGACGTGCGGGAGTCGCCGGGCTTCATCACGAGCCGCATCAACGCGATGATTGGAAACGAGGCCTTCTTCATGCTGCAGGAGGGGATTGCGAGCGCTCGGGACATCGACAAGGCGGTGAAGCTGGGCCTGAACCATCCGATGGGTCCGTTCGAGATGGTGGACCTGGTGGGCCTGGACACGCGCCTGGCGGTGCTGCGCTTCCTGCACAAGACGCTCGGGGAGAAGTACCGCCCCTGCCCGCTCATGGAGCAGTACGTCGCCGCGGGCCGCATCGGCAAGAAGGTCGGCCGCGGGGTGTACGACTACTAGCGCCTTGGCCGTACCATGGATGACCGCCAAGACGCCAAGGGCGACATGGCGTCTTGGTGGTTCAAGGACGTTTGGGGAGACCGCCATGCCGTACGAGAACCTGCTGCTCTCCGTGGAGGACGGCATCGGCCTCCTCCAGTTCAACCGCCCCGAGGTCCGGAACGCCCTCAACAAGGCCACCGTCGACGAGGTGTACCGCGCGCTGGACGAGTTCCGCGCGGATGACTCGGTTGGCGTGGTCATCCTGACGGGGGCGGGCGACAAGGCCTTCGTCGGAGGCGCCGACATCAAGGACCTCCTCGCCCGCAAGATGAAGGAGGGGCTCCAGGGGATCAACGCCCGCCTCTTCACGGCGATCGAGCAGTTCGAGAAGCCGACGATCGCGGCCGTGAACGGCTTCGCGCTGGGCGGAGGCTGCGAGATCGCGATGGCGTGCGACCTGCGTGTCGCGAGCGAGGCCGCGAAGTTCGGCCTCCCCGAGACGGGCCTCGGAATCATCCCCGGCGCGGGCGGCACGCAGCGCCTCCCGCGGCTCGTGGGGCTGGGGAAGGCGAAGGAGTTGGTCCTCACCGGCGAGATCATCCCCGCCGCCGAGGCCCTCCGAATCGGCCTGGTGAACCAGGTCGTCCCGCCCGCCCAGGTGCTGACCGCGGCGAAGGAGATGGCGCGCAAGATCCTCTCTCGCGGGCCCCTCGCCGTCCGCCTGGCGAAGCAGGCGCTCAACCTCTCCGCGCGGGCGCCGCTCGATGCGGGCCTCCAATTCGAGGTGATGGCGCAGTCGGTCCTCTTCGAGAGCGCCGACAAGAAAGAGGGGATGACCGCCTTCCTCGAGAAGCGCAAGCCCCAGTTCAAGGGGGAGTAGGCGGCATCAGCGCGAAGAGCGCTTCGCGGGCCAGGGCGTCCAGCCGAAGGGCCAGGATGCGGCGCTCTCGGCCGAGGGCCAGGACGATTCGAACAGCGACCACGGCCGCGGCGAGCGGACCGAAGAGGATCACGAACAATAGGAAGAGATCCGGCCAGAGTTGGTGGAGGGAGGGGCCGCTCGCTGCCAACAGGAGCAACAACGCGGCGTACCCCACGAGGATGCCCGCAATGACCCCGACGAACCGGTCCGCGACGCTGACTTTCCCGACGCCCTCCTTCCTCAGCCGCGATCGAATCCCTTCGTCGATGGACCCTGCCGAGTCGCCTCCCCCATAGAGCATCGACAGGAGCCCCCGGGAGAAGGGCGTGTCCATGCTCTCGAGGAGCGGACGGATCCGCTCGCTCGCGTTCCTGGAGGCCAGGGACCTGACGTCCTCGACCAGCTCCGCGGACGCGACCTCGACCCGCCGCCGGGCCGTCCGCGCGGCGAGCCGAAACGCCCAGAGGATGGCCAACGCGAAAAGCGCCGGCAGAGAGGGCAGGCATGCGCCAAAGAGCAGCACTTCAAGCTCCCGCTCGCATCAGGCGGGCGTATCGGCCCGCGGCTCGTCCAGCGCGCTCGTGACTCGTGCGAGGCCCTCCGAGAGACCCTCGCCACCGCTTCAGGGGAGAGTAGATCGACCGGTCTGTTCGCCGGGCTCTTCCACCTCCCCCGCGGGACCAATGCCCCCTGGGGGCGGCGGGTCCAGGGCCCGCATCAGCTTCCCGACATACTCGCGATACGAGTCCGCGAGTCCGCGACGCTCCGCGCCGATCCTCGCGACACCCGAGGAGTGGAGCCACAGCCCGAGCACCGCTCCCAGCGCGGCCAGGACGACGACGCCGAGGCGATCCGACAGCGTGTCGAGGCTCCCCATGCAGGCGTACATCTCCAGCAGGTACGCGCCCGCCAGCCCGGGCAGCGCGAGAAGCGCCGCGACCAGTTCGTACCCGCCCCCCGGCACCCCGGACGGCCGCGACTTCCAGGACTTTTCGAGCTCCCCGGCTCGCTCGGCACGACTCGCGGGTTCCGCCGCGAGGACCCGAGCGAGGGCCCACCCGAAGACCGTCGCGTGGGACTCGGCGGCCTGCAAGGCGCGATCGACGGCGCCGCGCTCGACCAGGACCATCACGTCCTCCATCAGGCCCTCCGCAGCCTCTCTTGCGCGTCGCGTCCGAGCCCGCACGGACGACAGGAGAAGCTGTGCGAGGACCCATCCTCCCAGGAAGAGGCCGAACGTGACAACGAAGGCCCCCAGCGCGGCCATGCCTTCCCTTCCTCCCGAGTCGCCGCAGTTGAACCGGCCCGCACGCGGCACTAGAATACCAGACTTCGGGAGACCCCACATGCCCGGGCCGCTGGTCGATACGTTCGGAAGGGTCGTCCGGAAGCTGCGCCTGTCCGTCACGGACCGGTGCAACTTCCGCTGCGCCTACTGCATGCCCATGCAGGTCTCGTGGATCCCCCGCGCCGAGGTCCTCTCCTACGAGGAGATGACCCGCATCTCCCGCATCGCCGTCACTCTCGGCGTGCAGAAGATCCGCATCACCGGCGGCGAGCCCACCGCCCGCAAGGACATCCCCCACCTCGTCGCCCAGCTCAAGGACCTCCCCGGCCTCCAGGGCCTGAGCATGACGACGAACGGCTACTTCCTCCACGAGCTCGCCAGGCCCCTCCGCGAGGCCGGCCTCCGCAGCCTCACCGTCTCCCTCGACACCATGGACGCCGACCGCTTCCACCAGCTCTGCCGCCGAGAGGCCCTCCCCCAGGTGCTCGCGGGGATCGAGGCCGCCGAGCGCGCCGGCTTCGCGCCCATCAAGATCAACACCGTCGTCATGCGAGGCGTGAACGAGGACGAGGTCGGCGAGTTCGTCCGCCGCTCCCGCGAGGGGCGCTGGCAGGTCCGCTTCATCGAGTTCATGCCCCTCGACGGCGACCACCAGTGGAGCCGGGACAAGGTCGTCACCGCCGACGAGATGCTCGCCGCCGCCCGCGCCATCGGCCCGATCGAGCCCCTCCCCGGCCAGGACCCGAGCGACCCCGCCCGCGTGTGGCGCTTCACCGACGGCAAGGGCGACTTCGGGATCATCGCCAGCGTCACCAAGCCGTTCTGCCAGAGCTGCGACCGGATCCGGGTCACCGCCGATGGGAAGATCCGGAATTGCCTTTTTTCGACCGAGGAATACGACTTGAAGGGCCCATTGAGGAGCGGCGCCAGCGATGCCGACCTCGAGGCGGTCCTCCGCGACGCCGTGATGCGGAAGAAGGCCGGGCACCTGATCTCCCTCCCCGGCTTCCAGCAGCCCGAGCGCGCGATGTACGCCATCGGAGGATAGATGCCCACGCTCGTCGAGGCCCCCGCCGTCCGACGCCTCGCGCCCGACCTGAGGCCCGTCGCGGACAAGGTCCTCGCCGGCGAACGCCTCTCCTTCGAGGACGGCCTCGTCCTCTACGCCACCCGCGACCTCGCCGGGCTCGGCGCCCTCGCCAACGCCGAGCGCACCCGTCGGCACGGCAGGAAGGCGTTCTACGTCCTCAACCAGCACATCAACTACTCCAACCTCTGCACCGAGGTCTGCTTCTTCTGCGCCTTCGGAAAACGCCGCGGCCAGGAGGGCGCCTACGAGATGTCCCTCGACGAGGTCTTCAAGAAGGCCGAGGAGCTCGACGTCCGCCACGCGACCGAGCTCCACATCGTCGGAGGCCTCCACCCCGACCTCCCGCTCTCGTACTACGTCGACATGCTCCGCGGCCTCAAGCAGAGGCACCCCAGCGTCGCGCTGAAGGCCTTCACGGCCGTCGAGATCGACTGGGTCGCTCAGCTCTCCGGGATCACGACCCGAGAGGTCCTCGTGCGCCTCAAGGAGGCCGGCATCGACTCGCTCCCAGGGGGGGGATCGGAGGTTTTTCACGAGGAAGTCCGCCGTCGCGTCTGCCCCGAGAAGACGAGCGCGGAGAAGTGGCTCGACATCCACCGCGAGGCGCACTCCCTCGGCATCCGCTCGAACGCCACGATGCTCTACGGCCACGTCGAGGAGGCCGAGCACCGCGTGGACCACCTGATGCGACTCCGCGCCCTGCAGGACGAGACGGGGGGCTTCCTCGCCTTCATCCCGCTCGCCTTCCACCCCGAGAACGCCTACATGGAGATGATCCCCGCGCCGGGCGGGGTGGAGAACCTGCGGAACGTCGCCGTCGCGCGTCTGATGCTGGACAACTTCGACCATATCAAGGTCTACTGGATCATGCTCGGGCTCGCGATCGCGCAGGTCGGCCTCTCCTGGGGCGCGGACGACCTCGATGGGACGGTGATCGAGGAGAAGATCTACCACATGGCGGGGGCGACGACCCCCGAGGGTGTCAGCGCGGACCTGCTCCGCCACCTCATTCGGCAGGCCGGATACGTCCCGGTGGAGCGCGACGCGCTCTATCGGGAGCGATAGTGGAGAACGGATGAAGTACCGCCAGCTCGCAAAGACGAACCAGAAGGTGTCCGAGATCGGCTTCGGCGTCTGGACCGTTGCGTCCCCGTGGTGGGGCGTGAAGGACGACGAGACGGGGATCCGCCTCATGCGGAAGGCCCTCGACCTCGGGATCAACTTCTACGACACGGCCGACAACTACG
>CAZYRM010000206.1:0-10792 GCA_964649705.1 uncultured Planctomycetia bacterium
CGGTCGTACATGTCGTGCAGCACCTTTCCCAGGTCGAGCTCGGGCTCGACGTCGCCCTTCTTCAGCGGGATGCGAATGGGCGGGATTGGGTCGCGGACGTCGAAGGGATACAGGTCGGCCACGGGACGCTTCGACGCAGCGCTCACGAGCAGGCGATAGTCGCCCATCTGCCTGGTGCCGTAGACAAGCATCGGCGGCTCGTCGCGGAGAAGGTCGATCTCCACCAGGTGCGCTCGGGAGTCGAGGATGTTCGTCCGCTTTTCCTCGTAGCTGTCCCGCCCACGACCGGGGCGTTTGTTGTCGTAGGACAGGACTTCCAGCACCGTCACCACATCGCCGCTTTCGACCCCGCGGACTTCAAGGTAGGTCTCGTGGACCTCGTCTGTGATCGGGACATGCACGCGGACCGGGAGACGGCGCGTTCGAACTCCGTCGCTCACCCCCGTCGGAGGTTCCGGATCGAGGATGGTATGGTCAGGGCGTCCCACGAACTCCACTCCCCCGCCCTCCACTCGGTACACCCGTGCCTCGACGGCGATGTAGTACTTCGGGCTCACCCGTGGCGACAGAGCTTCGCGAATGTAGATGATGAGGGTATTGTGCACGTCCTCCCAGCGCTGCCGGAGCTCGAGCCAGGGGTTCATGCCGGGGAAGGGATAGCTCATACGCTCGCATCGTACCCCCGCGCATCGCCGCGGACAAGCGGTCGTTCCCGCTGCGCGTTCGTTGACCCTGCTCGCGGGCGAGTGGTATCCTTTCCGCCCCCGTGAACGCAGGAGCAGAACGATGCGCGTGAAGATCCACGACGGCAAGGCGTGGAAGGGCGGAGACAAGACCCTCGCCGTATTCGTGTGGAAGGACGGGGACCGCGTCCTCGCCGACGCCCCCGTCGACCGGAGGGCCGCCGAGAAGGTCCTCCAGACCGTCCGCGAGGACGGGTTCAAGGGCAAGGAGGAGGAGGTCGTCGTCGCTCACCCGCCCGGCAACTCCCCCGCCCGTCGCGTGATCTTCTGCGGCCTGGGGAGCCCCGAGGCGATCACGGCCGAGACGATCCGCAAGACCGCCGGCCGCGCCGTCAAGCGCGCCCGCGACCTCGGCGCGCGCTCCCTCTCGATCGCCATGCCCGCCGGCAAGCTCCGCGTCGAGGCCGAGCGCGCCGTCGCCGCCGTCGCAGAGGCCGCCCAGCTCGCCACCTACCGGTTCACCCGGCACAAGAGCAAGGTCGCAGACGAGAAGCGCATCGACGAGGTTGAGATCCTCCCCGCCGCCGGGAAGGGCGGAGCCAGGCTCGCCCAGGCCGCCGAACGCGGGTCGCTCTTCGGCCGCGCCGCCAGCTTCGCGCGAGACCTCGTCAACGAGCCCCCGAACGCCATGACGCCCCGCCGCCTGGAGCAGGTCGCCCGCTCCATCGCGAAAAAGGGCGTCTCCATGAAGGCCTTCGGCCCCGCCCAGATGAAGAAGCTCGGCATGGGCGCCGCCCTCGGCGTCTCCCTCGGCAGCACCGAGCCCCCGCGCTTCCTCTACCTGAAGTACAAAGCGCCGGGCCGCGCGCGCAAGACCGTCGCCCTCGTCGGCAAGGGGATCACGTTCGACTCCGGCGGCCTCTGCATCAAGCCGGCCGACGGCATGGAGCACATGAAGATGGACATGGGCGGCGGCGCGGCCGTCCTCGGCGCCTTCAGCGTGATCGCCGAGCTCCAGCCCCCCGTCAACGTGATCGGCATCATTCCCGCCACCGAGAACATGCCCGGCGCCGCCGCATACAAGCCCGGCGACGTCCTCAAGGCGCTCAATGGGAAGACGATCGAGGTCATCAACACCGACGCCGAGGGGCGCGTCGTCCTCGCCGACGGACTCGCGTGGGCCTGCAAGGAGGGCGCCGACGAGGTCATCGACGTCGCCACCCTCACCGGCGCGATCTCCATCGCCCTCGGCAGCGGATACTCAGGCGTCTTCACGAACGACCAGCCCCTTGCCGACCGCGTCCTCGCCGCGGCGCACCGCACGGGCGAGCGGATGTGGCAGATGCCGATGCCCAAGGATTACTTCGACAACATGAAGAGCGAGGTCGCCGACATGCGCAACATCGGCACCTCCCGCGACGGCGGCAGCATCAAGGCCGCGCTCTTCCTGCAGCAGTTTGTCGAGGACGGGACCCCGTGGGTCCACCTCGACATCGCAGGGACGGCCTGGACCGGGAAGGAGCAGCCGTACGGCCCGGTCGGCGCGACGGGACAGCCCGTCCGCACGCTGCTCGAGTACCTCCTCACGGGAGCCACGGCGGGGTAGCCTCCCCATGTCGGTATTCAACGACCGCCAGCGCGCGGTCCTGACGGCCTTCGCCGAGGCGGCCTTCCCCGCCGTGCCCGGCCTCCCCGGAGCCGCCGAGGCCGCCATTCCTCAAGGCGCGTTCGACGCGCTCTTCGCCTCGGCCGACGACGAGGTCGCCGACCTGGTGCGGAAGGCCATCTTCGTCTTCGAACACGCCACCCGCGTCTTCGACGGGACGCTCCGCGGCTTCTCGCGCCTCCCGCTCGAACGGCGCATCCACGTCGTCGAGCGCTGGGAGTCGAGCCGCTTCTACTGGCGGCGCATGGTTTGCCTGCTGCTCAAGATGGCGACCGGCATGCCGTACGCCTCGACCCCCGCCGTGGAGCAGGCCGTCGGGTACGACCGCCTCTGCCAGCACGAAGGGGGGGCGCCGCGATGACCCCGGTGATCGACGGCGGGCTGATCCAGGAGGATCGCACGGAGACGGCCGACGTCGTCGTCGTCGGATCAGGCGCCGGTGGGGCCGTCGTCGCCAGCGAGCTGGCCGAGGCGGGGCGCGAGGTGGTCCTCCTCGAGGAGGGGAGGGAGTTCACGCGGAAGGACTTCAACCGCCGCCCGGTCGACATGGTCCCGCTCCTCTACCGCGACGCGGGGCTCACCTCGACGATCGGGATCCCCGCGATCCCGCTGCCGCTGGGGAAGACGCTCGGCGGGACCACGACGATCAACTCGGGGACGTGTCTCCGCACGCCGGACCGCGTGCTGGAGGGGTGGGCGCGCGACTTCGGCCTGCCCGACGTCTCCGTCGAGGCGATGAGGCCGTACTTCGAGAAGGTGGAGAAGGTCCAGAACGTCCAGCCCGTCAAGGAGGCGGTCCTCGGGAAGAACGCCCTGGTCTTCAAGCGCGGGGCAGACAAGCTCGGGTGGGGCGGCGGGCCGCTGACCCGGAACGTGAGCGACGACTGCCGCGGGTGCGCCGTCTGCTGCTTCGGCTGCCCCTCGGACGCGAAGCTCGCGATGAACCTGACGTTCCTCCCTCGCGCGCGAGCGGCGGGGGCGAGGATCTGGACGCAGGCCCGCGCAACGGCCGTGCGGTTCGAGGAGGGCCGCGCGGTCGGGATCGATGCGAGGCTCCCCGACGGCCACGCGCTCACGGTGAAGGCGCCCGTCGTCGTCCTCTCGTGCGGGACGATCCACACGCCGGCGTTCCTCCTCTCCCAGGCGATCGGCAACTCGAGCGGGCTCGTCGGGAGGGGCCTCACGATCCACCCCGCGACGAGGATCGCCTCGCAGTTCGACGAGGTCATCGAGGGCTGGCACGGCGTGCCGCAGGGGTACGGCGTGCACCGCTTCCAGGAGGAGGGGATCCAGCTCGAGGGGATCCAGGGGCCGCCCGGGCTGATCGCGCCGACGCTGCCGTTCGTCGGGAGGGCCTTCCAGGAGCTGATCCGGGACCTCAGGAAGGTCGCGGTCTTTGGCGGGATGATCAAGGACGGGCCGAACGGCCGCGTGAGGGTCTGGCGGGGCAGGCCGCTCGTGACCTATTGGCTCTCCCGCGAGGACCGTGCGAAGGCGCAGAGGATGATGGGGCTGATCGCGGAGGCCCTCCTCGAGGCGGGGGCGAAGCGCGTCCTGCTCCCCGTGATGGGCTTCCCGGAGATCCGCGATCGGGACGAGCTGGAGCGATTCCGCGCGAAACGGCTCAAGGCGTCGCAGTTCGAGATGATGGCCTTTCATCCGCTGGGCACGTGCAGGATGGGGACGGACCCGACGAAGTCGGTCGTCGGGCCGTATGGGCAGTCGCACGACGTGCCTGGGCTGTGGATTGCGGACGGGTCGGTCGTCCCGACGTCGCTGGGAGTGAACCCCCAAATCACGATCATGTCGCTGGCGATGAGGACGGCGGGAGCGATTCTCGCAACGACCGGCAAGTGAGAATCGGTGACGGTGGCGTGCTCGTGCTCGGGCTCGAAATCGATCTCGTGCTCGTTCTCGGTCTCGTCCTCGGATTGAGCGCGTTCGATCGAGAACGAGACCGAGAACGAGCACGAGAACGATTTCGAGCCCGAGCACGAACACGCCACCGCCACCGATCGGCCACCGGGCGGATTCCCTCTTGCCAGCGTGTTTTCTTTTTCCTATGATCCTCCCGGCCTGCACGGAGGGGGGAACGTGGTGGCCATCTCCATGCCATGTTCCATTGAGGGTGCAGCCATGAGTCTGCCGAAGCTTTCCATCCTGGGCATCCTGGCCCTGTTCCTGTCCTTCTCCCTCGCTCGCAGCGAGGACGCGCAGCCGCCGGTTGCCAAGGGGTGCGGCGCGTGTTGCGGCGAGAAGGCCCCCGCCGAGAAGGGGCCCTGCGGCGCGTGCGCCGAGTATGGCAAGTACGGCCTCGCCTGCCCGAGCTGCGCCGCCGAGAAGGCGTGCCAGGCCGGGAAGTGCGCCGACTGCGCCGCGCAGGAGGCCCATCACGCGTACTGCAAGGCGCGCGCGGCTGCCGCCGCGGCCGCCGAGGCCGCGAGGCCGAAGGGCGCGTTCGGGGCCGTCTGCACCGACTGCTGCGGACCGGTCATCGTCAAGGACGCGCCGGCCGGCACCGCGGCCGCCGCCGCGGGGCTGAAGGCGGGCGACCAGGTCGTCCAGTTCGACGGATTCGGCGTCTTCTGCTCGGAGCACCTGGAGCACCAGGCGTACCTGCGCGCCCCGGGGCAGAAGGTGGCCGTCGTCGTCGTTCGCGATGGGCAGTGGGTGACGCTCGATGCGACGCTCGGCCAGGCCGCCGGCGCCGCGCAGCCCGTGGTCCAGCCCCCGCCCGATGTGCCGCCGAACCCGGAGGCCAACCCGGAGCCGAACCCGGAGCCGAACCCCGAACCCAACCCCGAACCGAATCCGGAGCCGAACCCCGAACCGACGCCCGAACCGACCCCTGAGCCCACGCCCGAGCCGACGCCCGAGCCCGAGCCGGGGCCGGAGCCGGGCCCCGAGCCCGAAGAGCCCAAGTAGCCCTCCCCACTGTGCAAGCGATCCCACCGGGCCGCCGCCTTCTCGCGACGGTCCGGAATGGACGTGCTCGTTCCCTCCGTCCTATCCGGAGGAGTCGTTGTCCTCCGTGAGTCGATCCACTAGAGGGAGCGAGCGATGAACTGGAGAGGAATCGCGGTCCTGGCCGCCGTCTTCGGGTGGTTTGGGGGTTCCTGCCTCCTCGCGGAGGAAGCCGCGAAGCCGGGCGGCGGGTGCCGCCAAGGCTGCCACGAGGACGTCGCCCGGCCAGCCCCGTCTGGCTGCTCCGAGTGCGAGGCACGCGACGCCCGCCTCGCCGAGATCCGTCGGCTCCGTGCGGAGATCGCAAAGGCCCGCCAGGAGCTCGCATCGCTCCAGAAGCCGCAGGCCCCCGCGGCGTCGGCGCCCTCGGGCGCGTGGCTCGGCCTCCAGGTCGCCGAAGGGTGCGCGGGCCGCCTCGAGGTCACCGGCGTGGCGGACGCAAGCCCCGCCGCGGCGGCCGGCATCCAGAAGGGCGACGCGCTCCTCCTCTGGTGCGACCGCGGCGTCCTCTGCGTGAAGGACCTGCAGGCCCTCGCCGCCGAGTCGAAGGCCGGCGACAAGGTCGTCCTGACCGTCCTCCGAGGTCATGCGTGGATCAAGGCGGAGGTCACACTCGCCGCGGATCCGGGAGCTGCCCCGGCCCAGCCCGCGCAGCCGGTCCAGCCGGCACAGCCGGCGGAGCAGCCCGCGCAGCCTGCCGAGCCCGCGGAGCAGCCCGCGGAGCAGCCCGCGGAGCCGGCCGAGAAGCCCGCCGACGGCCAGCCCGAGGAGCCGCCACCGGCCGAAGAGCCGAAGTAGCCGCTGCGACGTATCCGCGATCCGCGGGCGCCTCGCCTGGGGCGCCCGCCGCGCATTCCGGTCCGCGAAAAATCGCTTCTACGCATCCGGGCCGCCGGGTAGGATCCCCCGGCCATGTCCGTCGATCACGTCCTCCACAAGCTCCTCACGGGCCGCGACTCCGACTGCGCGACCTCCGTCCGCGTCATCCCCGCGCGCGAGGCCCGCTACGCCGACTTTCCCGAGGCCCTCGACCCGCGCCTCGTGGAGGCCTACCGGAAGCGCGGCATCGAGCGGCTCTACACCCACCAGGCCCAGTCGATCGCCCACGTCCTCGCCGGGCGCCACGTCGTCGTCGTGACGCCGACCGCGAGCGGGAAGACCCTGTGCTACAACCTCCCCGTCCTCGACGCCGTCCTCCGGAACGAGGCGACCCGAGCCCTCTACCTCTTCCCGACCAAGGCCCTCTCGAACGACCAGCGCGCCGAGATGCAGGAGGTCGTCGAGGCCCTCGGGATGCCGATCAAGAGCTTCACCTACGACGGCGACACGCCCGAGGACGCCCGTCGGGCCATCCGCGCCCAGGGGCACGTCGTCGTCACGAACCCCGACATGCTCCACCAGGGGATCCTCCCCCACCACACGAAGTGGGCCAAGCTCTTCGAGAACCTGAAGTACGTCGTCGTGGACGAGCTCCACACCTACCGCGGCGTCTTCGGGAGCCACGTGGCGAACCTGATCCGCCGCCTGAAGCGCGTCTGCGCCTTCTATCGCTCCAAGCCGACCTTCGTGATGTGCTCCGCGACGATCGCCAACCCGAAGGAGCTCGCGGAAAAGCTCACGGAGCTCCCCGTCGAGCTGGTCGACGACAACGGCGCCCCGAGCGGAGAGAAGACCCTCGTCCTCTGGAACCCCCCGGTCGTCCACAAGGAGCTCGGGATCCGCCGCAGCTTCCTCAAGGAGGCCGAGCGGCTCACCGGCGAGTTCGTCGGAGAGGACGTGCAGTCGATCTGCTTCGCGACGAGCCGGCTGAACGTCGAGATCCTGACGACCTACCTGAAGGAGCGGTTCGAGAAGTACCCCCACCTCAGGGGCCGCGTGCGGGGCTACCGGGGGGGCTACCTCCCGAACATGCGCCGCGAGATCGAGCAGGGCCTGCGGAGCGGCGAGGTCCGCTGCGTGGTCTCGACGAACGCGCTGGAGCTCGGGATCGACATCGGCGCCCTCGACGCGTGCATCATGGCGGGCTACCCGGGGACCGTGGCGAGCACCTGGCAGCAGTCGGGCCGCGCGGGGCGGCGCAGCGGGAAGTCGTGCGCGATCCTGATCGCCCGCAGCGACCCGATGGACCAGTACCTCGTGACGAACCCCGACTACTTCTTCGGCCGCTCCCCCGAGCACGGCCTCGTGAACCCCGACAACCTCCTCATCCTGATCTCGCACGTGAAGTGCGCGGCGTTCGAGCTGCCGATTCAGGACGGTGAGTCGTTCGGGAAGGACGACTTGCCGGGGATCCTGAAGTACCTCGAGGAGGAGAAGATCCTCCACCACGCGGGGCAGAAGTGGCACTGGACGCAGGAGGTCTACCCGGCCGACGGCGTCTCGCTCCGCTCGGCGACGAACGAGAACTTCGTCGTGATGGACATGACGGACAACAACCGCGTGATCGGCGAGGTCGACTACACGGCGGCCCCGGAGACGGTGTACGAGGAGGCCGTCTACCTGTGCGAGGGGACGCAGTACCAGGTGAAGAAGCTCGACTACGAGCAGCGGCGGGCCTACGTGAAGAAGGTCGAGGTCGACTACTACACGGACGCGATCACGAACACCTCGGTCAAGGTGCTCGACATCTTCGAGAAGGGGCACGGGCCGACCTGCCGAAAGGAACACGGGGAGGTCCACGTCGCGTGGAGGGTCTCGGGGTTCAAGAAGGTGAAGTTCCACTCGCGCGAGAACGTGGGGTTCGGCGAGGTGAACCTGCCCGATCAGGAGATGCAGACCACGAGCTACTGGTTCACCTTCCCGGACGAGATGCTGAAGGCGACGGGGCACGCGCGGAGCGACCTCTTGGACGGCGTGGTCGGCATCGCGTACCTCCTGCACCACCTGGCGCCGTTCACGCTGATGTGCGATGTCAGGGACATCCACCGCTGCGTCGGCGACCACACGGCGGAGTGGTTCGCGCGGTGGGGGAGGGACGTGCGGGCGAAGGGGGGCCGCGTGGAGCCCGCGGACGCGGCGGGCAACCCGGTCTCGCTCGAGGACCTGGCGAAATTCGAGCCGACGGTCTTCCTCTACGACAGCTACCCGGGCGGCGTGGGGTTCAGTCCGCAGCTCTTCGACGCGCACCAGGGGCTGTTCGAGCGCGCCCTCGCGACGCTCCGTTCCTGCTCCTGCCCGCAGGGCTGCCCCTCCTGCGTCGGCCCGGTGAACGAGGTCGGCGTGCGCTCCAAGGAACTCGCCCGCGAGCTGCTCGAGAAGGCCCTCTCGACGTAATCACGCCATGGACGCACGCGAACGGCTGAATCGGATGATGGGGCGGAAGGAGGCCCCTCCGCCTCCCTCGTCGATCCGCGAGAGGCTCTCCCGCGGACCGTCGGAGCACGTCGTTCCGCCGGATGGCCTGATCGAGCAGGTCATCCGCGGCGACGAGGTCGATACGCCCTACGGCAAGGCGTGGCGCGCCGTCGAGACCTACGGCCCCGGCCTCTTGAACGGCATCGAGCCCCTCGACGCCGTCGCCGACCTCCCCGGCGACGTCACCGCCCTCCTGGCCGGCGACGAGCGCCTCCGCACCATCCCCGCGGAGCGGATGGCCTTCCTCGACACCGAGACCAGCGGCCTCGCGGGCGGCACCGGCACCTTCGCCTTCCTCGTCGGCGTCGGACGGATCGCCCGAGGGACCTTCTCCGTCCGCCAGTACGTCCTCCGCGACCTCTCGGAGGAACAGGCTCTCCTCTCCGCCGTCGCCTCGGAAGTCTCCGACTGCGACGCCCTCGTCACCTTCAACGGCAAGTGCTTCGACGTCCCCCTCCTCGAGGCCCGCCTCCGCCTCGCCTGCGTGGACCTCGACCTCTCGGGACGCGCCCACCTCGACCTCCTCTTCCCCGCCCGCCGCCTCTTCCGCCAGTCGGTCGAGAACTGCCGCCTCACGACGCTCGAACGCGAGGTCCTCGGCGTCCGCCGCGGGCCCGACGTGGACGGCTCCGCGATCCCCGCCCTCTACTTCGACTACCTGCGGACGCGCGACGCGCGTCCGCTCGCGTCCGTGTTCCGCCACAACGTCCAGGACATCCTCTCCCTCGCGACGCTGATGTGCCGCGTGGTCCGCGTCGTCGAGGACCCCCTCCGCCGCGCCGGGGGGGCCGAACTCGCCTCCGCCGGCGAGCTCCACGACCGCCTCGGGAACTCCGACGTGGCCCTCGCCTGCCTGGAGACGGCGCTCGCGGGTCCGCTCTCCCCGGAGCCGCGCCGCCGCGCCCTCGAACGCCTCTCGCTCCTCCACAAGGCGCGCGAGGAGTGGGTCGAGGCCGTCTCGGCGTGGACCGAGATGGCGGAGCTCCCCGAGCCCGGCGTCTTCCCCTTCGAGGAGCTCGCGAAGTACCACGAGCACGTCTCGCGAGACCGCGTCGCGGCCCTCCGGTGGACCGTACGGGCCCTCGCGCTCCCCGCCCTGTCCGACCCCGAGCGCGAGGCGCTGGCGCACCGCAGCGCAAGGCTTTCCTCCAAGCCGCAGGGGCCGCGCCTGTTCTGACTTGACACCCCCCACAGCGGGGGATAGCATCGCCCCGTTCGCTACCAGACAGGCCCTCTCCCCTCTCCCTCGCAAAGTCCCTGATGCGCAGAGCGATCCTCTCCGACATCCACAGCAACCTGGAAGCCTTCGAAGTCGTCCTCAAGGACATCGAATCGAAGCAGATCGACGAGATCCTCTGTCTCGGCGACCTGATCGGCTACGGGCCGAACCCCCGCGAGGTCATCCTCAAGGCGCTCAACTTCGCGCGGGTGCTGCGAGGGAACCACGAGGACGCCCTCCTCTTCATCGCGACCGACTTCAACAAGGAGGCCTCCGCGGCGATCGACTGGACGCGGGAGCAGCTCAACGCGAAGGAGGCGTCCAAGGAGGAGAACCACGCGCTGTGGAATTTTCTCGGCGACCTGACGGACCGCCACGACGTGGACGGGATGGTCTTCGTGCACGGGTCGCCCCGGGTCCCGACGCGCGAGTACGTCCGCGCCGCCGACGTGCACGACAAGGAGAAGATGACCGAGATCTTCTCGATGATCGAGCGGATCGGCTTCTGCGGCCACACGCACGAGCCGGGCATCTTCACCGAGGACGGGAAGTTCCTCTTCCCGAAGCTGATCAACAACCAGTACGTCCTCGATACCCGCAGGACGCTGGTGAACGTCGGGTCGGTGGGGCAGCCTCGCGACCGCGACAACCGCGCGTGCTACGTGATCTACGACGGGGAGCGGATGACCTTCCATCGCCTGGAGTACGACTTCCGGAAGACGATGAAGAAGATCGCCGAGACGCCCGCGCTTCCCTCCTACCTGGCCGCGCGCCTCAAGGACGGCCGGTAATTACGCCATGGGCCTGTTCGACAAGCTCAAGGGGATGATCTCCTCGTCCTCGACGGGGCCGAAGGAGACTCCCTTCCTCGACGACTGCGAGGACATGAAGGAGCTGGCGGGCGGG
>CAZYRM010000207.1:0-3309 GCA_964649705.1 uncultured Planctomycetia bacterium
CTCCGTCAGCCTGACCCCCGTGCCGAAAAAGACCGCCGAGCCGTTGAAGGCGAAGACGTTGTTCCTGAGCGTCACCGGCGTCTCCTGCGGCCCGTCGTAGGCGATGTACATCCCGTAGTTTCCCGACTGCACGGCGTTGAAGGCGACGGTGTTGTTGATCATCGTGTAGCTGCCGCCCTCGATCCCGACGATCCCCGTGAAGCCGTTGTCCGTCACGAGGCAGTTCTCGATGCGCGAGTCCGTGCCCCAGGGCTTGATCCCCTCGCGCGCGTTGCCGATCGAGTGGCAGCGGCGGATCGTGACGCGGTCGGCCTTCGTGTCGATGCCGTCCCCCGCGTTCCGCTCCGCGCGGCAGTCCTCGATCAGGATGTCGCTCCCGCTCTCGAACGCGAAGCCGTCCGCGGCCGTGTCGTTCGTCCCCGCGCCGTTGTCCTCGGAGACGGTCGCGCGGATCGTGACGTTCGTCCCCGGCCCGGGCGCGAGGTCGAACCCGAGGAGCGAGTTGTGGTGGAGGCGGCACTCCTCGACGAGCAGCCGGTCCACCGTGCCGCCCGGGATTCCGGGATCGGTCACGCGCAGCCCCGTCTCGTTCGAGGTTGCCTCGATGCGCCTGAGCTCGATGTTGGTGTTGTTCCCCGCGAGGAGGAGTCCGTACCCGCGCGCGTTGCGGATGACCAGCCCTTCCACACGCGCGTAGGAGACGCCCCCCGCGAGCGTGAGGACGACGCTGTCGTCGGCCCCCTGCCCGTCGAGGATGACGGCCGCCCCCGCCGCGGCGCGGACCGTGATCCACGCGTTCGCCGTGCCGGTGGTCTCCAGGCGGAAGTAGCCCGAGTACGTCCCCGCGCGGACCTCGAGGACGTCTCCCGCGGCGAGCGCGTCGAGACCCCGCTGCACGGTGCGGAACGGCTGCGCCGAGGAGCCCGGCGCCGCGTCGTTCCCCGTCGGGCTGACGTACCAGGTCGCCGCGTGCGCGCAGGCGCACGCGAGGCACAAGGACAGGATGACTCGCATCTCTCTCTCCCGGGTGAACCTGGGTCTCTCTCGGGCAACCCGCGCGCCAGCGGATGCGAAGCGTCTCGATCGCTGCAATCGACGACTCGGGAGGGAGTTGTCTGCGCACCAGGGTGAGAGCGCGGACGGATTCCCGCACCAGCGGCCCCTGGATCGCCGGCGAGCCACGCACTGGGGCATGCAGACCTATGTCGTGGAGCCACAAGTACGTGCCGCGTTTGTCCCGACGGCGGACAGCGATGTGAGAGGCAGTTTACGCGGCTACTGTCCGTTGAGCAGTTCCGCGGCTCGGAGCCTGAGGTCCGGCGAGGGGTCCTCGACGCTCATCCGCCGGACGCGCTCGCGCACGACGGGGTCGTCGATGCGGCGAGCGAGCGAGGCCAGGGCGACATCGCGCACCTGAGGATCGGCGTCCGAGGCGGCGAGGTCGAGCAACCGCAGGGGCTCGGCGCCCGCGCGGTAGCCGAGCGCTTGGGCCGCGGAGGCCCTCACGTCGGGCTGAGCATCGCGCAGGAGCGCATCGAGTCGGCGATCCACGTGCTCGCCCTCGAGGAACCTGAGCGAGAACGCGGCGGCCACCCTGACTCCGACGTCGGGGTCCTCCGAGAGGCGCAGCACGGCGTCGGCCACCTCGGGCCGCCCCGCGTTGCCGAGCGCGTCCGCGGCCATGCGCTTCCCCGTGGCGTCGCTCGCCTTGCCCGCCAGATCGGTCAGACGGACCGCGAGCGCGGAGCTCCTGGCCGCGTCGGTCGCGGCGAGGCGGTTCGCCATGATCCCGAGCCCTACGGCGGCCGTCCCGGTCAGCGCATCCGTGCGCCCCGTCGTCGCGATGCGCGTCAGCGCCTCCTCGGAGGCGGCCGTCGGGCTCCGGCCGAACGAGAGGCAGAGCGTCGCAGACGTCCTCACGTCCTCGGGGTGGGTGTCGGAGGAGAGGACCTCCACGAGCACGGCCTGGGCCTCCGTCGTGCCCGCGGTGCCGAGGGCCGATAGGACGGCGAAGGCCGCCTCGCCCTGGGCGCCCCGACGGAGCCACGCGGCGACCGCGACGGCGGCCGACGGGTCGATGCGCAGCAGGGCGACGAGCTTCTCGACGGCGGCGTGCGCCTCGTCCCCCTCTCCCGCGCCGCTCGCGAACAGCCGCATCAGGTCGACGAGGAGCGCGTCGGCGGTGACGCCGTCGAGCGCCTTGCGCCACTCGTCCTCCTCGATGCGGCGGGCGATCTCCTCGGCGCCCTCAGCGCCGCCCGGGCCCGATCGGTCCGCGCCTTCGCGGAGGGCCGCCGCGCGCGCCGCGCCCTGAGAGGCCGCCTCCGCGTCGTGGTCGCGCGACAGGAGGAGGACCTTCGCGCGGAGCGATCCGTCGACGCGGACGCTCCCGTGCTCGAGGTGGACCTTCTCGTCCGCCTCGATGGCGTGCCAGTGCCCCTGGGTCACGTCGAACAGGCCCGTTGACGAGCCCTCCGCGTTCGCCCTTCCCTGCGGCCCGCCGGCGACCTCGATCCAGTCGCCCCGCGTCCGGCGGACGCGCGCGAGGGTCGTCTCCGCCGCGGCGTGGACGCCCTCGATCGCGTACCGCGCGATGAAGCGGCCCGTGCCGTCCTCCTCGACCTCCTCCCAGGTCGTCTCATCGCCCTTGGGGAGGGCGAGGAGGGTCGCGAGGATCGCCCCCTTCACGAGATTCCTCGCCTCCGGCCCCATCCCCTTCGGGAACCAGATCGCCTGGATCCGGCCGCGCGGGTCGCACTCCAAGAGCGTCTCCCGCGCGGCCTCCCCGGCGATCGGGTCGACGCGGGCCGGATTCGAGCCCTGGCCGCTCATCTCGAGCGCCAGGTCGTCGAGGCGGCACCCGAGGGAGAAACCGGCCGGGGACGCCTCGTAGGAGCGGAACCCCAGCGTCCCGCTCCAGGCGTAGGTCAACGGCCCGCCGCCCTGCGAGTCGTCCTCGAACGTCACGGCGACGCCGCTCTCCGCCTGGAAGCGGTAGGAGAGCCCGGTGCCGGGAGGCAGGATGTACCTCGGCACGAGCCCGGCGGGGGCGGGCTTCGGCGCGGGGAGCGTCTTCTCGAACGCGCGGATCTCGGCTTCGACGCGCCAGGCGGGCTGGCCCTTGGAGCGCGGCGGCGGGTCCGGCCGGAGGAGCATCCAGGCCGCGGCGAGGAGGACGGCCGCGGCGAGGACGATGGCGGCGAGGCGCGAGGTCGGCATGGCGGGCTCCCAGGAATGCGGACGGCCCGGCGGGGTCGTTACCCGCCGGGCGGCTCGTACGCCGATGCGGAATCTAAAGCAAGTTACACC
>CAZYRM010000207.1:3319-10703 GCA_964649705.1 uncultured Planctomycetia bacterium
AGCAGGTAAACACGGCGCCAACCATCTCCGACGTGCCCAATCAGTTTGTGGCCGTGGGGGGCGTGGCGCGTGGTGGGCTTGGGGGGCTCCCTGTATTGCGGCCGGCCGGGGGGGGTCGTCCCCCGCGGGGCGGCTCGTACGCCGATGCGGACTCTACAGCAAGTTCCACCACGCCGCCACGAGCGTCTTGTCGACCATGCGGAAGCCGTAGAAGCTGGGGGCGCCGGGGATCGGGGGGAGGAAGACGCCGATGTCGATGAGGAGCCTCCCGCCCGCCAGGCTGAACTGCAGGCGGCCGAAGAGCTCCTGGTCGCGGGCGCCGAAGTTGGAGACGAGCGAGGCCTGGACGAGGAGGAGGGAGCCCTGGATCCCGATGCCGACGCCCTCGAACCCGACGAGGCAGCGCAGGTACACGCGCGCATCGCCCGAGAGGCGCAGGCTCATGCGGACCTCGCGGTCCTGGGGGCTCACGGTCCCGCCCAGGCTGAGGTTGAGCTGCGCGCCCGCGCGGACCGTGATGGGGATGCCGTACACGAGGAAGTTCGCGGGGCGAGCGGGCACGAGCTCCTGGTTGCGGAGGGCGTAGTTCACATTCCCGACGACGCGGGTCTGCCACTCGCGGCGATACACGGCGAAACCGGCGACGTTGACCACGCCGTAGCCGGCGAACGCGGAGCAATTTCGGACGTAGACGCCCGCCTCGAATAGGCGCGTCGGCTCGCCGTTGATCTTGATGTCGGCGTAAAGGGCCTTCCCCGCCACCAGGCGGTAGTAGCTGGAGTTCCCCACGCGCTCGCGCACCTGGTGACCCATCGCGCTCATGGACCTGCCCCAGCGCGCATTCTCGGGGCGGGTCGAGCGGGTGACGTGCCGTTCCTCGGCGAGGAGGGAACCGCAGGTCGCGAAGGAAAGGAGGAGGGCAAGGAGTCGAACCGACGTGCGCTTCACCATGGTTGTCTCTCCGATGGGGTCCACTTGACCAGCGACGTCCAATCGTCGCCAGCGACTGACAAGAAGTGCAAGCGCACCACCAGGCCCCAGAATGACGCGGTTCCGATGTCTCCATAACATGCTGACGCATAAGGCGTTGAGAGCCGTCAAAGACAGGGGGCTGTCGCGGTCGTCTGGCCTGTCTCTCGCGAGTACCGGCAGGCAGCTTCATGGCCCCGATGTGACGCCCGGCGGCGACAGGTCCGACCCATCCCCTATCTGAGGGATCCGAGCGATGTTCGCCCGCTTCGGCCTCGTCCTGACGGTCACGCACGCCTGCAACCTCCGCTGTACCTATTGCTACGCGGGCGAGAAGTTCCGTCGCACGATGCCCGAGGCCATCGGTCGGCGCGCGATCGAGCGCGCCACGAGATCGCTTTCCGCCGGCGGCCGATTGGAGTTGTCGTTCTTCGGCGGGGAGCCCCTCCTCGAGGCGGCTCTCATCGCGTCGCTGATCGACTTCGCTCGCGAGACGGCCTCCCGATCGAGCCTCTCGGTTTCGCTCTCGCTCACCACGAACGGCACGCAGACGCGTCCCGAAGCCTGGGCGATCATGACGCGCCCCGATCTGGAGCTCGCGATCAGCCACGACGGACTTCCGGAGGCACACGACCGTCACCGCGTCGGTCTGGGCGGCGAGGGCAGCTCGTCGAGGGTCGAGGAGACGATCCGTGCGCTGCTGGAGGTCGGAAAGGAGTTCAGCGTCATCATGGTGGTGCGGCCCGACACGGCGCACCTCCTTCCCGAGGGCCTCGCGTACCTGCGGGATCTCGGCGTCAGGCGGGTGGAGCCGTCGCTCGACCTCTGGACGAGGTGGACGGAGGCGGACGCGGCGCGGCTGGAGGGCGGGATTACGCGCGCGGCGCGCATCTGGGCCTCGTCGCTGCCCGGGTTCGCCGTGTCCTGGTTCGACACGAGGCTCGCGAGGCTGGCGCGCGGTGTCGGTCATCGAGCAGGAGGCGCCAAGCATCGCGCCATCGGTCGTCGCGGCCATCCGCAAGGTGGACGCGCAGTCGTTCCGTCGCGAGGGACTCCTCCCCGGCTCGGTGACCCAGGCCGCAGTCTCGATTCTCTCGCTCGTCGGCGTCTGCCTCGTCTGGGTCGGAGTCCTGATGATCTGCCTGAATCCCCGCTCCCTGCTGCTAGTTCTGATTGGACTCTCGCCGATGACGGCCGGGAAGATGCTCGCCGAGGCCCGCCACGACCTCGTGAAGGCGCAGAGGCTCCTCCTCGCCGTCGTCCGCGAGACTGCCTGAGGGACATGGCCATCCACATGAGCCCCGAAGGGGCGCCCCAGGACGGCCAGGGGCGAAGCCCCTGGAGCAGGCGGTCCCGTCATTCCGGAGCCCTGAAGGGGCGACGCATTCGGCCAAACCCATGGATGGGACGCCCCTTCAGGGCTTCGATTCCCTTGTTCGGTGCGATTCCAGGGGCTTCGCCCCTGGCTGTCTTGGGGCGCCCCTTCGGGGCTAATCTTGACGGCGATGTCCCTGAGGGATCCCACCAGGGCCCTGGAGGCGACCCACGAGAGTGCCGCGAGCGCCTGAAAAGGAACGGGAGGCCGCCGGTCTCACAAATCAGGATGACGTGGCCCGCCGAGGGAAGTGCGCCGACGTTCGGCGCAACGCCCAGGGCGGCCCGACGTCCCTGAAAGGAGCACTCCCATGGAGAGTCCACTGGACGGTCTGTCCCGAATGGGCCTGGTGACGATTGCCGACGCGGAGAGCTCGAAGATCGTCGGCGGCCTGGTGTGGCCGTGGCAGCGATCGTACTGGGGAATGTGGCGGTACATCCTCCGCCGTCAGCGGTAGTCAGCGATGGGGCAGGCCGGGCGCTCCAGCCCGGCCTGCCGCCTGATGAACCTACTTCGGCGGGTCCCCCGCGGCCCGCTTCGCCGCGCGGACGCGCTCGACGGCCTTCTGTGCCTGAGCGGCCATCGGAGGGACCTCGCGCGCCACCTGCTCGAACGCGGCGACGGCCTCGTCGAACCGCCCGGTCTTCTCGAGAGCCAGGCCCAGGTTGTAGCGCGCCGTGCGCGAGCCCCCCTGGATCGCCCTCTTCGCGTCCTCCTCGGCCTTGGCGAACGACCCCGCGGCGTCCTCGCCGACCGCCTCCTCCACGCAGCCGATGTAGTACCGCGCAAGCGCGCAGAAGTTGTACGCCTCGGCGTAGGCCGGCTGACGAGAGATCGTCTCGCTGAAGTCCTCGATCGCCTTCCGACAGTTCTCCCTGAGGTCCTCCTGCCGCTTCGCCTGCGCCTTCGCCAGGTCGAGCAGCGCGCTCCCCCGGTTGAAGTACGCCGTGACGAGGTCCGGGTCCAGGCGGATGGCGTCATCATAATGCGAGATGGCCCGCTCGATCGTCGCGCTCGCGTCCTCCCCCCGCGCCGCCTCCTCCTCCGCCAACGTGAACAGCGCGCTCCCGAGGTTGCTGTGCGTCGAGGCCCTCTTCGTGTCCAGGCGCAGCGTCAGCTCGTACTGCTCGATCGCCCGCCGGTAGCAGTCGCGGGGGTCCTCCCCGTCGGCCGACAGCGCCTGCCCCAGCCCCATGTAGGCGTTTCCGCGGTTGTTGTACCCGTCGGGAACGCCCGACGATCGCCTCACGGCCTCGTCGTAGTCCGCGAGGGCCTTCTCGTAGTGCTCCCGCGCGGCCTCGCCGTTGCGCAAGGCCCACTCGCCGAGGTCGAAGTGCGCGATTCCGCGGTTCAGGAACGTCTCCGCGTTCTCGGGGTCGTGCCTGAGCGACTCCGAGTTGTCCTCGATGCACCTCTTCAGGCTCTCTCTCGGGTCCTCTCCCCGCATCTCGTCCATCTCCGCGAGCGTCAGCCAGCCGAGGCCGCGGTTGTAGCAGGCGTCCCCCATCTCGTACTTCCGCTCGACTGCCTCTCCGAACGACGCGATCGCCGCGCGGATCGCCGCGCGCCCGTCTTCCCCCTCGGCGTCCAGCGTCTGGGCCCACGCCGTCTCCGCGTCCCCCTTCCCGAGCCACGTCTCGCCGTCCTCGGGCCAGTCCTTGAGCGCCTGACCGAAGGCCCGCGCTGCCTCCTCGAAGCGCCCCAGGTGGTGGAGCGCAATCCCGCGCAGACGGCTCGCGTGCGCCCCCTTCACTCCCTCAAGGGCCTCGAGGGCCTCCTTCCACGCCCCCTCGCCGCTCGTCGCCAGGAGCGCCATCGCGCGGCCAATCCGCGCCTGCGGCTCGGCGATCAGCGGGTCCGACTTCGCCACCTGCGCCATCCGGTCGAGGTCGGCCAGCCCCCGCTCCTTCCACGCGCGCTCGACGCTCCCCTCGGGAAGCACCTCCTCGAACACGACGCCGCGGCTCCCGACGTCGAATCCGGGCAGGGCCCGCGACGAGGCGTACTTCTCGACGTAGTGCATGCCCCGCAGGTACCAGACGATGGCGAACTCGGGGGCACGCGAGCAGCCCTCGTCGAGGTCACGCTCGCACGAGTCCCCCTCGCCGAGCATCATCCTCACGCGCCCCCTCCACGACCAGGCGGGGCCGAAGCCGGGCTCCTCGGCGATCACCTGCTCGAGCATGTTGAGGAGCGGCTGCGCCATCGTGACGCGCGCCTCCAGGGGCATCCGTACGCGCTTCACGGCGTCCTCGAACCCGGCCGCGTCGCGGGCGATCCGCTCGTAGAGTCCCGTCACGAGCCGCTTCCGGGCCTCCGCGTCCTGGCGGGCGCGGTCCTCGGCGGCGGCGCGCGCGTCCGCGTCGAGTTTCGCGCGGTCCTCGGCGGCGATCCTCGCCTCCGCGTCCTCCTGCGAGCGGGCGCGGGCCCGCCAGCCCCAGACGCCCAGCGCGGCGATGACGGCGAGGGCCGCGGCCGCGGGAAGGACGGCCTTCTTCCGCCTCGAGGCCCACCGCCACGCGCGGTAGAGCGGCCCGTGACTGCGCGCGAGGACCGGCTCCCCGCGCAGCCAGCGGCGGAGCTCTTCGGCGAACTCGTCGGCCGTGCGGTACCGGCGCGCCTTCTCCTTCTCCATCGCCTTGAGGCAGACCGCCTCGAGCTCGATCGGGACGTGGCGGCACCGCTTCCGAGGCGGCGTGGGCTCCTCGAGGAGGATCGTGATGATGAGGCTGCCGGTACTGGCCCCCTGGAACGGGAGCCCGCCCGTGAGCGCCTCGTAGAGCATCACGCCGAGGGCCCACACGTCGCTCGCCGGCCCGATCTCCGCGGTCTGCCCCTCGGCCTGCTCGGGCGACATGTACGCGGGCGTCCCGATGGCGGCCCCTGTGATCGTGAGCTGCCTGAGCCGCTCCTGCGTGTCCTGGCCGAGCTGCGTCTCCTTGGCGAGGCCAAAGTCGATGACCCAGGCGTGCCCCTGGCGGTCGACAAGGACGTTGCCGGGCTTGACGTCCCGGTGGACGACGCCGTTCTGGTGCGCGTAGCCTACGGCGTCGGCGACGTCGGCGAGGATGCGCAGCTCGTCACGCAAGTCGGCGTGGGCGCTCGATCGGCCCGCCTGCTTCGCCTCGCGCGACCGGTCGAGAACCTGGGCGAGGGTCTTACCCTCGACGAGGTCCATGGTCAGGTAGTGCCGCCCGTCGCACTCCCCCACGTCGTGGACGGAGAGGATGTGAGGGTGGCGGAGCCTTGCGGCGAGGCGGGCCTCGCGCAGGAACCGCTCGAGCGCCTCGGGTCCGCCCGCCTCCTCGGCGCGGATGAGCTTCAGGCAGACGACGCGGCGCAGTTCGTTGTCCCACGCCTTCCAGACGACGCCCATCCCGCCGTGGCCGAGCTGTTCCAGCAGGGAGTATCGGCCGAGGCGGCTCTGGACGGGGAGCGGAGGCGCGCTCGCGGGGGCGTCGCCGCCTGGGAGCGTGGGCGTGTCGGCGGGAGCGAACGGCCGTGGCGTGCCGGGGAGCGTCGGCGGAGTCTCGCCCGGATCGGGCAGGCGGCGGGGATCTCGGTCGTCCATCGTGCGGGCCACTCTACCGCGCGCGGCCGCGGCGTGCGAGATCCAGATCCCTGATCCCAGATTCCAGCGAGATCCCAGATCCCAACAAGTGGCTACGATCGCGCAACGCCTGTTAGGATCTGGAATCTCGCTGGAATCTGGAACCTTGGATCTGGGATCTTCGAACGACGATCGAGCCCTCGTCGAGGCCTGCCTCCGCGGCGACGAGGCGGCGTGGGAGCGGCTCGTCCAGGAATTCACGCCGTGGGTCTGCGGCGTGGTCCGCCTGACGCTCGGACGGTGGGGCGTCCGGTTCCAGGCGCACGACGTGGACGACCTGTGCGCGAACGTCTTCCACGAGCTCCTCGCGCGCGACCGGGCGACGCTGAGGTCGTTCGGCGCGCCGTGGCGCCTCGAGCCCTGGCTCGCCGTGATTGCGCGGAGGGCCTGCGTGCGGGCCCATCGCCGCGCGGCTCCCGAGACCGTCGGCGTCGCGGCTCCGGAGGCCGCCGCCGAGCCACGTCGCCCCGACGAGCGCGACCATGCCCTCGCCTCCCTCCTCGAGGCCCTCGACCCCGAGGACCGCGCGATCCTGGAGCTCTACTACGTCCAGGAGCGGAGCCACGAGGAGGTCTCCACGATCCTCGGCATCCCCGTGAACACGCTCCGCAAGCGCAAGTCGAGGATCATCCAGCACCTCCAGGGCATGCCACAGTTCCGCGCCCTCCGCGACCTGATGAACTGACGCGGGAATTCCGGATTCCATGCCCCGTTTTTCGGGCACGGCGGCAAGGAGGGGCTGAGCATGAACCCGAAACCTACCGAACCTGACCTCCCCGATTCGCTGCGCAAGCTCCTCAGCCGCCGCCGCCCAGACGGGGAGTGCCCGTCCGCGACGCTCGCCGCAGGATTCGTCCAGGACGCGCTCGATGCGGAACAGCGCGCGGCGTTCCTCGCCCACCTCGGCGAGTGCCGCTCGTGCACCGAGGAGGTCGTCGAGTTGCGCGCCCTGCTCGCGCAGACGTCCGCCTCCGTGCGCGCCGCGAAGCGCGCCCCCGAGCGCGTCGCGCCGAGAGGCCGGGGCGCAGCGGAGCGCCCATCCTCGTTCCCATGGGCCTACGCGGCCGCCGCGGCGGGTCTCGCCGTGCTACTCACGCTCTACTTCGCCTCGCGCGACGGCGAGCCGAAATCGACGCCGCAGGTCGCGCAGGGCCCGTCGAAGCCGCCGACGCCGCAGCCCAGCACGCCGCCCAGGCCGTCCGCGGACCCTTCCACGGCGACGACGCGGCCCCCGGAACCGCCGAAGGACCCGCTCGAGGGGGAACTTCTGCCGCCGAAGCCGACGGAGAAGAAGCCCGAGGTCGCCGAGGCGCCCGCCCCCGAGCCGGAGCCCCCGAAGGAGGGGACGACGCCGCGGGGTGCCGAGGTCGAGGTCGCCTCCGTCGCGGGCTCGCCCGAGGTCCGCGAGACGGCGGACCGGGAGTGGCGCG
>CAZYRM010000208.1:0-10642 GCA_964649705.1 uncultured Planctomycetia bacterium
TCTTCCTGGAGGAGTACATGCGCGCCCTCGTCGACCAGGAGGTCGTGCAGTACCGGTCGGGCCGCTGGAGGTTCGCTCCCGGCGACGCGAGGCGCGTCCCCGTCCCCCCGAGCATCGAGGCGGTCCTGCGCCAGCGCCTCGCCGGCATCGGCCGCGAGAGGATGAGGCTGCTCTTCGCGATCTCGTGCTTCCCCGAGCGTGTCGCGCTGCCGATCGTCCAGGCCCTCCTCGGCCCCGGGGAGACGCTCTACGAGGGGCTCGACTCGCTCGAGCGGCGCGGGCTGCTCGTCCGCGAGCCCGGCCCGGCGTTCCGCTTCGCGCACGGCTGGACGCGCGAGCAGGTCTACAAGAGCATCCCGCAGCGGCGGCGGCGCCGCATCCATGAGGCGATCGCCCGGACGCTGATCGACGCCTCGCTCGGGGACTGGCGTGGACGGCCCGAGGAGGTCGCATGGCACCTCCTGCGCGGCCCGACGCCCGAGGACGCGCTCGACTCGCTCCTCGCGAGCGGCGCGCGCGCGAGGGCGGCGCACCAGAACGCGCGGGCCGCGTCGCTGTTCGAGGACGCCCTCGGGCTCCTCAAGCGGAACGAAGGGCCGCGCAAGAAGGCCGTGCTGGAAAACCTTGCGACGCTCTACGGCCTCATGGGGGACACGGACCGCGCCGTGCGCTCCTACCGGCAGCTCCTCGGGATGGCCAGGTCCGACCACGACCCCGCGGACGTCGCGAGGACGTGCCGGAAGCTCGCCGAGGTCCTGGCGTCGAAGGGGGAGCACGACGAGTCCGACGGGTGGCTCGGGCGGGCCCTCGCCGCGCTTCCGAAAGAGGACGCCGCGGAGCGGGCGCGGATCCTCCAGCAGTCGGCGTGGTCCAAGGTCCAGCGCGGGAGGTACCAGGACGGCATCCGGACGTGCGAGGAGGCCCTCACGCTCTGCGGCGACTCCGACGACGAGCGGACGAAGGCCGCCGTCCTGAACGTCCTCGGAACGGCGGAGTTCTCCGTCGGCGACTTCGCGCCCGCGTTCGAGCACCTCGAGCAGAGCCTCGCGATCCGCGAGAAGGCGGACAACCTCCAGGGGGTCGCGGGGTCGCTTCTGAACCTCGGCGTGTCGTACTACTACGCGGGGAACCTCGCGCGGGCGCGGCAGGCGCTGGAGCGGACGCGGGCGATCAGCGAGAAGATCGGCGACATCCGCGTGACGGCCTACGCCCAGAACAACCTGGGGCTCGTCCTCCACGCGATGGGGCGCCGCGACGAGGCGCTCGTGCACTACCGGGAGAGCCTCGAGATTCAGCGCCGCCTGGGGAACCCGGCGGGGATCGTGCCGTGCCTCGTGAACATCGGGAACCTCCACCGGGAGCGGCCGGACGTCTCCGCGGCCCTCGCCTCGTTCGAAGAGGCCCTCTCGTACGCCCAGCTCACCGACAACGCGCAGGGAAAGGCGCTCTCGTGGAACAACCTCTCGGAGGTGTACCTCTACCTGGGCGACCTGCCGAAGGCGGAGGAGATGGCGGAGAGCGCGCGCGGGCTGGCCCACGAGCGGAGGAGCCGTCGCGAGGAGGCCTTCGTGGAGGCCCTCCTGGGGCAGATCGCCGCGCACCGCCAGCGGTGGGAGGAGGCGGTCGAGCGGCTCTCGGGGTGCATCGACCTGTTCGTGCGGATCAACATGCGCTCGAACGCGGGGGACGCCGTGCTCGCGCTCGCGGAGACGCTGGCGCGCAAGGGGGACCGCGCGGCGTGCCTGAAGATGCTGGACCGGATCCGGAGCGAGTTCGAGGAGCAGAGGCCGCCGGCGTTCCTCGCGTGGATGGAATTCCTGAGGGGGACCTGCACGGACGGGCCCGAGGCGGAGAAGTGCCTGAAGGACGCGGGGGAGCGGTGCGCGGACGCGGGGATCCTGGAGCCGACCTGGCAGGTGCGCCACGCCCTTGCTCGGATCGCGCACCGAAGAGGCGACCACGTGGCCGCGGGACGCCTCTACAAGCAGGCCCTGGACTGCCTGAGGCAGGTGTTCGCGACGGTCCCCGGGCCGTACCGCGCGTCGTTCTTCAGCGCGGACGAGCGCCAGCAGCTCCGGCGCGACATCATCTCGCTGAAGGCGGACTCGCGGCGGATCGCGCCGACGCAGGCGGAGGAGACGCGGAAGCGGCTGAACGCGACGGTCTCGCTGCTCAAGGAGGAGAACCGGAGGCTCTCGGGGCTGATCGAGGTCAACAAGCGGATGAACACGGAGCACGACCTCGATCGGATCCTCTCGTTCATCGTGGACACGGCGGTGGACCTCTCGAGGGCGGAGCGGGGCTTCGTGATCCTCTCCGACGGCAAGGGAGGCTTCGCGCGCGTGGTCGCGCGAAACGTGGACCGCCAGGACGTCGGGTCGCCGGAGACGGAGTTCAGCCACGGGATCGCCCGGGAGGTCCTGAAGCGCGGGGAGGCGATCATCACGTCCGCCGCCGCGGAGGAGGGGGAGTACGCGGCGTACGAGAGCGTGCTCGACCTCAGGCTGCTCTCGGTGCTGTGCGTCCCGCTGGTCGGGCGGGAGGGCACGGTCGGGGCGCTGTACGTGGAGAACCGGGCGGAGCAGGGGATCTTCACGGACATGGACCGGCACACGCTGGAGGCGCTGGCAGCGCAGGGGGCGACGGCGGTGGAGAACGCGCGGCTGCTCGGGGAGCTGCTGGAACGGAAGCGGCAGCTCGAGGTGACGAAGGCGGAGGCGGAGGCGCTGAACGAGCGGCTCTCGGAGATGAACCGCCGGCTCGTGGCGCAGGCGGAGTCGCAGTCCGCGGAGCTGAAGGCCCAGCGGGCGTTGCTGGAGGACCGGCTGAAGGAGCTGACGCTCAAGTACGACTACGCGAAGATCGTCGCGCAGAGCCCTCGCATGCGAGAGCTGTTCGGCGTGCTGGACCGGATCACGGACAGCGCGCTGCCGGTGCTGATCCAGGGGGAGAGCGGCACGGGGAAGGACCTGGTGGCGCGGGCGATCCACTACAACGGGCCGAGGAAGGACCGCTACTTCGCGGCGGTGAACTGCGGGGCGGTGTCGGAGACGCTGCTGGAGAGCGAGCTGTTCGGCCACGTGCGGGGGGCGTTCACGGGGGCGGACTCGGAAAGGAAGGGGCTGTTCGAGCTGTCGCACCACGGGACGGTGTTCCTGGACGAGGTCGGGGACATGAGCCCGGGGATGCAGAAGAAGCTGCTCAGGGTGCTGGAGACGCACGAGATCCGCAAGGTGGGAGGGAAGGAGATCCAGAAGGTGGACGTGCGGATCCTGTCGGCGTCGAACAAGGACCTCAGGGATCTGGTAGAGAAGGGGCAGTTCCGCGAGGACCTGCTGTACCGGCTGAACGTCTTCACCGTGACGCTGCCTCCGCTTCGCGAGCGGAGGGAGGACATCCCGCTGCTGGCGGAGCACTTCCTGGCCGAGGCGGCGGCGGAGACGAAGGAGAAGAAGAAGCGGCTCGCGAAGGCGGGGATGGAGCTCTTGCAGCGGTACCCGTGGCCCGGCAACGTCAGGGAGCTGCGAAACGTCGTTCTGGGGGTGGCGAGCCTTGCGGACGGGGAGACGCTGGGCCCCGAGGACTTCGCGCCGCGGCTCCCGATGCCCGAGGAGCGCGCGCTGGAGTCGCCGTCCTCGGAGGCGGCGCTCGCGCAGTTGTCGCTGGACGACTACGTGAAGGCGTTCATCATGACGTACCAGGACACGATGTCCGTCGGCGACATGGCGCGGACGCTGGGACTGAACCGCAAGACGATCTGGAAGTACCGCAAGGCCTGGGGCATTGCGGGGAAGAACTGACGGTTTCAGGAACGAGGCGCGCGCCCGTCATCGCCGGCCGACGGGTCGAGTTCGGCCCCGCGTGTGAGGTCCTCCAGGATCGTGCCACGGCCCCGGACGGCGTACAGGAGGCAGGGGAGACCGATCACCACCCAGCCCAGCAGGGCGTTCCGACCGGACACGGCGGAACGGGGCGAGGATCCAGAAGAGCGTTCGTCTCCGCGCCACGCGATTCCCTCCATCACATGCGCTTGATGAACTTGACGAAGTCGGCATCGAGGGCGCGAAGGTCGCCGACGAACTCGCTCAGCGGCGCAGCCTTCCCCGAGTCGACGGCGTCCCGGTACTTGCGGAACGCCTCGCGATGCTCCTCCTGGTCCGTCTGCGTCAGGAAGTACACGAACGCCCAGCACTCCGCGTAGAAGACCAGCGCCTTCTCCGTGTCGCTGTTGATCAGCGTCAGCGCGTCCGCGGACACGATCTGGTCGAGAGGCAGGAGCCGTCCCTGTTCGATCGCCCTCCTGAGAAACGGCAGCCGGGATCGCGAGAGCCTGTCGTACACGTACTTGGACCCCGCCCAGCGGAAGCCCTCGAACTGCGTCGCCATCCCCTCCGCGTACCACGAGGGCGCCCCTGAGGCGGCCGCGATCCGGAAGTAGTAGAGATGCGCCGCCTCGTGCGCCATCGTGGCCAGGAACTCCGCCGTGTCCCCCGTCTTGTTCCAACCAACGACCACCGTCGAATTCGACACGGCGAACCCCGCCGCCTGGAGCTCCGCCTCCGCCCGATGCTCGACGCAGTACCTCCGGTAGTCCTCGTACCCCGCGAAGGCCCACAGCGTCATCCTCTCCTTCGGCCCCAGGGAGGGCTCCTTGCCCCCGTAGAAGGCCTTGTAGTCCTCGTACGCGACCTCGCAGAGCGCCGCCAGCTCCTGCGCGAAGTCCTCGCCCTGGTTCGTGCGGATCTCGTAGTGGGCCGTCGACACCTCGATGGCCTCCTCCCACTTCGCCCGCAGCAGGCGGTACGCCTCGCGCGTGTACCAGGTCCCCTTGTGGTTCCTGTACCCCATCGACAGGAGGGTCTTCTCGTCGCCCGGGACCCACTTCCCGTCGACCTGGATCTCCCCCTTCCCGAGGTGCGCGTGGTCTTCCTTCGTCACCCACTTCCCCTCGAACGCAACCAGCCCCTTCTCGAGGTTTCCCTTCTCCTCGGGCGTCACGTACCTCCCCTGCCAGACGACGAATCCCCCTTTGGGGACATCGAGCCCGCGCCTCGCGGAGATGAACGCATCGAGACGGCCCTTGAGCTTTCCGTCCGCCTTCACGGCCCGCTGGAGGTCGTCCATCGCGCGCGCCTGGATCCCCAGGTCCCAGGCGACGATCCCCATGCCCAGGCGCTCGTCGGGCTTCGGCGAGACGCGATCGAGGAGCGCGAACAGCCCCTCGGGGCCGAGCGCCGCCCAGGCACCCTTGCCTCCGCCCTGCTGCATCGTGAATTCAAACGTCTCGTCGTCCACCGCCTTCGTCAGCGTGACCTCGACCCCCGCCATCGTCAGCTTGACGTCCTTCAGCCCGCCCGAATTCAGCTTCTCGCGCACCCGCTTGAAGGCCGCGACGACGCCCGTGAGCGCAGAGATGCGCGCGTCGGCCTCCGCGCCGAGCGAGGGGGAGGTCAGGCCCTTCCGGTACTTCTTGTACCCGTCGAGGGCCCTCTCGAACCGGAAGCGTCTCACGAACGTCTCCAGTTCGGCGACCGAGAGGAGCGCGACCTCGCGCTCCTTGTCGATGATCTCCCCCTTCTTGAGCGACTTCTCCTTGGCGACGGCCGCGTCGACGCCCTTGAGGAATGCGGTCATTCCAGGGACCCGGTCCGTGTGGCGCGAGACGTACGGATTGAGCCGCGCGGCGTCGGCGAGGTACTTCCGCGCCTCCGGGAGCTCCCCCAGACGGAAGTGCGAGGCGGCGAGGATGAAGAGGGTCTCGAAGTTGGCCATGCGGCTGTGGGTCTCGAGCTCGTGGATCGCCTCCGCGTAGCGGCCCGAGTCGTAGAAGACGTGGGCCGCGGCATTGACGATGTAGTTGGTCGCGACCGGGGGATTGAGCTGGCGGATGGCGCGGAGGGCGTTCTCGAAGCTGTAGAGCTTTCCCGCGGCCGGCGAGCCGTGGATGCGGGCGCGGCAGACCTGACCGTCGGCGGGCCTGGGGGTCAGGCGTTCGAGCCGCTGTGTGGTCTCGAGCGCACGGTCGAAGTTCCCCATCTCCACGTCGGCGATCACGGAGGAGAAATACCCCATCGGCCAGTCCGGGCACTCCTTCTCCAGAAGGACCCCTTCCTCGTACATCGCCTGCCAGTCGGCCTTGGCGAGATACCCGTCGAAGTGGGTGATGTCCCTGTGCCGGCCCCGGATCTGGAGGCCCTTGTCGATGTCGAGGAGCCCCTCGTCGACCTCGCCGAGATTGATCCGGGCGCAGCCTCGATAGGCGTGGAGGCGCCCATCCTCCGAGAGTTTCAGGCCGGCCTCGCAGTCCGCGAGCACATCACGGTATCGGTCGATGTTGAGGTACATCCCGGAGCGGTAGATGTACGCCGCGGCGAGGTCGGGCGCGATCTCGATGGCGAGTGTCAGGTCCTGGACAGCGGGGAGGAACTGCCCCTGGACCTCGCGGACGAGCGCGCGGAGCAAGTAGGCCTCCGCGCAGCGGGGGTCGAGCCGCATCGCCTCGGACTCGAGCTGCAGCGCGCGTTCGATCTGACCGGCGTTGTACGCACCTCCCCCCTCGTCGACAAGCTGCCTCGCCCGCTCGGAGTCCTGGGCCTGGCCGGGCATGGCGGAGACAAGGGAGACGAGAGCGGCGAGCAGGATGGTCCGCATGGTTCCCTCCGAACGCGTTGCGCGACGGCAGCGCGAGTGACGTGCCGGACGGGACTCTAGGAGGATCCTCGGGGCAAGGTCAAGCTCCGAGTTGTGCGGTCGGGCGCGACCTGGCGTTGGTCCGTCACGGCGGCAGCAGGCTTGACGCAAACAACCCGGCAGGCGACTCTCATGTCGCACCGGGTGTCTGCCTGCGGGCCTGCGTGGATTGGCGCTGCAGGATCCAGGTTGCATCGTCGGATCCCACCATGCAGGAGCGACCTACATGAGCAACCCCGGGGCCGCTTTCTTCGCCCTTCTGACCGCCTCAGCTCTCTACGGCGGCGGGACGGGCGAGATCAGCGACGGGACCGCGAAGAACGGCATGACCTACCACGTACGCCTGCCGAAGAGGTACGACGCGGCGCAGGGCCTCCCCGCGATCCTGATCCTCCACGGGTCCAACATGAACTCGAAGGCGTATGTCGAGACCATCGTCGGCGCGTGGCCGAAGCTCGCGGACGATTACGTCCTGATCGGGATCAACGGGGAGAACCGTGTCGAGGAAAGCCCCGACGACAACCCCGCCTACAACTACACGTACGTCGACTTCGTCGGCCGCAGCAAGTACAAGGGGTACCCGGGCACGGACCGCGAGAGCCCCGGGCTCGTCCCCGAGGTCCTCGCCGAGATCCGCGAGGACGTGAACATCACCCGGATCTTCGTCGGCGGCCACTCGCAGGGAGGGTTCCTCGCCTACAGCCTCGCCATGAACTCCCCGGAGCTCTTCGCGGGCGCCTTCCCCGTCTCGGCGGGCCTCCTCTTCCAATGCGAGCCGTCGGCCTATGACAACGCCGAGGTGCGCGCGGCCCAGCGCAAGGTGGCCATCGCCATCGTTCACGCCGAAAACGACCCCGCGGTCTCCTTCGAGATGGGGCGGGCGGCCTACGGGTCCTTCCTCGACGGCGCTTTCCCCTCGGTGCGCTTCTTCACGCACCCGAGCGCGGCGCACATGTTCGCGCGGTTGCCCGTGGAGGAGGCCGTGCGATGGCTGGAGGCGATGACTTCGGACGATGCGGAGGGGCTCCTCGCCTTCGCCGAGAAGCGGGCCGGAGAGGGCGGCTATCGCGACGCGATCTCGGCCTCCGCCCGCGCAGCCGGACTCGACAAGGGGAAGAAGATCGAGAAGCGCCTCGGCGCGATCCGGGAGCGGCTTGACAAGGCCGCCGGGAAGACCGCGGTCCGGCTCGAGGCGGCCATCACGGGAGCGAAGGACGACTCGTGGGTGGAGGAGTTCCTGCGCTTCCGCAGCGACTTCGAGTTCGCCCCCGCGGCCCACGGCGCGATGCAGGCGTACGAGGCGCTCAGGGCGAAGCACGAGGCGCCCGCCGAGAAGCTGTGGTACGCGGCGCGGCAGGACTTCCAGGCCGAGAGCAAGACCGAGGGGTACCAGAAGCTCCAGCAGATCGTCGATCAGTACTACGCCTCCTCTTGGTACCGCTACGCGAAGGACTGGCTGAAGGAGCGGAGGTAGCCCCGGCGCGACGAAGGCACGTTGCGCCCGATGCGGCGCCGCGCACTCGGGTTTCCGCCCGCGCTCTCCGCACGGGCGGCAAGGCTGGCGCCTCGCTTGCGAGAAGGCCTCGTTCCGATCGAGGGTTGACGGGCCACTACTGTCGCGTCAGGCGCTATTCCGTGGGTTGGATGGCTGCCCGCGCTCGAGATCCCAAGTCCCAGATCCTAACAAGTGTGCAGACACTGTGTTGGGATTTGGGATTTCGTTCGGATCTGGGATTTGGGATCTGGATCTCGAACTCGGGCACCCATCCAACCTGCAGAATTGCGTTTGACGCGGCACTACGGCTGGTCCGTCACACCGCCTGCCGGCTTGGGGTGGATGGTCAGCATGTAGTGGCCGGCGGGCCGCCAGGCCGCCTCCAGGGAGTCGTAGGCGAGGAGCTGCTTCGTCCCGCAGTACCCCTCCGCAACGAGCCGACGTTCGGCGACGTTCACGCCGACCACGACGAAGTAGTGGTACATCGAGGTCGTGTTGAAGGGAAGCTGCCACGTCGCGGGGAGCACGCCGGTGTCGAGCATCAGGATCGCCGGGCGCCCGTGGAAGATCTCCTCCTCGACCTCGGCGATCGTCCCCTTGCCGAGCCGCGCGTCGAAGCCCCGCTCGCGCGCGAACTTCGCCATGTCGAGCGAGAGCGTCCCGTTCCGCTTCGGGTCGTAGAGCGCGAGGACCGCCTGCTCGAAGGTCACCTGGTCGCCATGGAAGCGCAGGACGGCCGTCAGCACCTCGGGGCCGCAGTACCAGGCCGCGTCGCCGTGGGGAAGTGCGACCCCTTCCACCATCTGATAGCCGTGCTCGGACGGGGACGGGGGCAGCGAGGCCACGATCTCGCGTCCCGAGCGGCACGAGACGCAGAGGGCAGCCAGGATCGCAGCGGCCAGCAGCTTGCCTACCATCGGACCTCCTAGCCCTTTCTCTCCATGGCCCCCGCGCTGCGGACGATCGGCGGCTTCGGGGCCTGCTTGCCGCGGAACAGCTCCAGGACCTCCCCCAGGGGCCGTCCGACGGTCTCGCGTCCGAAACTCGCCATGCGGCCGAGGAAGACCGGCTCCAGCGCCTGCAGCCATACCTTCGACGGGACGCGCGAGTAGGTGCGGAACAGCTCGAGGAGACTCCGCTCCCAGGCCTCCGACGAGACGCTCGGCGTCGACCGGTAGAATCCGCGGTCCAGCTCCGCCAGCGTCGCCCCCGAGATCCCCGCCTTCAGGAGCGACCTGGACTGGCGATACGACCTCATCGCCAGGGACTCCAGCCCCCCGATCGCGGGCACCGTGGCCTTCGCGCCAAGGCGGACCTGGTCCATGCTGCAGGGAATCGCCCCCTGCAGCGCCGCCGTCCCGCCCTTCGCGCGGAGCCAGCGGAAGAGGACCTCGCCCGCCTCGCGGAACTCGCGCAGGTCCAGCTTCGACGGGACAACCCCCTCGCGGAGGGCCACCTCGGTGACGCGGAAGCCGGCCGTGAGCGCTTCCAGGACGAGGTGGAGGGCGACGCCGACCTCCTTCTCCGCGGGCCAGGGCTGGTAATGCCAGTACCGCGCGACCGGGAGCGTGAACGCGAAGTCCCGCGGCGCGGGATTCACCACCCGCGTCCCCGCCACCTGTCGGAGGAGCGGCGACAGCAGGAGGCCCTCCACGGGGCGGTACGCCAGCGCGGCAGGCGAGAACGCCGTCGCCATGTCGAAGCCGTTGGAGATCGCATGGACGAGCGCGCGGGCTCGGTCTGCGCACGCCTCGTCGGGAGTCAGCGCGATCGTGACGTTCGCGGAAAGCGTCACGGCCGCCGCGACGGCCCTCCTTACCAGCGAGCCCCAGGGGCACGGGTGGGGGTTGTAGAGGGCGTAGATCTTGGGGATCCCCGGCGTCGAGCACCCGATGAAGTGCTCGCGCAGCTCTTCCGCGGGGGCGCACGAGAGGCCCATGAGCAGCGAGCGGCTGCGGAAGAAGTCGGCGCGGAGGACGACCGCAAGGTCCGGGACGACGCGGGCGACCTTGTCCGGCTCGGTCAGCGGGACCAGGACCAGGAGGAGGTCCAGGGGCTCGGGCTGCCTGGGGGAGACCAGGTCGCGGACGTCGTCGGTCATCGGAGCCTCTCTCGGGAGACAGTGTCTTCGCCCTGCCCCATTCGTCCCCGGATCATCGGCAGGAGGGGGGAGCCGGCATGAGCGGGCGGCCGCGCTCAAGGTCGGGGCCGTCCCGGCTCGATAACCGGGGAACGACGAGTTGGAGGTCTGTAGATGAAGATCCGCGGCACCCGTTGGCTGGCGGCGGCGATGATCGCCGTGGGGTTGACGACATCCCAGGCGTCGGCGGGACCTGGGCCCGGAGCGCAGGCCGCGGAGGCGCGCCTCGTCTCGCTCGGCTACTCGATGGCGGAGGCCCAGACGAAGCTCGCCGGGCTGACGGAGGAGGAGATGGCCCTCGTCGCCGAGGACCCGTC
>CAZYRM010000209.1:0-10624 GCA_964649705.1 uncultured Planctomycetia bacterium
ACGATTTCGAGCCCGATTACGAGCACGCCACCGCCACCGAGACCGCTCTCCCCGTAGCGTTCAGTAGCTCGGACCGACCTGATGAGCTCTAAGCCGCTCCACCTCGGGATTGACCTCGGGACGACGAACTCGTCCGCCGCCGTCTTCGACGGCGAGGTCATGACGCTCATCCGAAACAGCCAGGGCTCGCCACTCACCCCCTCCGTGGTGCGGATCGATGCCCGCGCGAACGTCACCGTCGGCGTCCGCGCCAGGCGCTTCCTCGAGAGCGACCCCGAGAACACCCGCGCCGAGTTCAAGCGGCTCATGGGGACCTCCCAGCCGATCCCCTTCCCCGCCTCGAAGGGCTCCAGGCGCCCCGAGGAGCTCTCCGCCGAGGTCCTGAAGGGCCTTCGCCAGGACGTCCGCGACCAGCTCGGCTTCGCCCCCGAGACCGCCGTCGTCTGCGTCCCCGCCCTCTTTGAGCTGCCGCAGAGCTCCGCGACTTCGGAGGCCGCGCGGCTCGCCGGCTTCCGCCGGGTCGAGCTTCTGCAGGAGCCCGTCGCCTCCGCGCTCGCCGCGGGCTGGAGGCACGACGGGGACGCCGGAAAGTGGCTCGTCTTCGACCTCGGCGCGGGGACGTTCGACGCCTCCCTCCTCGAGACCCGCGACGGGATGCTCCGCGTGATCGGCCACGACGGCGATAACTTCCTCGGGGGCCGCGACATCGACTGGGCCATCGTCGACTGGGCCCTGGGGCGGATCGCCGCCGACCGCGGCATCATGATCACGCGCGCCGAGCCCTCCCGCGCCGCGGGGGTCCGGAAGGTGAAGCTGGCAGCCGAGGAGGCGAAGATCGAGCTGTCACGCGCCGCAGAGGCGCCCCTCGTCGTCCCCGGCGCCTTCGACTCGAACGGCGAGGCCATCGACGTCGACCTCATGCTCGCTCGCGGCGACTTGGACTTGATCTGCGGGCCCTTCTTCGACCGCGCGGTCTCCATCTGCCTCCGCCTGCTCTCCGCGCACGGGGCGAAGGGAGCCGACCTGTCGCGCGTGGTGCTCGTCGGAGGACCCACCGCGATGCCCCTCCTCCGGCAGAAGGTCGCGGACGGGATCGGGGCGGAGATCGCCGAGGGGATCGACCCGATGACGATCGTGGCCCAGGGCGCAGCCATCTACGCCGCCTCCACGGGGCTGGACGCCCGCCCCGAGTCGCCCGTCGAGCGCAAGGGGCGGCCCATCGTCCTCCAGTACCCCGCCATCTCGGGCGACCTCAAGCCGTTCGTCGTCGGGAAGGTCACCGACGCGGCCGGGACGCAGTCCCCCGCCCCCGAGCGGATCCGCCTCGCCCGCGCGGACGGGGCGTGGGCCGGGCCGTTCGTCGACGTCGCTCCCGACGGCGCGTTCGTCCTCTCCGCGGAGCTCGTCGCGCGCAAGACGAACGTCTTCGCGATCGAGGCCGCCACGAAGGACGGCGCTCCCGTCCCCGTCCATCCCTCGTCGATCACCATCGTGCAGGGGCTGACCATCACCGACCCGCCGCTCTCCCGGACCGTGGGCGTAGCGCTCGCGGACGACGAAGTGCGCGTCTTCTTCGAGAGAGGGGATCCGCTCCCCGCGCGCCGCACCGTCACCTTCCACACCGTGGAGGGAGTCGCGAGCGGCTGCAGCGAGTCGCTGCTCACGATCCCCTTCGTCCAGGGGGAGTACGCGCACGCGCACCTGTGCCGCCTCGTCGGGTCTCTCGTCATCCCCGGAAACGCAGTCTCGTCGAGCCTCCCCGTGGGCTCCGCCATCGAGGTCACGATGGAAGTCGACCGCGGCGGGAAGATCTCGGCCCGCGCGTTCGTCCCGGCGGTCGACCAGGTCTTCGAGGAGGTCGCCCACCTCGCGATCCCCTCGGCCGACCCGAAGGAGCTCGAGGCCAGCCTTGCGGTCCTCGCGAAGCGCGCCGACCAGCTCATGGCCGAGGCGCGCCGTCACGGGAACGAGGACGCGTCCCGCCGCTGCGCGGAGGCGAAGCGCGCCCTGGAGGCCGTCGGCCCAGACCTCGACGCCGCGCGCGGGGGAGACGCCGACGCGGCGCAGAAGGCCCGACGGGCGCTCCTTGACGCGGACGCGCTCCTGGAGGACGTGGAAGCGGAGAAGCGCTGGCCCGAGCTCGAGGAGCTGGCGCGCTGGAGGCTGACCTGGGCCATGGAGCAGGTGGAGGCCTTCGGCACGCCCACCGAGAAGAGGATGCTCCAGGAGACGGCGGAGGCGATCGAGCGGGCGAGGAAGTTCCGTGAGGCGCTCGAGCTGGAGCGGCAGGTGCGCCTGGCCACGCGGCTCGGGAACGCCTCGTACTTCCGCGCGCCGGACTCGTGGGAGAGGATGTTCGACAACGCCTGCGCCGACGTGAGCCGGGCGAGCGACCTGCCGAGGGCGCAAAAGCTGGTGCGTGACGGGGAGAAGGCGCGGGCGAAGAAGGACCGGAACGCCCTGCGCGACATCGTGCGAGAGCTGTGGGACGTCCTGCCGCCCGACGCGCGGGACAAGCAACTGGGGTTCGACTCGGGCGTTCGCTGACGAGGAACGATGTCGGACGAACCGGGACGGAGGATTGCCGAAAACCCATTCCACGTCCTGGCGCTCCCGCCCACGGCCACGCGGGCCGAGGTGGAGCGCGAGGCGGCGAAGTGGATCGGGATGCTCGAGCTCAGCCACGCGGGGGCCGGGGCGTACGAGACCCCCCTCGGCCCTCGTGCGCGCACCTCGGACCTCGTCCGCTGGGCGGCCGCGGAGCTGCGCGACCCCGATCGACGCCTGGCGCACGAGCTGTGGGTGCGGGTCGGCGGTTCTGCGCGAGTCGACCCTCCGTCCCGCGCGCAGGACCTGCCCGGCGACGACGAGGCCGCGCCCTGGCCCGAGGCCTTTCGCGCGATCGGCTGGGGGGCCCCATGAGCGGCGGCGTCATCGCCTTCTGGGTCCTGTTCCTGATCCTCCGGTCCATCAACGCCTCGAACCGGGACCAGGCATCGCCTGCCGCGGCCGCTGCCCCGAAGCCCGTTTCGACCCACCCGTGGTACCTCGGACTCCTGTGGCTGGCCGCGCTATCGTCCCTCATCGCGTCGCTCATTGCTGGTGCCACGATGGAGGGACTGGGCTGGCTCTGGGCCCTGCCCGCGGTTTGGCTCTTCGTGCTCTCCTTCCCCGATTTCACCGCGCGGCGGCTTCTCGCGCCCACGGGCTGCCCGCGGCTGGCGTACTTGGTCACGACGTTCTCGTTCGTCGGGGAGGCGTACGACCTGCGTGGCCGGGCCGCGCTTCACGCGGCGCTGGCGGTCCTGGCGGACAAGGACCGGCCGGGGACGGCCATCCGCTGGATCGAGGAGCGGATGAAGCGGGACACGCCGGTCCGCGGGGCGGGGCTCGTCGCCGTTGGCGTCCTCGCCCTCGCGCGCGGGGACCGCGACGAGGCGCGAAGGCTGTTCGAGGGGATCGAGGAGGTCGACCCGCGCATCCTGCCCGGGACTGCCGCGAGGCTCGCGAGCGACTGGCTTGTTGCGGACGCCGCGGCCAGCGGGAAGTGGCTTCGCGTGAGAAGGCTGGCCTGGAGGGGTGTTCACACGGCGTCCCGGTGGGCCCGCTTCGTCGGCCGCGCGGCGAGCGCGATTCTCAGGCTCCCGGACTCGCCCGGCCGGTTCTCCCTCGTCGTCCGCTGGCTCCTCACGCCGTGCCGCGCGCGGAACTGGCCGCTACTCCGTCGCGCCTGCGCGCGAATCGCGGCCGGCGCCGCGACGGCGGGGCCCCGACGGCCGGAGGAGCGCCCCAGGCCCGCGACGGACGGCTCGACCGGAACGCCCCCGCTTCCGCTCGACCGCGCGCTCCTCGCGCACGAGGCTCTCCTGGGGGACCCGAGGCCGCGGAAGGGAGCGCTCCGCGCCGCGGGATCGGCATGGCGCTCGGCGCTCGGCCGCCGAGAGACGCTCCGCTGGGCGATGGAGCGCGCCACGTCGCTGGAGGCGTCGAGCGGCGAGTCCATCCTGCGCGGGCTGGAACGTTCGGTTTGCGACGACCTGGCCGCGATCCTCCGACGCTCGGGACGCGGGTTCATGGCCCTCTCGCGCGACGAAGGGCCGCTGGGCGCGGCGGCGCGGCAGGTGCGCGACGAAATCCTCTCGGAGCTGGAGCTCGCCTGCCAGGCGATCTCGGGCCGCGTGGAGCAGAAGCGAGCCCTCGCGCCCGCTGACGAGTGGAGGGAGTGGCAGGCGCTTCGTGACGCCGCGGAGAGGGCCTTCCGCCAGGGAGGGGACCGCTTCCGTAGGCTGGCCTTCCCGACGTTTCACACCTCGGTCACTTCGCTCGCCTGCTGGCTCTACAACAAGCGGCACGAGACATCGCTCGCGAACGCGATGTTCCGCTGGCTCCACCGCCAGGCGTGCGCCGTGGAGGATGACGAGGCGAAGAAGCTCCAGCGCACGAACATGGGCTGCTCGCTGTAGTGAAGGCGGGCCCCGACGCGGGCCTACTCCCCGAGCATCAGGCGCCGCACGAAGCGGAAGGGGAGCGGGCCGTGGGCGAGCAACCGGTCGTGGAAGGCGCAGAGGTCGAAGTCCTCGCCCTCGCGGCGCTCCACATCGGCGCGGAGCGCCTCGATCTCGAGGCAGCCCACCATGTACCCGGAGTAGTAGAGCGGAGAGTCGACGTAGCGGTCCACCTCGTCTCGCGCGCAGGTCCGCTCCATCCCGACGCCGTCCACCAGCAGCTCCACGCCCTCGTCCTTCGTCATCCCGCCCAGATGCGTCCCCAGGTCGATGATCACGCGCGCCGCCCGCCAGAGCCGCATCTTGAGCTGCGAGGCGCGGTCGCGCGGGTCGCCGAAGTACCCGTTCGCCGCCATCATCCCCTCGCAGTACAGGCCCCACCCCTCCACGTACGCGCTGTTGTAGAACATCCGCTCCACCCGCGACTCCCTCTCCCCGGCGATTGCGAACTGCAGGTGGTGACCCGGGATCGCCTCGTGCAGCGCCACGCAGCGCGTCCAGTGGACGTTGTTCGAGCGCAGGCGCTCCTCGCGCTCCTCATCCGACAGGCTCTTGTCCACCGGGATCACGACGTACCACCCCTGCCCGTGGTCGTCGATCGGGATGTAGTGGCCGTACGGCGTCTTCGCCTTCGGATCGCCCCAGCGAACGCCGATCTTCCTCGCGTAGTCGGGGATCGTGACGAGGCGGTTCTTCTCCACGAAGCGGATCGCCCTTCCCGTCTGCTCCTCCGCGACCGCCAGGAGCCCGTCGGCCGCGGGGTGGTCGTCCTTCAGCCGCTCCATGACCTCCCGCCACGGGAGCGCAGGGTCGATCCGACGGCACGTCCTCGCCAGGTCCGCCTCCGCCGCGTCCCAGAACGCGAGCGCCCGGTCGAGGAGCTCGTCCGGGCCGTAGTCGACGCCGAACTCGTACTTCAGGCGCGCCGCGTACCGCTCGCGCACGTCCGGAGGGGGCCGGGCGGCCTCGGGGCCGTGGGAGGGACTCGCCTTCGGCGGGTGGTCGAGGCTGTGGAGCGCAAGGCGGCGGTCGATTTCCCAGACGAGCAGGTCGCGATGGAGCGCCAGCTCGGCCGAGAGCCCGTCGGCGGGGACTTTCGCAAGGTCGCGGCGAAGGGCCTCCGCCCGGCGGACGTCCGGCGGCTTCTCGCCGTCGTCGAGCTTCAGGTCGAAGAAGCGGTCCTCGAGGGCGCGATAGGCGCGTTCCGCGGACTCGGCCTGCGCCGGGCCGCAGAGGACGATCCACAGATTCACACAGATGCACACAGATACGGGCCGGCAGAGGGACCCGTATCTGCGTGCATCTGTGTGCATCTGTGGATCGTCCCTACCGCCTGTCTTCCTTGGTCAGCGCCTTCTCGAAGACGTCGCCGTTCGCCGCGAGGGCCGTCACGATGCGCAGGACCTCGTCGGCGTGCAGGGAGTCCCGATAGACGTTCCGCGTCATGACGAACGTCGGCGGGTTGGAGTCGACGATCCCGATCGTCGCGATCGGCTGCTTGGCATTCTGCTTGAGGGCCCACTCGTACCCGTCGCTCCGGGAGGGGCCGCACTCGGTGCGGAACTGGATGTACTCGCGGTCCTCGGAGTCGACCAGGTGCAGCCCGACCGCGACGCGCTGCGTGCGTCCCGAGGGGAGGGAGACCTTCACTTCGAGCCCCTCCTTCGCGTCGCTCACCGCGAAGTGCGCCGCCGAGAGGGCGCCTCGGATGATGGTCAGCGGGTCGTGCGCCTGCCCCTCGACGCCGCGGCCGCCTCCCTTCTGCGCCACGCCTGTCTTCTTCGAGATCTGGTCGAGGGCGTCCGAGCAGACGATCTCCATGCCGATCTGCTTGGCGGCCTCGCGCAGCGGCCCCTCGGCCTCCGCGGAGCCGATCTCGCCGAGCGTGCGCGCGGCGACCCAGCGCACCCCCTCATTCGGGTGGTGCAGGACCTCGACGAGGGCGGGCACGGCGGGGTCGCCGATCTTGAGCAGCGCGGCCTTCGCGGCGGGCCGCGCGCGGAAGCCCTCGAGGTCGTGGACGAGCCGGTCGATGTCCGACATGTGTCCCTCCCACGTGCAAGGGAGGGATTATAGCACGCGGCGCGGGCCTCCCATACAATCTGCCCGATGGTGGAGGAGACGCCCTTCCGGATCCGAGCGGCCGCCTGGTGCCGCGGCACCCTGGCCCTGGCCTGCCTGGTCGGGTGCGTCTCGGGCCTCGCCCTCGGAGGCTGGAGGCTCTCTCCCGGCGCGGAGGCGCTGTGGCGCGCGGTCTTCGTGTCCGCCGTCGCCCTGGCCTTCCCTGGGACGCTCCATCGCCTGCTGGTCGGATGGCGCCAGTTCCGAACACGGATCTGGATCGACGTGGGATACGTCGCGCTCGGCCCGTTGTACGTCCTCGATCGCGCCACGCCTCTTCACGGTCGGTTTGGGTGGATCTCCCATCCCTCGGCGGACACCGTGCTCGGCGTCCTCTTCGGCGGGCTGCTCGTCGGGATGGCGGCCTCGCGCTGCGTCGAGGCGATCCGCGCGCGGATCCGCGGCGGCCGGGGCTCGCCCGTCACGCCGACCCAGATCTTCCTCCTGAGCTTCCTCGTCGTCATCCTCCTCGGGACGTGCGCCCTGATGCTCCCGAGCTCGCGGCGCGAGGGAAGCGACGTCGTCGGCTGGGTCGACGCCCTCTTCACGAGCACGAGCGCCGTCTGCGTGACCGGGCTGGCGACGTTCGACGTCGGGTCCGAGCTGACGCACGGCGGGCAGTGGGTCCTGCTGGTCCTCATCCAGCTCGGCGGACTTGGCCTCATGACGTACGCCGCGTTCTTCTCGCTCCTCATGGGACGCGGGATGGCCGCCTCGCAGCACGCCGTAATGCGCGAGATGGTCACCTCGAGGTTTGCCTCGGGCCTCCGCCGCGCCGTCCTCGCCATCGTCGGCCTGACGCTCGCCTTGGAGGCGGCCGGCGCGGGCCTCCTGTACCTCTCCGGTGCGGAGTCGACCGGCGGGCGCGTCTGGGCGTCCGTTTTCCACGCGGTGTCGGCCTTCTGCAACGCGGGCTTCGCGCTGTGGCCCGCGAACCTGATGACGTTCGACCGCCAGCCGCTCGTCCTGGGCACCGTCGCGGCGCTCGTAGTGCTCGGGGGCCTCGGATTTGCGGTCCTGATCGACATGTTGGGATGGATCGCCCGCCGCCGCGCGGGAGACCTCCCGCCCCGCTTCTCCCGGCTCGCGCTTCACACCCGCGTCGTCGTGCTCACCTCGGCCGCCCTGCTGCTTCTGGGCACGGTCGGCTTCCTCGCGTGCGAGTGGAACGGGACGCTGGCGTGCTACGGCTGGGGGCACCGGATCTCGAACGCCCTCTTTCACTCCGCGATGACGCGCACCGCGGGGTTCAACTCCGTGGACATGGGGAAGGTGGGGGAGCCGACGCTCCTCCTGACGATCGGGCTGATGTTCGTCGGCGCGAGTCCAGGCTCGACGGGAGGCGGCATCAAGACGACGACGCTGGTCGTCCTGATCGCCGCGATCCGCGCGCTCGCCGCGAACCGCCCGTCCGTCCACGTCCTCGGAAGGTCGATCGCCACGCGCGTGGTCCACACCGCCCTCGTGTTGTTCGCGCTCGGGTCGGCCGCCGTGTTCGTCGGGACGCTCGCGCTCTCGCTCCTGGAGCCGCGCGTGCCCGCGCTCAAGCTGGTCTTCGAGGCCGTGTCGGCGCTGGGCACGGTCGGCCTCTCGACGGGGATCACGCCCTCGCTCTGCCCGGCCTCCAAGCTCGTCCTGTGCGTCCTGATGTTCGTCGGCCGCGTGGGGCCCCTGACGCTCCTCTTCTCGATGGCGGGGGCGGTCAAGGCGTCGCGGTTCGAGTACGCCGAGGAAGACGTCCTCGTCGGATAGGAGGTGTCCGTGAAGTGCGTCGTGATCGGTCTGGGACGGTTCGGCAGCGCCCTCGCCCGCGAGCTGGAGAAGGGCGGGGCGGAGGTGGTCGCGATCAACATCGAGAAGGACGCCGTGGACGAGATCCGGGACTCTGTGACCGTCGCGGTCGCGCTCGACGCGACCGACGAGGAGGCCCTCCGCGCCCAGGGGGTGGAGGGGGCCGACATCGGCGTCGTCGCGACGGGAGAGGACTTCGAGGCGACCGTCGTCGTGACCGCCCTCCTCAAGCAGCTCGGCGTCAAGCGCGTGCTCGCCCGGGCCGCGAACCCGATCCGCGCGCGGATCCTGCGCCTCGCCGGCGCCGACGACATCTTCTCGCCCGAGGACGAGGCCGCCAGGTACATCGCGTCGGAGGTCCTCTCGCCGAACCTGAGGGAGTACGTCCGCGTCTCCCTGTCCCAGTCGGTGATGGAGGTCAAGGCGCCGTCGGGCGCGATCGGAAGGTCGCTGGCCGACATCGACCTCTCCAAGCGGTACGGCGCGCACGTCCTGGGCGTGAAGCGCTACATGGCGTCGGCGGACCCGCGCCGCGAGGACGAGGAGGCCCTCAACGACATCCCGGGGGGCGGCTACGTGCTGAAGGACGGGGACGTGCTCGTCCTGCTCGGGCGCGACTCTGCGCTCAACAAGCTCGCCCGCGAGTGGGCGTAGGCGCGCGCCTATTTCCCCCCGGGGAAGATCCGGTCGGTCTCGCCCGTGTCGGGGGCGATCCGGTCCACCCACGCGGCGCGCGGGGCCTCGTGGATGAGTACGAGGAGCGGGCCCCGGCGCTCGAGCGCGAAGGACTCGTACCTGGATTCCGAGAGGTCGTGCTCGTGCTCCAGGCCGATCGTCCAGGAGCGACGCCACGAGGACTTGTCGAACGCCTCCACCCGCACGCGGCTCCCTTGCATGGGATGCACGGCGACGAACACGCTCTGCGAGTCGCTGCAGAACGCGCCATGGTCGAACTCCGCGCCCGTCCGGAAGACCTCCAGCCCGTCGGACCGTGACAGGGCCACGAGCTCGTGCCGTCCGAGGCGCGTCTCGAAGAGCCAGACCTCCCGGCCACTCGGGTCCACCCAGATGTCCGTGAACACGCCGTCGATCGTCCAAAGGCCCCGTCCCGTCGACCCGTCGATGGCGTGGAACCGCTGTTGGCCCGAGGCCAGCTTCGTCGACTGGAAGAACACCTCGTCGTCGTCCCCGCTCCACGGCCAGTGGTCTTCCTCTTCCCCTTCGGGGACGGACCAGGTCCACCGGTCCTTGCCGGTGGCCCCGTCGAGGCGGATCGTCCGACGCGCCCCGAAGACGTACGGGCTCCCGCTCCAGACGAGACAGGTGCGTCCCCCGAGGTCTGGACGGCTCCAGAGCTCCCGCCCCGTCGCGCGATCGAGGGCGAGGAGTGCGTGCGGGAGCCCGACGTAGGCCCGCTCGGCGTCGGTGTCCACCGAGTGCCAGCCAAAGACCTTGTCGGCGGCGAGCGGAGCCCTCCACAGCGGCTTCCCGTTCTCCGTCGAGCACAGGCTGATCCAGTCGGCGCCGCCGCAGAACCAGTCCCCGTCGGGGCCGGCCTGATTGAATGTGTGGTCGATGTCGAGACGCCACAGGACGCTCCCGTCCGTCAGGTCGAGGCCCACGCTGGGGCGGCCGAGGAGGAACACGGGCCCCGGGCGGTTGCGTGTCTGCGGAATGCGCATGTGCGAGCCGTCCGTCGCGAAGGTCCAGAGGGTCTCGCCCGTGACGAGGTGGACGCCGCGCAGGACGTCGGCCTTGAACACGATGACGCGCTCCCAGGCGCGGATCGAGGCGACCAGGCGCCGCGCGCGGGCCGAGACCTCGGGCTCCTCGGAGCGGGAGGCGGCGAAGAGGAGCGCGTCGATGGAGCCGCTCTCGTCGGAATCGCACAGGCGTTGGAGCTCGGCCTGGGCCGCCTCGCGCTCGGCGAATCCGTCCGCGCCGAGCTGGGCGATGAGCGCGCGGGCGCGGGTCTCCTCCTCCGCGGAGAGCGGGGCGGCCAGGACCGCGAGGATGAAGCAGACGGCGCGCACGGCCTCACGATAGAGCGGCGGCCCCGCGGCGTCAATCTCCGCGCGGGCCTTCGTATGGTTGACGCCCAGGGCCGATTTCGCTTCAATACGCGCACCTCTTGGTGGGGATGTAGCTCAATTGGGAGAGCGCTAGAATCGCACTCTAGAGGTCGGGGGTTCGAATCCCCTCATCTC
>CAZYRM010000210.1:0-10595 GCA_964649705.1 uncultured Planctomycetia bacterium
GGCAGCGGAAGCGGTTCGAGAAGTACATCCCGTGGACCCGCACGGTCCGCGAGGGAAGGACGACGGGCCTCATCGGGAGCGAGATCGACCTCGTCCCCTTCGTCCGGAAGAACCGAGGGGGACTCGTCCTCAAGCCGAATCGGGGCTTCGGCGGCGACTCCGTCGTCATCGGTCCGTACGTGGAGCTGGGGGAGTGGGACGACGCGATCGATCTCGCGCTCAAGAACCCCGGGAGCATGGTCGTCCAGCGGTTCGTCCCGAGCCTCGTGAAGGACTTTCCCGTCGTCACGGCCGACGGCCGGACGCAGCTCGAGGAGTTCTACGTCGTGTGCGGGTTCTACGTCACGCCGGACGGCCTCGGGATCCTCGGCCGCGCCTCGAAGAAGCGCGTCGTCAACGTCGCGCAGAAGGGCGGCCTGGTGACGTGCATGGTCCTCGGGTAGAGGACTACTTCGCCGCGGCGACGAACCGCACAGGCGTCCCGGCCACCACGCGGCGGACGAGGCGTACGGCGTCCCAGTTCGTCAGCCGGATGCAGCCGTGCGACCCCGTCTTCCCGATCATCTCGGGCGCCGGCGTGCCATGGATGCCGTAGCCGGGCAGCTCCAGGCCGATCCATGCGAGGCCCACCGGGTTCCGCGGGCCCGGCGGGATCGTGAGCTTTCGATCGACGCCCTTCACCTCCGGCCACTTCTCGGGGTCGAACGTGTACTCGGGGTCGGTCGCGACGACCTTGACGGAGGTCGCGCCCGCCGGCCGCTTCTCGGCGAAGGCGGCGATGGAGCAGTGGAACAGCGCTACGACGCGGCCGGTCGCGTCGAGCGCGGAGACCGTCTTCTCCTCGAGGTCGACCACGACCTCCTCGATGAGCTCCTCGGGGCCCGCGTTGTCGAGCACGTTCGGGAGGACCACGGCATCCCCCGCTCTGAGCTGACCGAGGTCCGTGTCGGGGTTCAGCCGGGCGACGGTCGCCCGCGTGCAGTGCCCCCGCTCCGCGACCAGCTCGTGCAGCGACTCGTACGTCATCGCCTCCAGCTCGGACCGCTTGAGCCAGTCGGTCGGGACGGGGCCGACAAGCGCGGCGTCCTCTCGCGTGATCGTGTACGAACGCGTCGCCTGGAGGTCGGGCGACACCACGTCGGCGGGGGAGAGCGGCCCCTCGACGCCTCGGAACCGCGCCAGGGCGTCCATCGCGAGGCCGGTCTTGCGGCCGACCTTCCCGTCGAGGACGCCGGGAGAGAAGCCCAGGCGGTCCAGGGCCACTTGCAGGCGCAGCGCCTCCTGCCAGTCGTCGGCCTGGGCGCACCACGCCGACGCCAGGAGCACGAGCACCGTCCTTGCCCCGAGACGGCCCATGCCCCTGTTATCGACGCCCCGGCGGCCTGAACGTGAGCCCGTCAGCGGCCCTTGCGCCGCTCCCAGACCATGAACGCCGCGAAGTAGAAGAAGAGGGCGAGGAGGAGCAAGGCGCGGATCCCCGTGACCATCGACAGGTACTCGCTCAGCCCCCCCGCCACGGCGCCGAGCAGGTTCGATCCGAGCGCCCCCTCAACGTCGCGCGTCTCGCGGAAGGCCGTCGCGAAGAGGAACCCCGCGAAGAAGAGGGGCACCGCCACGAGCCCGCCCCCGAGGACCGCCTTCTCCGCGAAGCCCATCCCGAGGAACGCCGTCGCCGGTACCGCGTAGTTCAGCAGGAGCGCCCCCCAGAGCGCCACGTGGATCCACCTCGACGGCGGCCTTGCCCAGACCGAGGCCAGCAGGTTCCCCACGAGCGCCATCACCAGCACCATCGTGATGACCACCGCGTTCACGATCCACGTCGACCCGAACAGGAGCGCGAGCGAGGCCATCCCGCGCACCTCGAGGAGCAGGAAGGCCGCGCCGAGCGCCGCCATGAAGCCGTCCCAGCCCGCGCCGCGGCGGACCCCCAGCCGCGCCATCCCCGCGAAGGCGAGGAACAGCAGCCCGAGCATCTGCGCGTACTCGCGCGGGAACGAGCGATCCTCCTTGTAGATGAACGGCCAGTCGTCCGTCGGGAGGTCGGGGATCTCCGCTTCCGCGAGATCCAGCCACTTCCAGCCCTTCGGCGTGTCGTCTACCCACCCCCGGACACCCTTCCCCCCTGTGAAGACCACGGCCATCGTCTCCCCAGGCGGCTGCGTGACGAACTCCTCGCCGAACACCTCGCGGAACATCCCGTAGAAGCGGTTGAAGACCCACGGTCGGTGGAGCGTGAAGGCAAGGTGGACGATCCCCCCCTCCGCCAGGTGCTCGCGCGCCTCGCGGAGGGCCTCGACCGTGTAGACGTAGTTGTCGAGCCGCATCCGCCCCAGGCCGCTCACGAGGGCGTGGGAGTCGAGGATCGCGAAGACGATCAGGTCGTACTTCCGGCCGCTCTTCTTGAAGAACGACCGCGCATCGTCGCAGTGCGCGGTGACCAGCGGGTCGGCGTAGGGCCGCTCGGGGTGCATGTCGCGGCCGATTTGCAGGATGACGGGGTCGATCTCCACCGCGTCGATCTGCTCCGCGCCGCACCTGAGCGCGGCCGCCACGTCGTTCCCCGTCCCCGCCCCGACGATCAGCACCGACTTGCGACGCCCGCGCCGGTAGGGCTCCTCGTAGTACTCGCGGACCTCCTTGAGGTCGGGGAACTCCCGCTCCAGCGGCCCCCCGAAGTCGATCATCTTCTGGAAGAAGTTGTGGTTCACCGAGAGGAGCGTCCCGGCCCTGCGGATTCGCCCCTCGGTGTCCGGCAGGTTGAAGTCGGTGAGCTTGATGTTCTGGTAGGGAGACCAGATCACGGGCCGGTCGCAGGACCAGACGATTGGGAGGACCCCGGCGAGGCATGCGGCGCAGAGGGCCCGGTCCCGCCAGCGTCCGAGGGCCAGGGCGCACGCGCCGACCACGACGAACCAGGCGAACGAGGTCGTCTGAACCCAGCAGACGAGGGCGAAGCCCCACACTCCGAGGAGGCTGCCGACGAGGTTGAGCGAGTACGCCGTGAGCGGCCGGAACTCGTGGAATGCCCGGCCGATCTCCTGTCCGAGGGGCACGAACGGGGCCCCGGACAGCAGGAGAAGGAACACGAACGAGAGGTGGAAGAGCACCTGCTGCCAGAGGTCGGTGAGCTCGACGGTCTCGTAGCGGAGCTCTTCGCCGGCCCAGCCCAGGTTCCCGACCTCACGGAAGTAGGGCGTCGTCGCCAGATAGACGAACAAGAGCAGCAGCGGTCCGAACCAGGGAAGCAGGTCGAGCTTGCGCGGCGCGAGGATGCACCCGAGGCCGATGCCGAAGATCGCCGTGATGAGCGGGAGGTTCGCGTAGTAGCCGAACACGGGGCACTGGCCCGCCAGCCAGCGGATCACGACCATCTCGTGGAAGAGCGAGAGGAAGCTGACGACCACAAGGCGGAAGGCGGGCTTCGACATGGCGCGCGATCTCATCACATCGTTCGCCTCGGATCAACCGTCCCGCGTCCGTACCTGTCCCCGTCCCCGTCCCCGTTCCCGTCCCCGTTCCCCAACACGTCGTCCGTGCCCGTACTCGCTCCCGCTCCCGCTGCCCGTGTCCGTGCCCGTCCCCGTGCCCGCGCGCCCGTCGCGCAGATTCCCGAGGATCCCGGCGCGCTCCCCGTGTAGAATCGGCGCTTTCATCACCCATGGAGGCCCCATGCCCCGCATCCTGCCCGTTTTCCTCTCCGCTCTGCTTGTCGCTCTGCCTCTCGCCGCGCAGGCCCCCGAGCCCGACCCGGCGAAGCTCCCGGTGAAGCCCGCCGAGGAGCCGATCCAGGTCTCCGGCGCGCTCGTCCTGATCGGCTACAAGGACTCTCCCAAGCCGATCCCGACGGCCACGCGCACGAAGGAAGAGGCGAAGGCGCGCGCGGAGGAGGCCATGAACGCCGCCCGCGCCATGGGCGCCAACTTCGACGACATCGTCGCGAAGTACTCCGACGACCCCGGCAACAAGGGGCGCGTCGGCGTCCTCGCCAGGGGCCAGTGCTCGCTACCGCCGCTCGAAGAGGCCCTCTTCGGCATGGGCGAGGGACAGGTCTCCGACGTCATCGAGTGCGACTACGGCTTCATCGTCGCCACCCGGCTGGTCGTCCGCTCGGCGGCGCACGTCCTCCTCATGTACGTCGGCTCCCAGGGCGCCGGTCCCAACGTCACCCGCACGAAGGACGAGGCCAAGGCCCTGGCGGACGAGGTCCGCAAGCGCGTGACCGACGGCGGGGAGGACTTCGCGAAGGTCGCCTCCGAGCTCTCCGATTGCCCCTCCAAGGCGAAGGGCGGAGACCTCGGCACGTTCGGCAGCGGCGACATGACGCCGGCCTTCGAGGCGGCCGCGTTCGCCCTGGCTCCCGGCGAGATCTCCCAGGTGGTCGAGACGCCGTTCGGTTTTCACGTCATCAAGGGGGTGAAGATGGAGAGGCCATTCCGCGCGAGCCACGTCCTCCTCATGTACAAGGGCTCGGAGCGGGCCCCGGAGACCGTGACCCGCACGAAGGAGGAGGCGCTCGCGCAGGCGGAGGAACTCCTCAAGCGCATCCAGGCGGGAGAGGACCTCGCGAAGATCGCCTCCGAGTTCAGCGACTGCCCGTCAAAGGCGCGGGGAGGAGACCTCGGCGTCTTCGGGAAGGGGCAGATGGTGCCGGCGTTCGAGCAGGCCCTGGCGGCGCTCGAGGTCGGGGGGCTTTCGGGGATCGTGGAGACGCCTTTCGGGTACCACATCATCCGCCGCACGCAGTAGCGCGTGGGGGGCGCCGATATCAGATATCAGATTTCAGATATCAGATATCGGCGACCCGATCCGGCCGCTCACCGGGACAACGTCTTCGCCCTCTTCACCAGCTCGATGAACTCGGCGCGGTATCCGCCCTTGTCCGCGCCCAGGCCGCCCGAGGCGATCTCGGAGAGCGCGTCCCACGTGAACCCCTTCGCGTGCTCCGACCGGCGGAGCAGCATCCCGTATCCCGCCACCGAGGCCGCGAAGCGGAAGTCCGCGGACGCCTCGTCGAACCGCTCGTGCTCGTCCTTCAGCGGGACCTCCATCAGCGTGCTCGTGTCCGACTGCGGCGCCTTGTAGCGCAGCTTCACCGTGCACAGCTCCCCCTCGGTCGCCGCGTCGGTCAGCTTCGTGGGCTCCTGGTACTTCAGCGGGTCGACGGGCGGCTTCCCGTCCGGCCGCGGCAGCCCCGCGGGGACCAGCTCGTAGAGCGCCGTCACCGTGTGCCCCGCGCCGATCTCGCCGGCGTCCTTCTTGTCGTCGTTGAAGTCCTCCTTCGCGAGGAGGCGGTTCTCGTAGCCGATCAGGCGGTATCCCGCGACGCGCGCCGGGTTGAATTCGATCTGGATCTTCACGTCCTTCGCGATCGTGCAGAGCGTCCCCGCCATCTGCTCGACCAGGACCTTCCGCGCCTCCGACAGCGTGTCGATGTAGCCGTAGTTTCCGTTCCCCTTGTCGGCGAGCTGCTCCAGCGTGCCGTCCTTGTAGTTCCCCATGCCGAAGCCCAGGACGGAGAGGAAGACCCCAGACTTCGCCTTCTCCTCGATCAGGCGAACGAGGTCCCCCTGATTCGTCACGCCGACGTTCCAGTCTCCGTCCGTGGCGAGGATGACGCGGTTCGTGCCGCCCTGGACGAAGTTCTGCACCGCGATGGAGTAGGCCAGCTCGATCCCCGCCCCGCCGTTCGTCGAGCCGCCCGCGGAGAGGTTCTCGATCGCGTTGCGGATCGCCGCGCCGTGGTCGCCCGTCGTCGGCGGGAGGACCAGGCCGGAGGCCCCCGCGTAGACCACCATCGACACCCGGTCATTCTCGGTGAGCTGGTCGACCATGAGCGAGAGGGCCGACTTCACGAGCGGGAGCTTGTTCGGCTGGTTCATCGAGCCCGACACGTCGATCAGGAACACGAGGTTGCTCGGTGGCCGCTTCGCGAGGTCGATCTCGCGCCCCTTGAGGCCGACGCGGAGCAGCCGGTGCTCGGACTCCCACGGGCAGGCCGCCATCTCGAGGTGGACGGCGAAGGGGTGCTCGTCGTCGGGCTGGGCGTAGTCGTAGGAGAAGTAGTTGATCAGCTCCTCGATCCGCACCGCGTCGGGGGGAGGGAGCATCCCGCCCGTCAGGAAGCGGCGGACGTTCGCGTAGCTCGCCGTGTCGACGTCGATGCTGAACGTGGAGAGCGGGTCCTCCTTCGCGGATAGGAAGGCGTTCTCGGCGATGCTGGGATAGTCCTCGGTGTTGTGCGCGATGTCGGCGCCGGGCTGCGGGAGGATCGGGCCGATGGGGCCGCCTCCCGCGGGCGCCGGGTTCCTGTTGGTCACGAGGGCATGCGGCTTCATCGCGGGCCTCCCAGGAGGCGGGGGGCTGGCCGCATAGGGGGCTGCCGCTGATGGCCCGAGGGAGAGCGCGCCAGTCACTTCGAGGTCTCCGAAGGCGTGGCCGTCCGCGCTCTCGTTGTGATCCGCCTCCCTGGCCTCGGGGAAGAAGATGGCGGGCTCTTCAATCTCTCCTTCGCCATACTGGAGTGAAACCCGCGGCCCCGTGAAGTCGCCCTTCCACTCCCGGCTCATGCGGGCCGGGTCGTAGCCCGTGGTCGCCGACGGAGGAGCGACCCTGGCGAAAGCACTCCCGTCCTCCGTCGACGCCGTCGACCTCGGTGACGGTCCGAACTCGGGCCACGTGATCGCCAGCACGGCGCACGCCGCAGCCGTCGCGGCGACGAACCACCACGTCGAGCGATGGATCCGCGCGGGCCTCGGACCGGGCTCCGGGACCGGCGCCACCTCGACCGGCTCGCCCGCGTCCGCCGTGAGCCTCTCCGCGAGCACCCCGGCCCGCCGCCGCGCGTCTTCCACCTGCTGGCGGAGGGCCGGGTCCGCGGCCACCGCCACGGCGATCGCCTGCGCCTCCTCCCCCGACAGCTCGCCCAGCGCGAACGCGGTCACCTGCCAGTCCTCGATCTTCATGCTCATCTGAGTGCTCCAGTCGACTACCCGGCGTGATGTGCAAGGCCTACGGACTTGTGACTCTATTGAGAACTGCGAGTTGAGACCTGGGAAGTTCCCGCCGCATCCAGCTCCTTGCGCAATCGCTGGATCGCGTTGTGGATCATGACCCCGACGTGACTCACCGAGTGCCCCGTCACGTCGGCGATCTCCTTGTACGACAGCTCCTCCTGGAACTTCAGCCTGACCACCTCCTGCTCCCTCTCGGGCAGCAGGCCGAGCAGCCGGGCCGCCTCCGCGGAGGCCTCCAGCGCCAGGATGGCCGTGTCGGGCGGGGCCACCTGGCTCGGGCGTTCGGCCAGCTCCACGGTCGATTGCGCCTTCATGCGCATCTCCTTCCTCACGCGGTCCACCGACCGCGCACGGCACACGGTGAAGAGCCAGGGGGCGGGTCGTCCGTGGTCCACCTTCGCCGCGCACTTCACCAGCTCGAGGAACGTCTCCTGCACCGCGTCCTTCGCCCGGTCGTAGTCACGGATCAGCGTGAAGGCGTAGCGAAGCAGCGGACGCTCCAGGTCTCGCACGACCTCGGCGAACCACTCGGCCTCGGGGAGTGTGGCCGTCTCGGGCGCCATTCCGTCTCCTGTCTGCACTCAGATATCCGTCCGAACGGCGGGTTTCTTAGCGGGTTCGGCGCGGGATACTGGTCCGCGTTCGCGCATTGTCGCAACCAGTCTGCGCCGCTCGTGATGTGTGCGCCACGTTCTTCGGCGATTCCGTCGTTTCGACTTCCAGACACGCCGTTCGGCATCGTGGGCTCCTTGACCCCGTCGCTCCACACGGCGTACGCTTCCCGTGCAAGGGGAGACGACCTTGGAGCAGCCGACAGTCCCGTCACCGGCGAATCCGTCCGAGCCGACGCAGGTCGTCTCGCCGCCGGAGCTCTCCGAGACCACTCTCCCCGCCCCCGCGGCCGGCGTCGCGTCTCCCGCCCCCGACGCGCGCGACGCCTCGGGGAAGCCGTTCGGGCGCTACCGCCTGCTCGAGGAGCTCGGGCGCGGAGGCATGGGCGTCGTCTGGAAGGCCTGGGACATCAACCTCCGCCGCGAGGTCGCCCTCAAGCAGATCCTCGTCCGCGAGCGCGGCGAGGAGGCCTACGTGCAGCGCTTCGTCCGCGAGGCCCAACTCGCGGCGCGTCTCCGCCACCCCGGGATCGTCGCGGTCCACGACGTCGGCGTGCACGGCGGGCAGCACTTCTTTACCACCGACTACATCCCCGGGCGCACGCTGGAGCAGGCGATGAAGGACGACGTGCCGCTCCGCAAGGCGGTCGAATGGGCGCGCGACGTCGCGGAGGCCCTCGCGTACGCCCACGCGCAGGGGATTGTCCACCGCGACGTGAAGCCCGAGAACCTCATCGTCGACGCGGAGGGGCGGATCTACATCACCGACTTCGGCCTGGCGAAGGACGTCGACCTGGGCCCCGAGGCGGCCGGCTCCCGCCTGACCGCGATCGGGTCGATCATCGGGACTCCCCAATACATGAGCCCCGAACAGGCCGCGGGCCAGACGGAGGGCCTCACGCCGGCGACCGACCAGTTCTCGCTCGGCGTCGTCCTCTACGAGATGCTCACGAAGCGGCTGCCGTTCCACGGCGCGGCCCTCCGGGACCTGCTGAACGCGATCGCCGACGAGGAGCCGCAGCCCCTCAGGAGGACCGTCGCCGCGATTCCGGCCGACCTGGAGACCGTCTGCCTCAAGGCGCTCTCGAAGCGGCCCTCGGAGCGCTACGAGCCCACGGGGGAGTTCGCCGCGGACCTCCGTCGCTTCCTCGACGGGGAGCCGATCCGCGCGAGGCCGATCTCGGCGTTCGGGGCGGCGGTCCGCCGGGCGGCGCGCAACCGTGTCGCGACGCTCGCGGTCGTCGGGGCCCTTGCGGTCGCGGTCGGGGCCGCGGCGTGGATCATCGTGGAATCCGGTCGCCGCGAGCGCCAGGCGACCGCGGAGCGGGATTCGCGCGAGAAGGCGGACCGGGAGCTCCGCGAGGCGCTGGAGCTCATGGAGCGCGGCCGATCCGCCTGCGAGCGCGCGGTGCGCTGCCTCTACGAGGAGTCGACCGCCGACGACGAGGCCTCCCAGGTTGTCGACGAGGGGATCTCCCTCCTCGCCCAGGCCTCGGCGAGGATCCCCGAGCGCGCTCTGCCGCACCTGCTCCTCGGGCGCGCATGGGAGGTGAAGGGGCGGGACGACCAGGCCGAGCGGGAGTACCGCGAGGCGATCCTCCGCGAGGGCTCGTTCGGGCCCGCCCGATGGCAGCTCGGACGGCTGCTGATCCTCCGCGCGTTCCGCACGAAGATCGGGAGCGCGGAGGTCTCCGAGGCCGGGAACAAGGCACTGAACGAGGAGGTCCAGCGAATCGTCGCGGAGGCCTCTCGGGAGTTCGACGCGGCCTTCCGCGAGCCGCTCGGCTGGGGGGAGGAGAGGGGCCGCTCGGAGCTCCTGGCGAAGGCCATGCGGGCCCACATGGCGGAGGACTTCGCGAAGGCGCGGGAGGTGTGCCGGGAGGCGATCCACGACGAGCGGCGTGAGGGACTTGAAGAGTTCTACTGGATCCTCGGCTGCGCGAGCCGGGGACAGGAGAGGCTCGAGGCCCTCTCGATCGCGATCGACATCCGGCCGAAGTACGCCGTCGCGCTCATGTGCCGCGCGAGCGAGCGCCAGAGCCACGGGGCCTACGACGGGGCGCTGGACGACTACGATCGGGCGCTCCGGATCAACCCGAGGCTGATGGAGGCCCGCCTCGGCCGGTGCATGACCCGCCTGGCCGCCGGGGCGGTGGAGGGGGCCCTCGAGGACGTGGAGGCCTTCCTGCGCGAGTCCCCGCGGCACACGATCGCGATCAACCTCCACGGGCAGATCCTGCAGGCGGCGGGGGACTTCGCGGGGGCGATCGAGGCGTACTCGGAGGCGGTCGCGATCGATCCGGCGCTCACGGAGGCCGTCCTGAACCGCGGGACCGCGAAGTTCGCGTGCGGCGACATGAAGGGGGGGATCGAGGACCTCGCGGACGGACTGCGCGGCGCGCGCGAGGGCCTCGCGGCGCGCGAGACGTGGGAGAAGACCCTGTACGACGACCTCGCCATCGCGTTCCGTCGCGCTCCGGAGGTCCTCCCGAAGTGGGTCGTCGCCGCGATGGAGGGGACCGACGCGATCGGCAAGGTCGACTACCCGCGGGCGCGGGAGTCGTACGGGGAGGCGCTCAGCCTCGGGGCGGAGACCGCGGAGGGGGACCTCGCGATGCGTCGGCTGGTCCGCGCGGTCCACTACAACCTCGCCTGCGTCGAGTCGCTCCTCTCGGTCGGCAAGGACGGTCCGACGGCGAAGGCTAAGGCGGTGCCGCCCGAGGAGACGGAGAGGCTCCGCGCGTCGGCCTTCGCGCATCTCCGCAAGTCGATCGAGCTCGGGGTCGCACCCGAGCAGGTCCGGAAGGACGAGGACTTCGCCCCGCTCCACGACGATGAGACGTGGGCGGAGCTTCTCACGGAATAGCCCTGCCTGGCTACTCCCACAGCGCTACTGAACACCACGGGGAGAGCGGCCTCGGTGGCGGTGGCGTGCTCGTAATCGGGCTCGAAATCGTTCTCGTGCTCGTTC
>CAZYRM010000211.1:0-10544 GCA_964649705.1 uncultured Planctomycetia bacterium
GAGGGCGCGCACGCCATCGATCCACAGGATGCGCTTGCACGTCTGGACGATGTGGCCTTCGAGCGTGGCCTCGTCCAGGTGGAAGCGTCGGAGGGCGCCCTTCTCCTGCGATGGATCCGCGAGCGCCTTGGCCACGGCGATGCCAAAGTGCCTCGCGCTGACCCACGACAGGCCTTGTTGATCGTGGACCCAGCACGTGAAGTGGCGCATCACCCGCGTCTGGTAACGCTCTCGCGCATCCCTGCCGCGCAGGTCCGCGGAGGATGGGTCAGGGAGGCCGCCCAGCGTTTCCTGGATGTCTGTTGCAATGCTCTTGCGGTCCAGACGGATCGGAAGATCGAGGGCGTCGAGCCGCTCCAGGACCCCTTGGATGCTCCCCTCGGAGGCATCTCTCGCATCCAGGGCCGGCAGCAACTGCTCGAAGATGAGCCAGACGAGGGCGAACTCGCCTCCGATGACTCTCCTGGATCGGGCGACCGGTACCGCCACGGCCCGGACGAGGTCCAGGAGCTCGGTGTCGCAGTTTGCCGAGAGCAGGATGTTGACGACATCGTTGAGCTGATCGGGAGAAGAGTCGGGGTAGGCCTTGAACAGGTCGAAGAACTGTACGACCTCGGACCGACGCCCGGCGAGCAGGGAATCGGCGATGACGTCGCGGTCATGGTACCCGTGCGCCAGCAGGTAGGAGCGCGGCTGTTCCCGACGGATCCGCAGCAGGAGCTCGACATACCGCGAGCGTTCGCCGCGACGCGCAAGGGCCGCTCCCAGCTCGAAGAGGCACTCCTCGTCCAGCCGGAGGTGGATGAACGGGTCCGGGTGGCCGTCCAGGAACCCATGGATGCGACGGAGCATCTGCTCCGTATCCCGCCCGACATAGAAGGGCTTGAAGTCGCGCCACCAGGCGTCGACCACCGCCTCTTCCGCGTTGCCGGCAGGCGGCAGCTCCTGATCGATCTGCGGGCACTCGAATGGGGCTGCGGACTCCTGGTCCTCGACCTCCACGTCGTCGCAACCCTGTGCTTCTTCGTCGGAGCCGTACTCGTCCTGCCTCTCGTCCGTCTCACTGGAGGGCGACTCTTCCTCTGCCCGTTCGGGAGAACCGCCGACGCTGATCCGCGAGGGGAAACCGCCGTGTCCGACCTTCGGCAGGCAGCACTTCTTGTACTTCCTCCCGCTGCCGCAGGGGCAAGGGGAGTTGCGCCCGATCCCGCTCATGCCCTCTCTCCTCCCATGGCCAGGAACGTGGTCAGGCTCGCGGCGGCGGATCGCCTCGCCCCGACGGTTCGCCGCCCGACCGGAGGATCTCGCCCGGTGACGGAGGCGACCCTGAGGGCCGGCGCCCTCGGGACCGCCAGGCTTCACCTTCTCCGCTCAGATGTGAGGCCACAAGTAATCCCCTCCGAAGAGCTCGGCACGAATGGCCTCGAGCTGATCCTCCCCGAGGGACGGATCCCGGCGGGCTGTCGCGTAGCGCGTCGCTCTGCGAACCAGCTTTCCTCCCAGGGCGACGGAAAGCCTGCCGAATGCGCCCACGTCTCGGGCGGAGGCGAGCCCCTTTCGCTGGAGGAAGTCATAGAAGACGCGGAGAGCGGAGCACACTTCCCGGACCAGATCCGCGTTGGCATCCCGGAACTTGAAGATCAGCTTGTTCATCACTTTCTCGAAGGCCCGTCGCATGAATGCCACATCCTCATAGAGGAAGTAGGCGTCCGCGGAAACCTCCGCGACGAACCCGAAGAGGACGCGGAGCGTGGAGAGCATCCCAGGAAGCGGCACGATCTCACCACGGTCGAGCGCGTCCTGTGCGAATGCCTCGAACCGGCATCCGTTCAGATCGGCGCATCTCCGTTCGAGGGCGCCCCAGTCCTCCTTGTTCGCGAGCTTGTCGAGAGCGTCGCGCTGTGCGGGTCGGACCAGATAGTCGGCGTACCTCCCTCCATGCTTCCGCAGGTATCGGAGGACTCGGAGGTTCTCGCGCGCCTGCCCGTGCTTTGGCTCCTCCGACAGGGCTCGTTCGAGGTAGTCTCCCGCCTCGTCCAGACGGCCGGCCATCAAGGCGTAGAATCCCAGGTTGGACAGGGGGGCAGAGCCCGGCTCGAGATCGAGGGCCCTGAGGCCGCTTGCGATGGCTGAAGCGAAGTCACCCGTCCGGGCCGCGGCGAGAGCCAGGGAGTCGTGATACCAGGCTGTCCCGGGCCACCGTTCCACGACCCGCTCGAGGAGCGACCGACACACGTCGTACCGCCAGGTCCGCTCCAGATTCTCGACGAGCGCACGGACTTCCTCCTCCGAGTGCTCCGGGAGTTTCAGCAGGTCGACCAGGCCACGGCTGAGATGTGCCCTGCCTTCGCGCTCGCTCCCGGTGCGCAGGAGGTGAATCCCCAGCTCCATGTGGGCCGCATAGAAGCGGTCGCATGTCGCGATCATCTCGCGCCAGCTCTCTACCCGTTCCGCATCGGTGAGAGGTTCCGGACCGAAGGGCAGCATCGATCTCGCGTGCATGTCCAGGTGCAGGGCTTCGGCGCCGTCCCAGCCTCTCGGCTTTGGGGTCGACCTCCTGGCCAGCGCGGAGGGCGGTCGGCCGACATGGCGCCCGCCCTTGTTCGGTGTGAGCCTCGCCACGACGGGGATTCTATCTCAACATGGAGGTCGGAGAAGCGTTTCTTGGGACGCAGGCGACCTCTGGCGCGCAGCGCGGGCGTGTGCACGGGCTCCCGCGCGACCTCCTCGTCCGGCGGAAGAGCGTCCGCGAACAGCCCGGCGTGCAGCCGCGGCCACCACCCGGCAGGGACCGCCGCCGCGCGCGGGCGATCAGGTCCTCCCGTCCCGCAGCTCCCCATCGAATGCGGGACGCTCCCCTGCGGAGGTGGCGACGAGGAGTAGCCCGCATCGGATCCCTCGGAACCCCGTTTCCTTCTCGTCGGAACCGGTCCCTGGCCGTCGTAACGACGATTGCCATAACCGCCTCGCCCCACACAACTACGGGATCCGTTTACGCTGGCGTTAGCGTTGCGCCTCCCAAACCCGCCGAGGAAACGGCTCCAGGCCGTCCCATTCCCTCGGCGTGTGGGAGCCGCGCATGCCTGCGTCCAACACGAACCGCGGATCGATCGGTCGGTGGGCGGCCGTCGTCGCGGGGATTGCCTGCATGACCGCCGCGGTCGTCCTCCGGCCGCGCGGCACCGAGCCGCCCGTTCCGGCCCCGAATCCGGGCGTCGTCCGGAGCCCGATCGCCTGGGCCGACATCCAGGTCCCCCCAGTTCCCGAAGACCTCGCGTCCCTGGCCAAGGCGGGCGAGCGCCTGTTCCTGCAGGAGTGCGCCGTCTGCCACGGCAAGGAGGGGAAGGGCGACGGCGAAGCCGCCCCCCGCCTCGAGCATCGCCCCCGGGACTTCACGCGCGGCAATTTCAAGTTCAGGTCGAGCGCCCTCGGCGAGGTCCCCTTCGACGACGACCTCTACCGGACGATCACGCGCGGGATCCCCGTGGCCGGGATGCCCTCCTACGCCGACCTCGCGGAGGCGGATCGCTGGGCCCTGATCGCGCACGTCAAGACCCTCTCACGGCGCCAGTTCGACGACGGGGACGTCGTCGACTACTTCGAGGCCCGACGGCCCACGAACCGGATCTCCTACGACGTCGAAGGCAGGCAGGTGACGAAGGACGCCGCCAAGCGCGGGGCCGAGCTGTTCCGCGGCGAGCGGGGAGGGTGCATCCTCTGTCACGGCCCCTCGGGCCGGGGCGACGGGATCTCGGCGAACGACCTGAAGGACGACAACGACCTCCCCGTGAGGCCCGCCGACCTGACCCGCGGACCGGCCGTCCTGAAGACCGGATGCGAGCCCAAGGACATCTTCCGCATCCTCACGAACGGCATGTGCGGGACGCCGATGCCCTCGTTCCGCGGGAACCTCACCGAGGACGAGCGGTGGGACGTCGTCTGCTTCGTGACGAGCCTGTTCGAGCCGATCCCGGCCGGCGAGCTTCTCTACGCGCGCGCGGGTTGCAAGGGGTGTCACAAGATCGGCGGCGGCGAGAGGATCGGCCCGGACCTCGCCGGCGTGACGGAACGCCGCGGGGAGTCCTTCCTCCGGGGATGGCTCTCGGCCTCGGGGAACCCGCAAGCGCGGACCCCTCCCGATGGGACTCCGACACCGAAGTGCAGCCTCGCTCCGGGCGAGGTCGACCTGATTCTCGGCTACCTGCGCGACGCGGGGGCCGGCGTGAGGAAGTAGGAGAGGACACCATGACGACGCGCTACCAGGTCAAGATCGTCGACGCGGACCTCGTCGACCTCGTCCACGAGATCACCGTGGAGGTCCTCCTCTCCGCGAACTCTGTGGCGGGGAGGGAGGTCCGGAGCCCCGACTCGTACAACGCCGTCTTCAACGGGATCCGCCAGGTGCTGCAGAAGTACATCCGCGGCTTCCACGTCTGCGGCTGCATGACGCACTGCGAGGACGAGTCGGAGGAGACCACGTACTCCGCGCACTCCCCGGTCACGTCCGAGGTGAAGAAGCTGGGAAAGACGCGGCGCGTCCGCCGCTACGTGCTCTCCCTCGACGTGCAGCTCTCGGAGTTCATGAAGGAGCTCGAGGTCGAGATCGTGCGCGGGCTGGCCTCGCACTCGACGGTGAAGGACTGGCACGGGCTGATCGGCCCCTCGGTCCGCGACATCGTGGAGAAGGGGCTCGGGCGGCACATCTACTACAACCCGGCGTGCAACCGGGGCGAGTACATCTGCCAGGTCGGGGTGTGCACCGAGTACGATCCGTGGGAGATGATCCGCTCGGACCGGCGGAAGGGGGGATAGCCGCCGCCATGATCCTCTCCGTCCGGAACCTGACGGCCTCCGTCGGCCGAAGGAGGGTGCTCGAGAGCGTATCGTTCTCGCTCGACGCCGGCGAGGTCGTGGCCCTCATGGGGCCGAACGGCGCGGGGAAGTCGACGACGCTCCAGTGCATCCTCGGGCTGGTGCGGTACGAGGGGACGATCCGGGTCGCCGGCTTCGACGCGACAGGACAGGGCGTCGAGGTGCGCCGCCGCATCGGCTACGTGCCGCAGCGCCTCGCCTGGCCCTCGTCCTCGGCACGCGGGTTCGTCCGCTTCGTGGGGAAGCTCCGGGGCGTCGACGGGCGGAGGGGGGAGGAGGCCCTCGAGATGGTCGGGCTCGGCGGGAACATCGATCGCCCGATCGACGAGTTCTCGGAGGGGATGAAGCAGCGGCTCTCGCTCGCCGCCGCGCTCCTGGACGACCCGCCTCTCCTTCTGCTTGACGATCCCACGTCGCACCTCGACCCGGAGGCCCGCGCGAGGTTCCTCGACCTGCTGCGAAGACTCCGCGATGAGGGGAGATCGATCCTCGTCTCGTCCCATCGCACGGGCGAGGTCCGGGGGCTGGCCGACCGCGTGGTGATGCTCCGCGACGGAAGGGTGGAGGCGGACGGCCCGCCCGCCGACGTCCTCCCGGTCGAGCAGATCGGCGTCTTCGTCACGTGCCGCGAGGACGTGAACGTCGTGCGAGGCGTCCTCCTGCCGCACACGATCGAGGAGCTCCCGTCGGCGGAGGGGACGCTTCGCGTCACGGTCCCCGCCGACGAGGTGCTCCTCGCCCTCGACCAGCTTCGGGACGCCGGCATGTCCGGGACGCGGGTCCGCGTCTGCTCGATCGAGGAAGCGGAGCTGCGATGAGGACGCTCGTCCTGCGGGAGATGCGAGAGACGGTCCGCAGCCGGTGGCTGATCGGGAGCGCGGCCGCGTTTGCGCTCTTCGCCGTCACGGTGGCGTGCCTCGGCGCCTCGGGGGCCGGTGCGCACGGACCCGCGGGGGCTGGCCGGTGGGCCGACCTTGTCCTTCTCCTCGTGCCGCCCATTGGACTCGTGATGGGGGCCCTGGGCCTCGCGGGGGCTCGGGAAGACGGGGAGCTCGGATACCTCCTGACGCAGCCGGTGAGCCGGGCGATGGTCTTCTTCTCGAAGGTCCTGGGACGGGGCCTCCTCCTCTCGCTTGCCATCGTGGTCGGGCTGGGGCTCGCGGAGGTGGCGGACGGCGGGAAGGGAAGCCCTTACGCGGCGGCGGGCCGCGGAGCCCTCGGGGAAGCGCTCCTCCTTGGCGTGTCGAGCCTGGGGATCGGCTTTCTCGTGGGGACGCTTGCGGGGGGACGGACGCGGGCCCTCGCGGGATCGCTCCTCGCATGGGCGGGTGTGGCGTTCCTGGCGGACGCGGGCCTCGCGGGCGGTGCGCTCGCGGTCGGGGCGGTCGTGCCGGTCGGGGCGGCGTGGCTCGTCTTCAGGAGGCAGAGCCTCCGGTAGGGCTCAGAGGCTGGACGGGCCGGTCCCTGAGGCGACCCGGAAAAGAAGAAGGGCGATTCCGACCCCGCACATCCTGGCTGGCAATACCCCGGACATCAGCGCAATCTGTTTGCTGTATGGTGGTTACGCACGAGCACCGGACCGAGCGCCGGCATGTCCGTTGCACGACTCGTCCGGGTTCCTTTCGCCCAGCAAGGAGACGAATCGGATGCCATCTTCCCAATTGATTGCGATCGCTGGCCTTGGTTGGTCCGAGATCCTCCTCATCGTCGGGATCTTCGTCCTCTTCTTCGGGGCATGGAAGATCCCGCAGTTGGCCCGCGGGCTCGGCCAGGGGATCAGCGAGTTCAGGAAGGGCGTCAAGGACGGAGCCAAGGAAGAGTAGCGCCATGGACCGCTTCGCACGCTGGTTCGTCATCTCCGCCCTCGGCTACCTGCTGATCGGCGGGGCCCTGGGCACGTGGATGGTGCACGTCCCCGACACACGAGGGTCCTATCGCTGGCCGCACCTTCACCTCATGGTCCTCGGCTTCGTCGTGATGATGATCTTCGGCGTCGCCTACCACGTCCTGCCGCGATTCTCGGGGAACGTGCTCTGGAGCCAGAAACTCGGGTGGGTCCACTTCGTCGCCGCGCAGCTCGGCCTGCTGGGGATGATCGGCTCGTGGGTGATGCACGCGCAGTCGGCGTTCGCCGAGGGCTCGGCCTGGGTCACGGTGCTGACGGCTTCCTCGGACCTTGAATACCTCGGCATGTGGCTCTTCGTGGTGAATATCGCGATGAGCCTTCGTCACAAGCCCAAGCCGGCCTGGCTGCCGCCCGCCCCGGCCGCCGTCGGCCAACCTCAGGGAGTCGCACGATGAAGTTCCAGCCCACCAGCCGCGTGGCGGAGATCCTCTCGGACCATCCGGACCTGATCGCGGTGTTCCGCAAGTTCGGGTTCCACGCCCTTGCCAACCCGGTCCTCCGCGCGACGCTCGCGCGGCGCGTGACCGTCGAGGAGGCCTGCGAGCGGCACCGGGTCCGCGCCGAGGAGTTCCTGAAGGCCCTGGACGACGCCGCGGGGGACACCTCCCCGGGCCCCGGGGTCGCCTTCCCGCCCGCGCAGCAGGTCTCCGTCGCGCCGAGCGCGTCGACGGACAAGGCCGCGTGCGCCTGCGGCGGGGACGCGAAGCCCGCGCCCGCCAACGGGGCGTGGGTCCATCCCGAGATGAACATCGGCGAGGTCATCGGGCGCTTCCCCGAGACGAAGGTGGTCTTCTCGCACTTCTTCGGCGACTCCTGCTTCACCTGCCCGTCGTTCGGCATGGAAGACCTCTACACGGCCTGCTCCATGCACGGCACCAACGTGGAGGACTTCGTCGCCGCCTGCAACCAGGTGGCGACGAACGCGCGCGGGCCCGCGACGGCGAAGGAGCAGCACCGCTGGGTGAGCGGGGCGATGACGGTCAACGACATCCTCAGGAACTACCCCGAGGCGGCCCCGGTGATCGCGCACCACGGCCTCGACGCTTGCTGCGGCGGGGCGCACCCGGTAGCCTACGCATGCCAGCACCACGGCGCCGACCTGGCGAGGCTTCTCGACGACTTGGACCGCGTGATTCAGGAAACTCGCACACCTGCGTAGGAGGATGAAATGAGGGGGGTGTTCACAAGCCTGGTCGCGATCTGCCTTGCGACGGCCGTCTCCGCCCAGGATGCGGGCCTTGAGGCTCGCCTGAAGGCGCTCGAGGAGAAGGCTCGCGACTACGACCGCCTCGACGCGCGCGTGAAGGAGCTGGAGGGCCAGCTCGCGGCGAAGAACGCCGCCGCGCCCGCCGGACCCGCGGGCGCAAAGGTCGAGACGCCGATCGGCCCGAACATGGTCGCACCGGGCTCGGAGAAGGTGAAGTTCGGCGGGCAGATCCGCCTCCGCTCCGAGTTCCGCGACCCGGCCGACTACCGGTTGCCCGGCACGTTCGGCCGCGGCGTGGTGAGCCACCAGGCCGAGGACGCCCACGTCGTGTGGCTCCGCAGCCGCCTCTGGTTCGACGCCCAGGTCCTCGACCAGGTCCGCGCGTTCGTGAAGCTCCAGGACTCCCGCAAGTGGGGCGAGGAGCGCGCCCTCGACGCCGTGAGCGACCTGGAGGGGGTCGACATCAAGGAGGCGTTCATCGAGTACTCCAAGCTCTTCGGCGAGCCGATCACGCTCCGCGCGGGACGCTTCGAGATGGAGTACGGCGACCAGCGGTTCGTCAGCCCGCTCGACTGGAACAACGTGGGTCGGTCCTGGGACGGTGTCCGCGTCGCCTACGAGCCGGAGGGCTGGATGCTCAACGCGTTCGGCACGATCCTCCACGAGGGCACGCCGGGCGCGGGGTTCACGACGCCCGACGAGGACATGTGGTTCAACGGCTTCTACGCCTCGTGTCGGAAGGTCAAGGACCACGAGTTCGACCTCTTCTACTTCCAGCGCCTCAACTCGGCGGAGGTGGCGACGCTCTTCACGAACGAGTCCGGCGTCCCCGGCGAGCTGGACGACCACACGATCGGCGTTCGGGCGAAGGGGAAATCGGGCGCGGTCGACTACTCCGTCGAGGGGGCGGGCCAGACGGGGGCGCGCGCAGGCGACGACGTGGAGGCCTGGGGGATCGCGGCCACGGCGGGGTACACGTTCGACTGCTCCTGGAAGCCGCGCGTCGGCGTCGAGTACGACTTCGCCAGCGGCGACGAGGACCCGACTGACGACGAGTACGGGACGTTCGACCCGCTCTTCCCGTTCGGCCACAGCTACCAGGGGCACCTCGACATCTTCGCGTGGCGGAACGGCCACGACCTGGCGCTCAAGCTCTCGGCGAAGCCGCACGACAAGGTGTCGCTCTACTGCGACGTGCACGGAATGTGGCTGGACGAGGACAACGACGCGTGGTACGGGGCGGCCGGGACGCCGATCCGCCGCGTGGCGACTGGCGAGGTGGACGAGTACATCGGCACGGAGGTGGACCTGGGCATGAAGTACGCCTGGACGAAGGCGGCGGACTTCTGGATCGGCTACTCGCGCCTCTGGGCCGGCGACTACATCGGCGACACGGGCTTCGCCGAGGACATGGACTGGTTCTTCCTGACGACCACGGTGAAGTTCTAGTTCGGCAGGAATTCAAGCGCCCCCGGTCGGGTCCGCCCGGCCGGGGGCGTTTTGCTTAGCCAGCGTGGTGCAAGCTTTCCTCGAGGTACGGATCCTTCGTCGGCACGGGCGAGGCGCCGCGGAGGGAACGGTCGAAGCGCAGCAGGAAGAGCGCCGCCGTCCCGAGGAAGATGCCGACCTCCGTCAGGCCGAAGCGCGGGCCTGCCGCCGACGACGACGGCATCACCAGCAGGTACAGGTCCAGCCAGTGCGACAGCGCGAGGACCGCGCAGCACGCGACCAGGATCCGCGGGTTCTTCTTGTGCACCGCGGGCAGCAGCACGAAGAACGGCAGGATCACGTTCACCGCCGCGTTGACCAGGAACAGCGTGTTCCAGCCGTGGTGCTCCCGCAGGATGTAGTGCGTCACCTCCTCGGGGATGTTCGCGTACCAGATCAGCATGTACTGGCAGTACCACAGGTACCCCCAGAACATGCTGAAGGCGAACACGTACTTCCCCAGGTCGTGCATGTGGTGCTCGTTCACCTGCGGAAGCACGCCGCTCCGCCTGAGCCACGCCACCAGCATCACCGTCCAGCACAGCCCCGCCACCAGCACGCTCGAGAAGACGTACCACGGGAAGAGCGTGCTGTACCACTCCGCCTCCAGCGACATCAGCCAGTCGACCGTCGCAAGCGTGAAGGTCAGCGCGAAGACCACGGCGAACACGCCTGAGCGACGCCGGTTGCGGCTCGTGTGCGCCAGGTCTCCCGTCTCGTCCTGCAGCCTCGACTCCCTGACCATCCTGTGGGCCAGCCAGAGCCAGATCGCGAGGAACCCGACCATGCGGACGATGAACCCCGTCGAGTTCAGGTACGCGGCCTTCGACGCCAGGGCCCCGTCGTGGTGCGCGGCTTCCCCGGCCCAGTGGTACAGGTGCGGGAGCCCAAGGAGCACCGCCATCATGAGGAGCGCCCCGGTCGGCAGGTACGCCGTCATCGACTCCAGCACCCGCCTGAGCACGACGAACCAGCCGGCCGCCACGAGGTAGTGGATCGCGATGAGCACCGCCGCGACCAGCGAGAGGGACAGGAAGTAGAAGTTCGAGAGCAGCAGGCTCGACAGGCTCC
>CAZYRM010000212.1:0-10491 GCA_964649705.1 uncultured Planctomycetia bacterium
TGAGTCTTGGGACTTGTTGGCGAGACGCGCTCCTGGCCTGGATGATGCCGGGAGTGTTCCCCACACCCGAACCATCCCCTCCTATCTCCTCTCCCACCACGCCCGGATCGCCGCGACTTGCCCCCTCCTCTGCTCCTCGGCCCCCCTCGCGTCGAACGACGGCAGCGGCGTCTTCACGATGGCGCCGATGGCCCGGTAGGCCGCCTCGCGAACCGTCGCATCCGCGTCGGAGAGCGCCCCGACAAGAGCCCCGACCTCGCCCTTCCCCCCCACCGCCCCGAGGGCCTGCGCAGCCGATCGCCTGACGTTCCACTCCGTGTCGCCGAGGAGCCCTACCATCGCCTGTGCGCCCGAGGGGCTCCCCAGGCGCTCGATCACGCCCGCGACGCTCGCCCGGAAGAACGGGTCCGGGTCCATCGCGAGCTCCGCCACGAGCGGCGCGAGCGACGGGTCGTGGAGCGACTCGATCGTCGTGAGGGCCTCGATCCGGGGGAATCCGCGCTCCGTGTCGAGGCGATCCAGGAGCCACATCACCTCCTTCTCGTGGCGCTGAGGCTGGAACGTCCACCACGCCGCCGGAGGCGGATCGACCGGCGGGGCGGGCGGGGCCTTCGCGTGCTGGTCGGCCGTCTGGCCGAACCTCCTCGCCGCCGAGGAGAGCGTCTCGTAGGCGTACCGGTCGCCGGGGTCGATCTTGAGCGCCTGCGTCGCCGCGTTCAGCGACTCCGCCGTGAAGTCGCTCGCCTCCTTGTTGTCCTTCGCGCGGAAGGTCTGCTCGTACCTGAGCTGCGCCGTCAGCGCGAGCCCGGACCCCTTGCGCAGGCGGTCCAGGCGGCACGCGACGAGCCATCGCTCCCCTCGCGACGTCCCCGCGACCACGCGGCCGCCGACGCCCTGCCTCCCCTCGAGGAGCCACGCCAGGCCGTCCACGTACGCGAACGGGAAGCGCGGGTCGGGGTCCAGGAACTCGGTCGGCTCGTCGTCCCGGAGGGGTCTCGCCCCATCGAGCCGGGACGAGATCATCGTCGCGTCGCAGAGATACATGCCGAGGAGGTCCCAGGGGCGGCAGACGCCCATCGAGGAGAGGTTCGCGTACACGGAGGGGAGGGCGAGCGCCTCCAGGATCGTCGACAGCTCCGCGCGGACCGGTTCGCGGCCGCCGACGAGGACGAGCGTCTCGCGCACGAACCAGGCCGAGCCCTCGGGAAACGCGCGGCCGAACCCCGCGAGGAGGCGCTTGAGCTGCGCGAGCGGCACGGCTCGGAGGGAGACCTCCTGCACGAACACGCCCCGCGGCGTGAGCGCCGCACGGGCCGCCTCGTAGGCCTCCTGCGTGTACTCGCCTCCCGCCCCCCACAGGGCGGGGATCGGCGGACGATGAAGCACGAGGTCCCAGGCGCGACCCTTCGAGAGGGCGGGACGGATCCCCTCGGCCTCCTCGATGGAGAGCCCGCCGTGCGTGATGATCGCCTGCCTCGCGTCGTCGCGGCCGGGCCCGGCCAGGAGCACCAAGCGGGCGCCGGGGGCGAGCATGACGCCGAGGTGAGCGGCGACCCGTGCGGAGTGCCACTCGCGGCCGCTTCCCGTGACGACGACGGAGTCGACGCTGCGGAGCACGGTGCCGTCGGAGCGCTGGACGGAGGCGCGGAAGGCATCGGCGTCCCACCGTTCCGAGAGCGGGATGCCCTGGAGGACCTCGCAGCGGACGGGGAGCGGCCCAAGCCGCCAGGCGTGGACCGACACGACCGCGACGAGGGCCGTCGCGCCCAGGGCGAGCACGGGACGTCTCGGGACGGCGGTGGCGGCGACGAGGAGGAGGACTCCGGCGGGGACGAACGTCGCGCCCGGCACGGCCCCGAGGAGGGAGACGAGGACGACGCCTCCTCCCACGCCGACGGCGCCACCCGCCAGGAGTGCGGACGGCCGCGCCGAGGCGAGGATGGCCGAGGCGACGCCCACCAGGACGCAGAGGGGGGCGAGCGCGACGAAGACGTCGGAGAGGACGCCCATGGCGTACATCGGGGTGTTCGGGCCTCCGAACGCCATGGCGACGGCGCCCGCGTGCGTGCCCGGGGGCACGGGGTGGGCGGCAGCGAGAGCCGCGAGGAGGAGGGCCGGGACGGCGACGCGGGCGGCCCAGGGACGGCGGGAGAGCCACAGGCCGATGGCGAGGCCGGCGGCCACGGCGGCCATTGGCGCGGCCACGCCGGCGGCGAACACCGTTGGCGTCGGCGTGAGCGTCGCCGCGAGGGCGCGGGCCCACGCGACGCAGGAGGCGGCGACCGCGGCGGCGATGGCGGCGGCGCGCACCGAGGCGGGCCACGCAACGCCGCCGGGCAAGGTGAGCCGCTCCGGGGGCGTCAGGCGGAGCGAGACGACCGCGCAGGCGAGGTGGACGGCGGCCGCGGTCCATGCGAGGCCGTGCATGCCGAGCCACGGGGCGCCGAAGTGGACGGTCATCCACGTGGAGACCGCGAGGCCCAGGGCTGCGCACGCGGCGAGCCGGATCTGCTCCAGGTGGAATGGCGCGGCTTGCGCGAAGGCGCCGGCGACGAGGCCGACGGCCCCGGCGAGCAGGATCGAGCCTCCCACGAGCGCAACGGCTCCCATCGCCGCGAGCGACACCGAGGCGACGCACGCGGCGGCGAGGAGCGCCTGCACCGCCGCGAGGTACCTGAGCGGCCGGTCCGTCTTTCGGCCCGCAAGGGCCGCCGTCAACGCCGCGACGGCCAGCATCGCGGAGAGGACGAGGGGGACGGGGAATCCGTGATACACGCACGCGGCGTGGGCGACGGGGAGGAATGCGGCCAGGGATGCTCCCGCCGTTGCGAAGGCGAGGAGGCGGAGAGCGAAGATCACACTATTGTCCGCTTATCCCGGCAACTGGCGTGCATCCTAGGGAGGGAGGAGATGTGTAGCAAGGAGAATTCTCAATTCTCAATGAGCAAGTATCAACGAACGATCAAGTCAGAAAGCCCCAAGTGGCCCTCCTGGTTCCCTTGGGACTTTCTGACTTGAGCGTTCGTTGATACTTGCTCATTGAAAATTGAGAATTCTACTCTGTCCATCCTACCGGAATCGCCAGCGTCGACCCCTCGAGGACGCTGACCGGGATCTCCCGCGACGTCCCTCCTCTCGTCACCCTGAGGATGAGCGGCTCCGCGGGGACGTTGAGGAGCACGAGGACGCCGTGCGCGTCCGTCCCCTCCGCCGGCTCACCCGCCCCATCGAGGAGCGACAGGACGCCGACCTCCGTCCCGTCCTTCCACCGGAGCGACACCTTCGCTCCCACGACCGCGGCCTCGCCCGCCTTCACGGTGATCCGCACCGTCCCCCCCTGGGACAGGCGGAGGTCGCACGAGCTGCGCCCGTCCGCGGCGACGTTGACGCCCGACTTCCTCGCCTGTCCGCTCCCCGGCGAGGACGCCTGCAGGAGGTAGACGCCCCCCGACAGGCCGCGGATCTCGTACGCCCCGTCGTGGATCTCCGCCTCGCGGCGCTCCCCGTCCCGCATCGCGACGACGAGCCCGCCGGCCGCCGGCTTCCCCTCCGCGTCGAACACCTTTCCGACGAGCGCCGGGGAGTCGTCCATCGGGACGCGCAGGCCCTCCGCGCCCCGGTCGGAGGTGACATCGACCTCGTCATGCGCCTCGCGGTACTCCTCGTGATGGAACAGGAGGGTGTAGTGCCCCGGTCCGATGTTCGAGGCTGTGAAGTTTCCCTCCGCGTCCGTCTCCGTGGTCGCTACGGTCTCCTTGGCGGCGTTCTGGACGGTTACCTTGACCCCCTTGAGCTTCGCCTGGCTGCCCTTTCCGACCACGCGTCCCGAGATCGACCTCCCCTTCCCGAGGCGCAGGGAGACGCCGGTCAGCAGCGCATCGGCCGGCACGACGATGGCCCCGACCTCCGTGGAGGCATACCCCGGCGCCGAGACCGCGAGGGCGTAGGTCCCCGGCATGACCCTCTCGAACGTGAACTCCCCGCCCTCTCCGGCCTTGAACTGCGGGTCGCGCGCGGACGACTCCGTGCCGGGGGTGTAGACCCCCACCAGGGACCTCCCGCCTGTGGCTGAGACCCGCCAGAGCTTGAGCTCGTACGGGGGCGACGGATCGGCCGCCACGACGTGGCCGCCCAGGAGCGCGTACCGGACGTCTCCCACCACGACCTCGCAGCCGGTTGAGGGCGCGCGCAGGACGCTCGTCTCGATGGAGGGCTGGCCCTCCGCGACTACGCGGAGCTTCAGCTCGACCCCGTCCGCGAAACCGCGCACGAGGAACCCCCCCTCCGCGTCGGTGCGCGTGGAGGCGATCACGCTCGTGGAGGCCTCCCCGGGCTCGCCGCTCCCCTGCACGCACTCGACGAGCGCGCCGGCCGCGGGCTCGCCCGTCCCCAGGAGGATGCGTCCCTCGACGACGCCCGACCCGGTCCCGAGGCGGATCTCGACGCTCTCCTCCCCGCCCTTCGCGACGACGACGTCCTCGCGGACCACCATCGCGAAACCGGGCGCGTCGGCGGCGAGGACGACCCTCCCCGGCGGGACCTCGACGTCGAACTCGCCGTCGGCCCCGGGCTCCTTGACGACACGGCTCTCCCCCGCGAGCACGCGGAGTGAGGCGCCGTCCACGGGCTTCCCGTCCGCGTCCACGACCCGTCCGCGGATCCGCCCCCACTTCACCGGGGCGAGCCGGAAGATCGTCCCCTCCGTTTCGGTCGGCTTCCCTGCCTTGACCTCGACCTCGCTCCTCGACGGCTCCCACCCCTCGGAGGCGGCGACAAGCTCGAACCGCCCGGCCGCCAGGAAGGCGAACTCGAACCTCCCGTCGGCGTCGGCGACGGCCTCGCGCGGGGCCCCGGACCCGTGCGCCTCGATGAGCTCGCGGGCGACGATGCTCGCCTCGCGGAGCGGCTTCCCCGCGGCGTCGAAGACCGTTCCCCGGATCTTTCCCGCGGGGTCGATCGGCAGATCGACCCGCGCGGGCTTGTCGCCGGCGATGGCGATGCGCACGGGCGCCGCGTGGGTCGGCGTCGAGGCCGAGAAGTACCACGCCCCAGGGGTGAGGTTCCTGAAGGTGACCACGCCGCCCGCGGTCTCCTGCGCGCACGTGACGGCCGCGTCGGCCGCCAAGACGCCCTCGAAGCGGGCCTTGTGCGTGAAGAGCAGGGTGCCCTGCATGAGCCTCAACTCGACGACGCCCTTCTCGCGCGGGGCGACGGCCTTCGGCGCGGTGGCGTGAACCGGCTCGACCTGCGGCACCGTCCGGTGCACCGGCCGTTTCTCGACGACGATGGCGAGGAACATGCCCGTCAGGGCGCAGACGCCGAGGGCGGCGCCGATCGTGGACCTCATGAGGTGTCCTCCTCCCGTGGGGGGCCGGAATGATGAGGAAGGCCCGGACGCTGGTCAAGCCTTTCCATCCGGCCGGCTTCCCTTGCCGGCGTCCCTGCTGGCCGGCGTTGCCACGAGGACGGCGCTCTGGCCGTTCCACCGCTCGCGGATCGGCCCGGAGGGGTCGTCGAGGAACCAGTCGCGCGCCACCAGGCCGGCCTCCTCGATCTCGCTTGCGAGCTCCGCGCGGGAGTGCATGTGGAAGAAGGCGAGCACGCCGCGCCCGGTCCACCGATCGCCGGGCTGGAGCCGCGTGCGGAAGACGGCGCGGAGGATGTCCGTGAGGAGGTTCACGGCGAGGACGGTGAGGCCGATGAGGAGCCTGAGCCCCCTTCGGACAGGGGCCGGGGCGCGGCAGCCGAGGAGGTCCTCGGCGAGCGGCCAGATCGAGATTTGGAAGCACGCAAAGCCGCCCGGGGCCAGGACGCGGCGGACCTCACGCGCGGCCTCGACGCGGGCCGCGCGCGGCCAGACGTACTGGAGGAGCATGTTCGTCAGGACGACCGCGTCGAAGGCCCCCGGGCGGAAAGGGAGCGTTCTCGCGTCGAACTGGCATAGCCAGCTTGCTGGCCGGCAAAGCCAGCCTGCCGGGCGGTCGGGCCTCGCCTTCCCACCGACCACGGGGCGGGCGCGGTCGAGCATCCCCTGCGAGAGGTCGCCCGCGACCACACGACAGCCGCGGCGCAGGAGCGCGACGGCCTCCCGGCCCTCTCCGCAGCCGACGTCGAGGACGAGGGCTCCGGGGGCGAGGCGGCCGTCGAGGGCGCGGCGCTCGATGTCCCAAAGCTCCGTCTCGTCGCCGAGGCGGCCGAGCCTCGCGGCGACCTCGGCGCGGTCGAACTCCTCGCGCACGCGTTCGACGGGGTCCATGCGGGGCGATGGTACGCCCCGGGCCGCGCGTCAGTCCAGCAGCTCGGGGAGGTCGGCGAGGTGCTTCTTCTTGCAGGAGGGGCAGATCCCAAGCGGCCTGACAGAGCCATACGTCACGCCGCAGTGGGGACAGCGGCGCGAGCGCTTCACCGGGGCGCCCGCGGCGTCGGCGAAGGTGGCCATCGGGAGGAGCCCCACGGCGGTCCGTTTCCCCTGCCCGTCGATCTCATAGGAGGCGAACGGCGCGCCGGGGTCCGGGAAGACGCCGCGTCGGGCGAGGCCCAAATCGACGGCGAACCGGGTCCCTGGCGGAAGGGGGGCGTCCGCCGGTGCCGCGTCGCCGGCGGGCGAGGCCAGCTTGACGGGGACACCTCGCACCACCTCGGCGACGTGGACGTGGAGGGCTGGGACGTGGCGCGGACAGAAGACGAGTCCGCGCATGACCTCGCGCGCGAGGCCGGAGCGGTTTCGCACGCGAAGCGGCGTCTCGCACTGCGCGCACGGGACGGGGGCGACCTGCGCACGGGCCCAGACGAGCAGAGGGTCGGGCGCGGTGGGGAGCGACAGGACCGCGGCCGCGGGCGCCCACTCGCGCACGACGTGGGCGGGCTCTCCCTCGGTCCGCTGGAGGGCGCACAGGCACTCGCTGCCGCGTTGGGGGAACCAGAAATCCCCGAGGCTGGTCCACGGGAGGGAGGCGTCCGCCGGGGCGCCCTTCAGGGGGACGACGACGCGGCTGCGCGCCTCGGTCGCGAGCGTCGGCGGTCCGAGGCGCTGGACCTCGGTGACGCGCAGGACGGCGACGACGTCGAACCGCGAGAGGGCGCGATCGAGGTCGAACTGGCAAGGCCAGCTCGCTGGTCGGGGCTCATCCGTGGGCATTCGCCTTCCTCTCGGACAGCCGCGCGACGAGGACGCCCAGGGCGAAGAGGAGAAATACGGGGAAGAAGGGACGGAGGGAGGCGTCCCGGGCGGAGGCCCAGAGCACGCCGACCGCGATCAGCGTGTAGGCGAGGAGCCCGAGGCGGTGGAGGCGCTTCCAGTTCGGCCCCAGGGCGCGGACGGCGGCGTCGCTCGACGTCAGGAACATGGCGAGCAGGATCAGGAAGGCCCCGTGGAGGGCGACGAACGCGACCCATTTGAAGAGGCCCCCGGTCGCCTTGGAGATGTCCCATGCGTACTTGAAATGCCAGAGGCACGCGACGTGCGCGGCGACCACGAGGAAGGAGTAGATCCCGAGCCACCGCTGCCGCGCGAGGAGGTCCTGGAACCGGCGCTGTCCCGTTCGTCGTGCGAGCGGGCCGCAGACGAACGTCACGGTGAGGAGGAAGTACCCGATGAACGCGAGACCGTAGGTGACGTAGGTGGTGCGGGACGCCGCGGGGACCAGAGGGGCGGCTGCGAGGTGTCCCGCGACGAGCATCCAGACGGCGAGATGGAAAAGCATGCGTGTCGTACCCGCGTCTGAGCGCCCTGCGAGCGCGCACAAGCGCCTTGGAACCGCGCCCGAGCGCCTTGGAGTCGCGCCCGTAAGGGCGCGGGGGGCGACGCTCGTCAGGGCGTCACCTGTTCTGGAGAGCCTTGAGGCGAGGTTTGGCCTCCTCGGCGGCCTGGGTCCCCTTGTACACCTCGATCAGCTCCTCGTACATGGCCGTCGCGGTCTCCCACCGTCGGTTGGCCTCGAAGTTCCTCGCCTTGTTGAACAGCTTGAGCGCCTCCGCCTCGCGCGGATCGACGGGGGCGGGGTTGGAGGGGGTAGTCTCACCTGGCGTCGTCGTCTCGGGCTCGGTCGCGGCGGGCGTCGGATCAGGCAGGGGCGCCGGGGCCGGGGCGGGCGGCGGCACGACGGGGGCCTGCGGGACGCCGTCGGGGTTGCTGCTCGCGGCGGGGACCTGGGGCTTGTTGACAAACTTCTGATCGACCCACGGGACGCCCCACTGCCACGCAACGTACCCCACCGCGGCGCAGACCACGATCGCCCCGATTCCGATCTTCCCGCGTTCCGCCTTGCGCATGGCCGCTCTCCGTCGATGGGTGTGGAACCGTCCCGTATACAGCCCCGCGCACCGCAGCGTCAAGCCCGCTTCGCCCGAAGTTAACGTCCGTGCAAGGTCGCCTTGCTAGAATCCCGCCATCGTGCGGACGCTCGTCATCGAGGACGACCTCAAGCTGCAGAAGCTCCTCCGTCGGGGCCTCACCGAGGAGGGCTTCACCGTCGACGTCGCCTCCGACGGCGAAGAGGGGCTCTTCCTCGCCCAGTCCGAGGCCTACGACGTGATCGTGCTCGACCTCATGATCCCCAAGGTGCCCGGCGCCCAAGTCCTCTCGATGCTGCGCGATGCCGGAAAGCAGACCCCCGTCCTGATCCTCACCGCGCGCGACGCCGACGCGGACAAGGTGGCCGGGCTGAACGCCGGCGCGGACGACTACATGACGAAGCCGTTCACGTTCGCGGAGCTGACCGCCCGCCTCCGCGCCCTGATCCGCCGCTCCCACCGGGTCCCCACGTCCGTGATCCGCGTCGCCGACCTGGAGATCGACACGGCGGCCCGGCGCGTCAGGCGCGGAGGAAAGCCGATCGACCTCCCGGGCAAGCAGTACGCCCTCCTCGAGCTCCTGGCCCTGAACCGGGGGAAGATCGTCACACGCTCGCAGATCTACGACCACGTCTACGCCTATGACAGCGACACGCTGTCGAACGTGGTCGACGTCCACATCTGCCGTCTCCGCGAGTCGATCGACCGCGGCCACTCCGCGCGCCTCCTCCACACCGTGCGAGGACAGGGATACGTCCTCGAGGAGCGGTGATGCTGTCGCTCCGCTGGAAGCTCGTCGGGCTCTACGCGCTCATCCTCTGCCTCGTCGTGGGCGGCTTCAGCGCGGCGCTTGTCGCGGCGATGCGGCGGAGCCAGCTCCGCGCCCTGGACGAGGAGCTGGACGCGCGGGCCAGGGCGCTCGTCGGTCGCGTGGAGCACGAGGGCGGCCGCTGGTTCGTCGAGGAGAAGACGGGGGTGAACCAGGAGTTCGCCGAGGACCGCGGGGTGTACTACGTCATCGAGCACCAGGGGGCCGAGGTCCTCTCCTCGGCGCTCGCCCGCCGCCTCGGGGCGCGGATTGCCGCCGCGGACGGGGATCGGGAGGTCGAATTCGGGGGGCGGCGCTTCCACGAGCGGGTCTCCACCCTCGCGAAACTGGCGGACGAGGAGGAGGGAGGCCAGACCGAGCAGGTCCGCGTGGCCGTGGCGAAGGACATCGCGCCGATGGAGCAGTCGCTCGACTCGCTCGTCGGTCAGCTCGCGGTCGTGGGGCCCGCGGTCCTCGTCCTCTCGCTCGCGGGGGGTCTCTTCCTCGTCTCCCGCGCCCTCCGGCCAATCGATCGGATGACGACCGCCGCGGGGGAGATCCAGGCCACGGACCTCTCCAAGCGCCTCGATGTCCGCGGCGGCGACGAGATCGCGCGGCTCGCGAAGACGCTGAACGACCTGTTTCGGCGGCTCGAGGCGTCGTTCGAGCGGCAGGCCCGCTTCACGGCGGACGCCTCGCACGAGCTGCGGACGCCGCTCGCGCTCGTGGCTGGAAATGTGGAGCTTGCCTTGAAGCGCCCCCGGACCGCAGAGGAGTACAAGGACGCCATCGCGGAGATCGGCGAGGCCGCCGATCGGATGCGGTCGGTCGTGGAGGGGCTGCTGACGTTGGCGCGCGCGGACGCGAAATCGGTTCCGCTGAAGAGGGAGACGGTCCGCCTCTCGCTGCTCGCCCTCGATGTGGCGCGTCTTCATCGCCCGCTCGCCGAGAAGGCGCAGGTCGAGGTCATCGTCGAGCCGCTGGACGAGGCGCGCGTCACGGGGGACCCGGACCGGCTCAAGGAACTCGTCTCGAACCTGCTGACGAACGCGATCCGCTACAACAAGCCGGGGGGAAAGGTGACCGTCCGTGCCTCGTCCTCGGCCGGCGTGACGCAGCTTGTCGTGGAGGACACGGGGATTGGGATCCCTGCGGAGGACCTCGGTCACGTGTTCGAGCGGTTCTACCGCGTCGACAAGGCTCGCTCCCGGGAGATCGGCGGCTCGGGGCTGGGTCTGGCGATTGCGAAGTGGATCGTCGACGCCCACCTGGGGACGATCAGCGTGTCGAGCGACTCGGGCGTCGGGACCCGGCTCACCGTGTGTCTCCCCGAGGGCTCGGTGGCGGTGGCGTGCTCGTAATCGGGCTCGAAATCGTTCTCGTGCTCGTTC
>CAZYRM010000213.1:0-10462 GCA_964649705.1 uncultured Planctomycetia bacterium
GCGGGCGTGTCGGCCAAGGGTCCTCCTCCCGTGCGAGCGGCGATTCTACCTCGCCTCCGCACCCGGCGCCACGGCGGGCGCGGCCACGGCAGCGCGTGCGAGGCGCATCTCGATCCCCTGCGTTCCCACCCATTCCGCCCACTCAAGATAGCGACGCGCCTGAGCGCCCATCCCATCCTCGGCATGCAGGATGCTCAGGTAGGCGGCGGCGGATCCCCGGACAAGCGGGTCGGATCCGGTGTCGTAGGCGTGCCCTAGCAGGTCTTTTGCGTCCGTCCGCTGCCCCAGCCTCCACAGAACGACGCCTCGGATGAGGCCAGCGGACGGCGTGGAAGGCATCCGCGCAAGCACGTCGCGGGAATGGGCATCCGCCTGGGCCAGATCGCCGTCGTCGCCGTGGAGGGCCAGCGCCAGGGCAAGAGCCATCTTCACGGGGACCACAGAGTCAGTGCCGTCGTGCCTGGCGAGCAGCTCTGCGGCGAGGGCCCTGGTCTCTGGGAGGGCTTCCGTTTCGAGAAGGGCTACCAGAAGCAGCGTGCCACTCCATGCACGTTCCGGGTGTTGCTCCCTCTCGAGGCGAAGAAAGGCGATGGCATCCGTGTACCGGTGGTCGAGGACGAGCCCGGTCGCGTAGGCGGTCGCGCTCGCCTCCAGGTTGGCCCCGCGCCGCAGGAGGCGCAAGAGGACGGCACCGTCGCTGGGGAGCCGCCTGCCTGCGGCCGTGATGGTACAGGGGACCAGGCCGATCACCCCAACGACGAGGTTCATCACTCCGAAGAAATCGAGCCATACTTCGGTCGTGAGCACTTCGTCAGAGGGCATGGCGTATGGCCAGCACGCAACCGCGACCAGGAGGTTTCCAGTCGGGCCCGCCAGATAGAACATCCAGCGGCCCAGGGACCCCGAAGGATGCACCCTTGGATAAGCCACGCAGAGGCCGGCCGTGGCCCGAGGGTCCCCGACGAGCCAGGTGCCGAGGACTCGATACTGGAATCGCGGGAGGGGGAGCGGCAGGTGAATGCAGCGGACCCAGTATCCGACGGCGGTGGCCGCAAGGGCGTGCGAGAGCTCGTGGACGATGCCAGGCAGGTACCCCGTCGCAACGAAGGCGACGGCCAGAAGCAGCGTCTTGGGAAGCGTGGACCAGAAGGGATAGCCCGTGGGTCCCAGCCGCGAGGCGAGGATGGGCGCCACCCCGAAGAGGAGCAGCCCGATGGCGATCGCGCCCACGACGAGGGCCCTGCGATCGGCTCGCTGCTGTTCCCCAGGGCTCATACACGGTCCCCTTCTCGACGGCCTGCACATCCTAGCGGGGCGGGCCACGGCAAGGCAAGCCGTCCTGAGGGCAATGGAGAGTCGCGGGGGGCGTGGGCGCCTGATAGAATTGTCGCGCCCCCAATTGGTGCCGTGGCTGATTCGATTCTCACCTCCGACGTGGCTCCCCTTTGCCTGCGCCCGGAGTCGCTGCGCCCCGGGAACCGCGTGACGCTGCTCCGCGACGGAGCGGAGGCGTATCCGCCGATGCTCGCGGCCATCCGCTGCGCCATGCGGAGCGTCTACCTGGAGACGTACATCTTCGCGGACGATCCGACGGGGCGCAGGTTCGCGGACGCGCTCGCCGAGCGCGCGCGCGCCGGCGTCGAGGTGCGAGTCATCTACGATGCGGTCGGCTGTTTCAGCACGTCGCGCGAGTTCTTCGGCGTGCTGCGCGCCGCCGGTGCGCGTGTGGTCGAGTTCCACCCCGTGCTGCTCTCGTTCCAGGGGTTCAGCTACCGGAGGCGCGACCACCGCAAGCTCCTCGTCATCGACGGGCGAGAGGCCTTCCTCGGCGGGCTCAACATCGGCCGCGAGTACGACTCGCCAGAACATGGCGGCCTCGGCTGGAGGGACACGCACGCGCGCGTGGAGGGGCCGATCGTGGGGGACCTGACGGCCCTTTTCGCGGAGCTGTGGAACGCGTCGCGCCGCGGCGCCGACCCGCCGGTGGTGCCCGCGCCGGAGCCGGAGCCGGTCGTGGGCGGCGCGCCGGCGCTCGCGACCAGCTCGTTCCGCTTCCGCGACCGGTGGGAGATCGGGAGGCTCTATCTCCACGCGATCCGCCAGGCGAAGAAGCGGATCTGGATCGCGAATCCCTACTTCATCCCGACGCGCAAGGTCCGCACGGCGTTGCGCCAGGCCGTCCGTCGCGGCGTGGACGTGCGGATCCTGCTGCCCGGCCACTCGGACTCGACTCCGATCCTCTACGCCATTCAGCACCTCTACGCCAGATACCTGCGCTGGGGGATCCGCCTCTTCGAGTGGCCCGGCCCGATGATGCACGCGAAGACGGCGGTCGTGGACGGCGCGTGGTCGACGGTCGGGTCGTACAACTTCGACCACATGTCGCTCTTCCGCAACCACGAGCTGGCCCTGGTGGTCCCCGACGCGGGGTTCGGGGCGCGGATGGACGCGATGTTCGAGGAGGACCTCTCGCGCGCCCGCGAGGTCGATCGCGAGGAGTGGCGGAAACGGCCCTGGAGGCGAAAAGTCCTGGAAGGCCTCTTCCACGCCTTTCGATTGCTCATGTGACGGCCCGAGGGCTACCTCGCCGACTCGGCCCTGCGCCTCTTCTCGTGGACGGGGGTGGCGGACTTCCCCGTCTTGTCGCCCTTCCTCTCGATCAGCTTGTCGATCGCCTCTCGCACCACATCGGCGAGGGAGCGCCGCTCCGCGAACGCGATACGGCGAAGCCCCTCGTGCTGCGCCTGTTCGATGACCGCCACCAGGGTAATCGGTGCCTCGAGCTTCTTCATGTCGTCGTCCTTCCAATGCGGGCGGCGCGCAGGCCGTCCCTCCGTCCCGAATCACCGGCGCCGGACCTCGTCTCGGGTAATCAGCATCGTCTCCACGGGGACGAGCTTCACGTAGATGGCCTCCTGCTCGAAGCGGTCGAGGAGGACTTCGGATGCGTAGGTCCGGAGCTTCTGGCGAGAATCGGGAGTGTTCGGGATGTCCACCTCCAGCGCGGCGAGCTCGTCCTGGTAGAGGATGCCGACATTCCACCAGGCGCCGCGAGGCTTCTCATTCCTGAAGACCCAGAGCACGGCTCCTCCGAACATGGTGGCAACCTCGTCCCTCGACTGCGTGAACCTCTCGTCCTCGATGGGTTTCCGATGTCCTGCCTCGTCGGAGTTGTAGTAGAGGGGCAGTGGGATCAGGGCCATGACCACGCCGACAGGGTCGGACATTCAGTCCCCTCCGCATCCTACCTACATAATTGTACTATTATATAATGATAAGTCCACTCGCCATCTCCTGCTGACATCCGCGGGCTACTTCGCGCCGCGTTCGAAGACGACGTGCCACTCGTGAGCCGCCGCGCTCATGACCTTGGCGGTGACGGCAGGGTCGGCCTCGAGGATGGCCTGGGCCTCCTTCGCGTCGGCGCACTCGACGACCGCTTCTCCGCCTGAGCTGTCGGTGAAGGGCCCGCCGAGGAGGAGCTTTCCCTCGTCCATGAGCTTCTGCATGTACTTCGCGTGGTCCATGAGGGGCTGCTCGTAGATCGACTTCCCCTTCACCCAGGATTCGCCTGGGGCGTAGAGGATCACGAAGCGGGCCTTCGGCGTCGCGGGCGGGTCCTCTCCGAGGGCGGGACGGACGGCGATGGCGACGACGGCGAACAGGGACGCTGCGAGCACGATGGCTGTGGCACGCCGCATGGGTGGTGACCTCCAAATCCGGGCCGCCCGACGGGCTCGGTCGAGCCCTTGGCGGTGCGGCCGAACGGCGTGCGATGCTATCCGAGGCTTCGCTAGTCGGGCAAGGGCATGCTACGTAAGCGTGAGGAGGACGCCGGGCCCGAAGAGGCAGAGGAGCGCGCTCGACATGAGGGCGAGGACGAGAAGGCCCTGCGCCGCGAGCGTCCTTCCCGACATCCGGAGGGGAGATTCGTCGAGCGCCACGGGGGGCAAAGCGGTCGATGCGCGGAGCACGGCACGTCCGTCCTTGCGAAGCAGGGCGTAGACCGTAAAGAGCTCCGGCAGGAGCCATCCCGGCAGGACGGCGAGCACGATTGGCTCCGCGCGCAGGCTCGCCAGGTCGAACGCACCGCCGAGCCGGAGGACTCGGGGCAGGTCCATGCAGAGCAGCAGAGCCCAGATGAGGGAGCTGCATGCCAGCGAGCGGCCGCTCGGGGAATGACGGCGAAGCACGCCGCGACCGAACAGGAGGAGCGACGCCGCGAGCAGGGCACCGGCGGCGAGCCGCGGGCCCCGGGCCCAGCCCAGCGTGGAGTCGGACAGCGCGCCGGCGACCGTGGCGAGACCGATCCCCATACCTCTCATGATCGCGATCCGACCGGCTGATCGGACGAGCGAGACGGCCTCCCTGAGACGCAGCCGGTTCTGGACCGGGTCTGACGGGGCGGGCTCCTGAAACCGACGCACACGCATCACCGCAAGAGGGCGCCGAGCAGTTGCGGCGCGCCTCGGTGGGTGGCTATCGAGAAGGGGCATCGTCGATGACTCCATGCTGGTCTTCCAGCCAGTCGTTGCACACCTTGGCCACGCCTGAGTCGTAGCTGTCGGCGCCTGCACGCGCATATGGGCAGGCGACAGCGGGACCGAATTGGCGGGTCACGCCGGCGACGAACCCCCGCAGGGCGTCGAGCGAGGCTTCATCGAGTCGCTCTGGCTCATCAGATGAGACGCATCGGAGACCGACGTAATCCTCGAAGCTGCCCATTGCGTCCAAGAGCAGGTCGTCGTTCCGTCGCAGCAGGTCAATCCATGCGCCGTCCGCCTCCGACAGGTCCACGCCTCCGAGCATGATTAAGAACCTCGCGCAGCGGACGCGGAGCGAAGCATCAGGGTTTTGGAGCCCTCGCTGCGCGACGTGGCGGGCATCGGCACGCGGAATGAAGCCGTCCGCCATGAGTCCCCTGCCGCCCGAGGGAGCGCCGATCCAGTACATGACATCCTCGGTGCCGAGCCAATCTGTGCTCTGGGACAGGATGTGGCAGGCCGCGCGGATCCCCTCTCCCTGCTCTCGCTCGGTGATCTCCCAGAACAACTCCCGACTTGCCGCTTTGCACTTCGTCGCCACCAGCGCGTGGAGCAGCTCTCGAGCCGGCGTAGCCCTGAGAAGCGGCCTGTATCCGCACATGATCATGCAGCCCGCCGGACGGATCAGCGATTCCCACGCCGCCTCTTGAACGGCGAGATCGGGATCCCCGAGCGCGGCGAGGAGCGCCGCCGTCATCATGGGGTGGTCCGCGTAGTACGGGATGAGGATCGCCGCGCGCGTACGTCGCCCTGGGGAGGGATCGGCCCGCAGGGTCTCCGCCAGCCAGGTCGCCGCTTTGGATCGCGGGACGGAGCGTTCAACGAAATCCCCGCGGAGCAATTGCAGGTCGTAGGCGACCCGGTGCCTCATCAACCAACCGGTGACTGACGCGCCCACGAGGACGACAACACAGGCGCCTCGCAGGGGACTACCCCATCGGTCGAGCGTGGCAGGGTCCATGCCCCTCTCAACGTCCCGGGGCGGATGCGGTTCGCCGCGGCGTCTGGCCAAGGCAGGCAGGCGCTCACGCGGTCATGCCGACACGTCTCCATGCTGCGCCATGGGTTGCGGCGAGAGTAGATCGGGCTGAAAATCCCACCGCGCCATCGACAATACGGGGGTGTGAGGCGACCCCATGGACATCACATAGGAGAAACGCAGATGCAGACACACATGACGGACGGACTGGTCGAGATGGATCGAAACGAGATGGAGCAGGTCCAGGGCGGAGATGGCGGGGCCACGATCGTTCTAACGGTCCTCGTCCTGGGCACCGTTGGTTGCGCGGTCTATGCGATGGGGAAGCGCTTCGGCTGGTGGGGCGGCGGCGACGACGGCACGAGGGAGAAGCTCCCGACGCGGAACTTCGACCCGCAGTTCGCGGAGGAGCCCCTGAAGTAGAGGGGCGGTTGCCCGCGGTCCCTCGCGCCTCGCACGGGGCGCGGGGGATGCCGCGCTACGACCAGCGGAACCAGCGGATGGAGACCGCGAAGCAGACCGCCATCCAGAGGCCCAGGCCGCCGAGGCGAAGGCCCTGGGAGGCGATCGAGGCCCCCTCGTTGATCACCGCGCGGAGCGCGTCGTTGAGGAGCGTGAGCGGGAGCGCCTGGATGAACGGCTGGAGGAAGTCCGGGAAGCGCTCGGAGGAGAAGAAGGTCCCCGAGAAGATGAACATCGGCATCATCACGAGATTCATCAGCCCCGAGACCGTCTCGATCCGCTGGGCCCGCGTCGCGATGAGGAGCCCCAGGCTCGCGAACGTCAGCGCTCCGATCACGCCAAGGAAGAACGGCGCCAGGAGGGAGCCGCGCACCTCCACGCCGAACACCAGGCGTCCGAAGGCCAGCAGGAGCGTCAGCTCGACCGCCATGAACAGGAACCGGCTGAAGATCACCGCCCCGAGGAACTCGCTCCGCCGCATCGGGGTCGCGACGAGCCGCTTCAGGAGCTTCCGCGTCCGCATGTCGACGATCGCGAAGCCCACCCCCCACATCCCCGCGCTCATCAGGTTCATTCCGATGAGCCCCGGGATCAGGAAATCAATGTACCGCGCCCCAGGCTCCGAGACGGTCTTCTCCGTCGGCGCCCTCGCGTCCTTCCGCCCCGCCGCCCGCTGGATCGAGTCGTCCACGAGCGTCCGCGCGAGCACGCTGTCGGGCCGCGTCGGGTCGTAGCGGTACTCCAGTCCCGTTCCCGTCGCGACGACGATCGCCGCCTTTCCCAGGCGGAGCTGCCGCGCGCACTCGTCCGTCGAGGCCACCTCCACCTGGAACCGCTCGTCGGCCGAGAGCGTCTCGCGGACCCCCTCCGCCCCGGGGCCGCGCTCGACCGCGACGTAGACCTTCTCCGGAGGCTTGTTGCGGAACGCGATCCCGAGCGCGAGCGAGAGGAGGAGCGGGAAGCCGAAGGCCCAGAAGACCACCTCAGGCTCGCGCAGCGCCTCCCGCATGCGGGCGAGGAGGATCTCTCGGAATGGGGACCAGCGGGGAATTCTCATGTCTCAATGAGCAAGTTTCAACAAAGGCTCAACGGGCAAGTGCAAAGGGACGTAGGGATGTCGTCTCCTATTCGTCACGGAGGTGCCTGCCGGTAAGCGAAACGAAGACGTCCTCCAGGCTCGCGTGGCGCGTGGTCAGCCTCGTCAGCTCGCGGCCCCGCGCTTTGAGCAGGTCGAGGAGCGCGGGGATCGTCACGTGAGGCTCCGTGACCGTGAGGAGCCGCGAGTCGCCTTCGGCGTGGGTCGCCTTCACGCCGGGGAGCGCCGCGAGGGCGGCCGAGTCGACCTCGCCGTCCGCGCTGAACTCCACCACGTGCTCCCCACCGAGCCGCGCGATGAGCTCGCGGGGCGAGCCGAGCGCGATCACCTGCCCGTGGTCGACGATCGCCACCCGGTCGCAGAGCCGCTCCGCCTCCTCCATGTAGTGCGTCGTGATCATCACCGTGCGTCGCGTCGCGCGGAACGCCCGTACGACGTCCCAGAGCTGCCTTCGAGACTGCGGGTCGAGGCCCGTCGTGGGCTCGTCCAGGAAGAGCAGCTCGGGGTCGCCCACGAGCGCGCACGCGACCGCGAGCCTCTGGCGCTGGCCGCCCGAGAGCTTCTCGACCTGCGCCGAGCGCTTTTCCACGAGGCCCATCTCGCCGAGGAGCCCCTCGATGTCCCGCCGCGCTCGGTAGAAGCTCGCGAAGAGGCGGAGCGTCTCCTCGACCGTCAGCTTCTCGGAGAGCTTCGTCTCCTGCAGCGAGACGCCGAGGCGGTGGCGAATCTCCTCGTCGTCGGTCCCCCAGCGGCGGCCGAGGACTTCGACGTTGCCCGAGGTGGGGGAAAGGAGCCCCTCGAGGATCTCGATCGTGGTCGTCTTCCCGGCGCCGTTCGGGCCGAGGAGGCCGAAGCACTCCCCCTCTTCCACGGAGAGGTCGAGCCCGCGGACCGCCTCGACGCCCCCGTCATAGGTCTTCTTCAGCCCGGCACATCGGATGGCAAGTGTCATGGGGGGCGTATCATACGACGATTCCGCAGAATCCGGAGGGAGTTCCGCACGGGGCTCCCTAGATAGGGGTGCCCCACGAGAGAGGCTCGCGGGAGCGATGAATCGGAGGTCCCCATGCTGCGGAACTTCAGTCGGGTTGCGGTGTCTGTCCTCCTGGCCGCGTCGGCCGCCCTGGCGTACGACGGTCCACGCGTCACGCCGCGCCCCACGGTCAACGGGAGCTTCGGACCGGTCCAGGTCCATGCGGGCTCGACGGAGGTGACGCTCGCGTGGGACCTCCGGCCGTGGATCGCGCAGGCTTTCAACGGCTGCCGTCCGGATCGAGCCTTCTTCGAGGTGAAGTTCGGATCCGACTTCGTCAGCGACACGGACTCCGTGCGCGCCGACCGCGACGCGCGGGTCGACTCCGGCGGCAATCTGTTCCTCCATGGCGCGCGGACGCTCGACATCGCCTCGAACGGCCGGGGCGCGGGAGACTACTACATCCGCATGGTCGCCAAGCGCGGCGGCAACGGCCCGGACGACGACGTGGCACGGCGCTCGCCGTCGGTGAGGGTGTCGCTGTCGGCGCAGATGAGCACTCCCCCGTCCAACGACCCCCAGCCGTTCCCGGGCCAGTTGCCCACGGGGCCGATTTCGAACGAGCCGGCCGACAAGGTGGAGGTCCTTTCGCTCACGCTCAACCCGACCGCCCCCGCGGCGAACGAGGCCTTCACGGCCAGCGCTCGGATCCGCAACCGGACGGGTCGCACGCTCCAGGTGCCGTGGAAGATCGTCTGGTTCGGCGACGTGCCGACCCCGAGGATCGGAGACGGGACCGCGACGATCCAGCCGTACGAAGAGCTCGTCGTGCAGGGGTACCGCCCCGCGCCGACCGGGATCAGCGGGAACTCGCGGATCGTCGTCTACCTCGACCCCGAGCGCACGCTGGGAGAGTCGGACGACGCCAGGCAGAACAACTACAAGGTCGTGACCAACAACTTCGCGCAGGCCACGACGTCGCCCGACCAGGTCCAGGCCGTCTGGGTCACGACATCGAGCGAGACCCCGGGCACGAACCAGGACCTGACGGTGATGTTCGTGATCAAGAACCTGACCAACCGCGATCTGACGAACGTCCAGTACCGCATCCTGATGGACGGCGGGAACGAGGTGACCTTCGGGCGGATCGCGTCCCTGGCCGGGGGCCAGCAGGTCGAGGTGCGCGGGACGGTGCCCGGCACGTGGCTCACGACGGCCGGACCGAGGCTCTTCACGGGCGTCGTCGACCCGAACAACCTCCTGAACGAGTCGTCCACGTCGCAGGGGAACAACATGGTGGACAAGTCGGTCACGGTCTACCGCGTCGCGAGCGTCGGACCGACGGAGCCCGAGACGCCGCAGCAGGACGGCACGGACGGCGGGTCTTCCACCCTCCCCGAGCTGCCGAGGCTCCCCGAGCTGCCGAGGCTTCCCCGGATCCAGGGCCGGTAAGAGTCGCGGATGGTGCTGGAAACCGGGGCAGGGCGTGGATAGGATTCCCGCCCTGCTCTGGAGTGTTTCATGACCGCCGCCACCATCCCCGTCGGAACGACCGACCCTGTCAACGCCCGCATCCTCGCGGTCTCCGAGGACAAGCTGGAGGGCTTCCAGCGCGACCCGTTCGGCGAGATCGCCCGACGCTCGGGGGTCGACCTCGCGACGGTCCTCGACCGCATCCAGGCCATGCTTCGCGCGGGGACGATCCGCCGAGTCAGGCAGACCCTCCTCGCCACGAACCTCGCCGAGGGGGCCCTCGTCGCGTGGGTCGTGCCTCAGGAGCGCCTCGACGTCGCGTTCGACTTCCTGTTCCAGCAGGACCCGTTCAGCGGGCACGTCGTCTTCCGCTCCGCCGACCCCGCCTCGCCGGGTTCACAGTACAAGCTGTGGACGACGCTCAAGGTCCCGCAGGGGTACTCGCTGGAGAAGCACTGCGAGTTCCTGAGGGGGAAGGTGGGCGGCGAGTCCTTCCGCATCATGCCCGCGAAGGCGCTCTTCGTCCTCGGCGTCGGCCACGTCCGTCGCCGCGGGATGGAGCCGGGGGCGAGGTCGGACGAGCCCGCCGAGGCGATCTTCGTCAAGAACACGGAGCTGTCGGGGCTCGAGTGGCGCGTGCTCACGGCGCTCAAGCGGGAGTTCACGCCGGAGGAGGTGGCTGCCGAGCCGTGGACGGCGCGCGCGGAGGAGGCGGGCGAGCCGCTACAGACGTTCTTCGAGGTCGCTGAGGGGTTGAACGCGCGCGGCGTGATCGGGCGGTTCAGCACATTCCTTGAGCACGTGAAGGCCGTGGCGGACGGGGAGCGGGTGACGCGGTTCAATGCGCTCTTCCACTGGGCGGTGCCGTCGGGCCGCGAGGTGGAGGCGGGGAGGCAGGTGGGCCGCCACCACATCCTGACGCACGCCTACTGGCG
>CAZYRM010000214.1:0-10248 GCA_964649705.1 uncultured Planctomycetia bacterium
ACTGCGTCGTCTTCCCCAGCGGGAAGTCGTTCCCGTTGGGCGTCCCGGTCACCGCCGGCGAGGTCGCCGTCCGCAGGTCTCCGTTCGCGTCGTAGCCGAAGTCAACCTTGCGCGGCGCGAGCGGGTCGTAGAAGTCGGTGAAGAAGTCGATCCGGCCCTCGGGCGTGTACGTGAAGTGGACTTCCCGGCCGAGCGTGTCCGTGACGATGTCGAGCTGGTCCTCGGTATTATAGTGGAAGGAGAGGGAGTTCTCGTTCAGGTCGCGCAGCTCCGACAGGCGGTAGAGCGTCCCGCGCCGCGCGAACCGTCGGACGGTCCCGTACCGGTCCGTGATCGTGAAGGTGTCGCTCGCCCCGTCGAACGTCAGCCGGTCGTAGAACCCCGCCGGGGCCGTCCAGGTCCCCTCGTTCCATGCGTATCTGTCGCTGCGCCCCGTCCCGTCGAAGCGCGTCACGTCCGCCCCGCTCGTCCCGCTCAGGCGCTCGTTGTACGTGAAGTCCCAGCCGTACCCCAGCGGCCCGTTGTAGCTCGACCCGGAGCGGTAGGTCCGGATGACCGCGAACGGGAGCCCGCGCCCGGGGATTCCCATGTCGGTCGCCGTTATCGTGAACTCCCCGCTGTGGCCGAAGACCGAGCCGCGCGCCCCGATCCGGATGGCGTTGTTCGCGGGCTCCTGCAGGATGACGGGGACGAGGGACACGACCAGCGTGCGGGTGACGTCCGCGAGGTTCCCGGCGGAGTCCGGCGCGACGACGCGCACCGTGTGGCTTCCCTCGGCGAGCTCGAACGAGGCCTGCACGACGAGGACGACCTCGTAGGGCCGGACGGTCGCCTCGTTAGTGCGGTCGAAGCCGTCCAGGTAGATGCGGACCCCGGCCGTGGCGATCAGGCCGAGGTCGTCTGCGAAGGCCGCGAGGATCTTCGGCCGCTTCGTATGCGCCAGCAAGTCCTCCGGCTCCAGGATCGTGACGATCGGCGCCTCTTGGTCGAGTTGGAGGACCCGCTGCTCGGCCTGCCTCCAGTTCAAGAGGGCCGACTCATAGTTCGCTGCGTCGAAGGCCGCGGCCGCGTTCGCCATGTACGCGCGGACCTGGGGGATCTTGTTGTCGGGGTCGACGCCGGGGTCCGCCAGAATCAGGGCCTCCAGGTGCGCGACGCGGGCGATCATCACCAGCCGGACGAAGTCGGCGAGCTCGCGCTGGAGGACCGCCGTCGCGGCCCCCTTGTCCTGGGCCAGACGGAGGTCCCTCTCCGCCTTCTGGAGCTTCACCATCGCCCCGATGACGTTTCCGGCGTTCATGAGCGCGATGGCGCCGTTGGCCGATCGCCCGCCGTTGTTCCCCACGATCTGGTCGAGGGCGTCCTGCAAGAGCGGCCTCGCCTCCGCTGGGGTGTCTGGGGAGAGGATCGTGGCCTGGATCCCGTCCCCGATGGACTGCACGGCCTGCTGCTGTGTCTCCACCGTGAAGGTGGCCTGGGCGATCGCGGAGTTCCCCGCCCGATCGGAGGCGACGACCGTCAGGGTGTGCGCGCCCACGCCGAGCGTCCCAAGGTCCACGTTTGCATTGTTCACGACGGCCGCGCCGTCCAGGTCGGCGTGCACGTCGACCAGCCCGGAGCCGCCGGTCTCATCCACCGCGGTGTACTGGATCGCCAGCGTCCCGGCGTTCTGCACCTTCAGCCCATGGAGAGGGGACTGGATGGCAACGACCGGCGCCAAGCGATCGTCCACGTCGACGACCCGGCCGACGATGGGCAGGCCCAGAGGACTGACGACCTCGGCGATCGTCGCGGCCCCCACGGGAAGAAGCAGGAGGAGAAGGCCGCGTCCCCGACGCGCGTCATTCACCCGAAGTCCGAGGTCGCGTAGTCCCTCTCGCCCGCCGCGGCGCCCCTCCGCCGCGGCGGTGCACTACCGTCGCGCCGGCCCTACCGCGGATCGACGTAGAATCCGTTCCTGAGCCGCGCCACCCGGGAGCCATCGCGAACGACCACGTCCCAGTACCCCGCCGCCACCCCCGTCAGGTTGAACGTGCCGTGGAGATGCTGGCCGTTCTGCACACGGACCATCGTCGCCGTGAATGCGATCGTGGGCGCGCTCAGGATCTCGGCCGTTGCCACCCCGCCATCGGACGTCAGCCCGCCCGCGGCCAGGACGCGACCGTCGGCCAGTGTCACACCGGCAAACGAGAGGCGCGTGGTGCCCATGGTCGGCCCCATCAGCCACGCGTTCGCGGACGCATCGTAGATTTCCGTGGTCGCCATCGATGCCTCCACGATGCCGTCTGTTCCTCCGACTACCATCACACGCCCGCCGAAGCTCACGACGGCCATCCCGACTCGCGGCCCGCTCAAGGGCGGAGTGGCGGTCCACCTGTCGGTCGCGGGATCGTAGATCTCGCTGTCGGAGATGACGGGTCCGTTCGCTCCACCCATCGCGACGACGTGTCCGTCCGGCAGCAGCGCCATCCCGTGGTTGTAGCGCGCGGTCACCATCCTCGCCGGAGCGCCCCAAGTGTTCGTCCCCGGGTCGTAGATCTGCGAGGTGCTCGAGAACGTGCCGCCCGCCACCGCTCCACCGGCGACCAGGACCCGTCCGTCCAGCAACGTCGCGATCCCCGCGGAGGAGCGCGGCTCGGACATGTCGGGGCCGCTCGTCCACCTCTGCGTCGCGGGGTCGAAGATCTCTGTCGTGTGAAGTTGGCCGTAGTTCCAGCCCCCCGCCGCAAGCACCTTGCCGTTCGACAGCAGCACCGCGGCCGCCCCAACTCGGGGCTGCGTCATCGACGGCGTGGCCGTCCAGGTGTCGGTCACCGGATCGTAGATCTCGCTCGCGTCGAGGGACAGGACGGCCTGGCTGCCTCCCCCCGCCGCGAGCACGCGCCCGTCCGTGAGCAGTACGAGGACCGGCAGGAAGCACGCCGTGAGCATGGGAGCGGCCGCGCTCCACTGGCCGGTGGAGGGATCGAAGATCTCGGTGGAAGAGAGCGTCGGACCGTCGTCCCTCCAACCGCTCTGCGCGAGTTTCCCGCCCGCCACGAGCACGCGCCCGTCGGTGAGGCGTACCGCGCTGGGATCGGTACGGATGGTGGACATGGAGGCCGCGGGCGTCCAGACGCTCCCACTGCCCGCCCGCTCCAGGCTCAGCGTCGCGAGCGAATCGAAGCCGCCGCCGATCACCTCGACGACCGCCGCCCTGCCCTGCCGCGCATGCGCCGGCGCGACCCTGGTCACCGTCAGATCGGATTGGGACCACGCCGGGGACGCGAGGAGAAGCGTCACGCAGACCGTCACGAACATTGTCCGCATCGGAGTACCCCCCATGAAGTTAGAGAACGCGGGCCGACAATCTCCCCGTCCATCCCCGGACGGGGATGGCGCCGCTCTGCCGCCTTGATCTAGAGATTCCACGGCCCGGAATCCCACCTCCGTCCCTAGAAATCCGGTGGAGCGGGCCGGACGGCGTGGTAGCCTCTCGCCCCATGGCCGACCCCTGGACCACGATGGGGACGGGCGATGCCGACTTCCCGCTCACGCGCCTGTCCCTTCTCCTTCGCGCAAGGGACCCGAATGCGGGGACGCGCAAGGAGGCGCTGCAGGTCCTGTACGCCTCGTACTGGAAGCCGCTCTACGCCTTCCTGCGTACGCGCGGGACGAACGACGCCACCGCGAAGGACCTCGTGCAGGGCCTCTTCGCGCAGGTCATCGAGGAGGGGACCCTCCTGCGGTTCGACCCTGCGCGCGGGAGGTTCCGCACGTTCCTCCTCGCCTGCCTGAGGGGGCACATCGGCGGGCAACGCGACCGCGAGGCGGCGTTCAAGCGCGCCGGCGGACGCACGCGCGTGCCCCTCAGCGACGCCAGCGCCGCGGCCGTGGAGCCGACACCCGAGGAGGCCTACGACCAGGCCTGGGCACTCTCCGTGATCCAGCGCGCCTTCACGCGCTGGAGGGCGCGGCTCCAGGCGGCCGGGAAGGAGCGCTGGCTCCCCCTCGTCAACCTTCTCGAGGCGCACGGCTACGGCAAGCTCCCTCCCGTCGAGGAGCTGGCGCGGCGGCTCTCCGTCACCGAGCCGCAGGTGCGGCACTTCCTTCACCGCGAGGCGAAGAACCGGCTGCGCGAGGAGATCCTCGGCGAAGTCCGCCAGGGCGCCGCGAGCGACGAGGAGGCCGACGAGGAGGTCGCCTACCTGCTGGCCTGCGTGAACCCGCCGCTCGGGGGGAGCCGGAGATGAGCGATCCGCAGGGCGAGACGCCTCCGCTCTTCCCGAGCGGCGTGGCGCCCCTTGCCAGGGAGCTCCTCGCCCCGGGGACCGACCCGGCGGCGACGGGGCCGGCCGATGCCGAGGCGACCACGAGGCTCGCGGCCGGGTCCGCGTCGCCCACCCTGCCCGGCGCCCCGCGAAGGCTCGGACCCTACGTCCTCCTCGACGAGTTGGGCCACGGCGGGATGGGCGTCGTCTACCGCGCGCGGCACGAAAATCTAGGAACGCCGTGCGCGGTGAAGGTCCTCATCGCCGGCGAGCACGCCTCCCTCGAGGCGATCGTCCGCTTCCAGCGCGAAGCCGCCTCCGTGGCCCGCATGGGCAAGCACCCCAACATCGTCACCGTATTCGACCTCGGCCAGGAGGGCGGCCTCGCCTACTACGCGATGGAGTACGTGGAGGGAGTGTCGCTGCGCCGCGCGATGGCCGAGCGCGACCTCACCTCGGAGGAGACCGCCTCGCTCGTGGAGAAGGTCGCCCGCGCGCTGCACTTCGCCCACACGCACGGGATCGTCCACCGCGACGTGAAACCGGAAAACGTCGTCATGCGCGACGGTGAGCCGCAGGTGATGGACTTCGGGCTCGCGCACGAAATCGGCTCCAACGAGCGCCTGACCCTGGCCGGGCAGGTGATGGGGACGCTCGCCTACATGGCCCCCGAGCAGGCGCGCGGGGACGTCGCGGCGACCGACGCGCGCACCGACGTATACTCTCTCGGAGGGGTCCTCTACGAGCTCCTCACCGGCTTCCCGCCGCATCGCGGGAAGACGATCGCCGCAGTCATGCCCCTCATCCTCCGCGGCGACATCGTCGCGCCGCGCAGGCTGCGCGCGGAGGTCCCGAAGGACCTCGAGACGATCTGCATGAAGGCCCTCTCCCTCGATCCGGCCCGGCGCTATCAGACCGCGGAGGCGTTCGCCGACGACCTCGCGCGGTGGACGCGGAGGGAGCCGATCCTCGCGCGGCGCGTCGGCCTCCCGCGAAGGGCGCGGCTCTTCGTGACGCGCCACAAGGCGGCGAGCGCGGCCGCCGCCGTGGTCCTCGCGGTCTTCGCGACGCTCGGCGCGGCGTGGTACGCGACCCCGGGGACGCTCCGCCTCGCCGTCACCCCGGCGGGCGCGGACGTCCGCATCGACGGGAGGCCCGCGAGCGCGGGCGATGTCCGCCTCGCCGCGGGCGGGCACGCCGTCGTGATCTCCGCCCCCGACCACGCCAGCGAGTCGCGGGAGGTCCTGATCGAACGGCGCGGCACGAAGGAGCTGACCGTCGCCCTGCGTCACGACGAGGGGACCCTCTTCGCGGAGTGCCCGGTGCCGGATGCGATGATCGACATCGGGAAGAAGTCGTTTGGGCGGCGGGTCCCGGACCAGGCGATCGAGACCGGTAGGCACCGCCTCGTGGCCTGGGCGCCGGGACACTTCGAGAAAGAGGCGGAGGTCGAGGTACGACGCGACGCGAGGACCTCCGCCTACTTTTGGCTCGACTCGGGGGTGCTCTGGACGCGCGACGCCCCGTCGACGTCGAGCCCGGCCCACATCGTCCCCGACACGAACGGCGACGGGTGTCCCGACCTGTTCGAGCAGGAGCTCTCGCGGCTCGTGCTCTACTCCGGACGCGACGGCGCCGAGCTGTGGAGCATGTCGGAGGGGATCTCCTCGGACACGTGGATCGCGCCGCTGCCGATCCTGGGGCCTGTCGGGGAGGTGTGGCGCGTCTCGTCGTCCGGATCGGACGACCTCCTTGTTCTGGACCTCGGGAAGAGCGGGAGAGTCGCGACGCTCTGGAGATGGCATCGCGAGGGCGGGGGAGGAACGGTCTCCGTCCGTGGGTGCCCGGAGGCGATCCCCGACATCACGGACGACGGGGAGCCGGACGTCGCGTATGCGGCCTCGGACGGCGCGCTGTTCCTGCTCGACGGGGCGAGCGGTCGGGAGGTCGCGCGGACCGTCCTCCCGACGCGGGTCCCGAAGGTGCTGTCGATCGACGGAGGGCGCCTCTTCTGGTTCACGGCCTCTCCGCAGGACCGCGCGGTCAAGGTCGGCTCCCTCCGACTGAAGGGCCTCTCGATCGAGTGGGAGCGGGACCTCGATCCTGACGCGGGAATCCTCCCCTACCCGGGGCAGGCGGACGAAGAGGTCGAGCTTGCGGTGATCCTCTCTTCGTCGCGGTGCGGGGTCCTGGACGCCAGGACGGGCGTCGATCGTTGGAGCGTCCCCGTACCGGTGCAAGGGAAGCCGTCTCTGGCCGACATCGTCGAATCGAAGGGAGGCGAGGCGGTGCTCCCACTCCTGGGGAAGGGCGGAGAGATGGTCGTCCTCGACCTGCGCGACGGACACGTCCTCTGGAGGGTCCCTTCGGGCGTCCTGTGGCTGCACAAGCCGGTCCACGGGTGGGACCTCGTCCTCTACCGGACGGACGCCGGCCTGGAGGCCCGCGGGCAGCGAGGGGGAGAGCTTCGATGGGGCCTCGCCGGGTCGTCGATCGACACGTGTCCGGCCGACCTGGACGGCGACGGGCAGGAGGAGTTGATCGTCAGCATCGAGGGGACGGGGCTGCGCTGCGTGGACATGGCCGGCCGCGTGCGCTGGACCCTGCGGACGGAGGGAAACGTCCGCGCGAAGGGCGTCATCCCCGACGTGGACGGGCGGGGAAACCCGGGGATCCCCGTCACCTCCTCACGCACGATGGTCGGCGTCCTGCGGCCGCCCCGCGTGCTTTGGGAGCGGAGGGCCCAGGAGCCACTCCAGGCCACGCCGCTCGTCCTCGCGTGCGACGGCCGTCCTTGCGTGGTCCAGCTCGGACGCTGGGCGGGATTGAAGGACCTCGCGTGCTTCGACGGGGCGACCGGCGACGAGCGATGGTCCTCGACCGAGTGGGGCGAGCCGAATCGCGCTCCGGCCGTCTGCGACTGGGACCGCGACGGGAGGGCCGATATTGCCTGGGTCTTCCGACCGCGGAGCGCCGGCGAGCACTCGGCCCAGGGCGTGGCGTTCCTCCGGGGGACCGACGGCGCGGCGCTCGCAACCTTCAAGTTAGAGCAGCCCGTGGGCTCGCTCTACGCGGTCCCCGTGGCGATCGACCTGAACGGCGACGGGGTGTGCGACCTCGCCTGCCAGGAGTGGGACACACAGCAGGTCCGCGCGGTCGACGGGCGAACGGGGGCGACGCTCTGGCGGTACGCGATGGCGGAGTCGAGCATGGGCGGAATGGCGGCCGCGGACCTGGACATGGATGGCGCCCCCGAGGTCGTCGCGCCTTCGCTCGACGGGTTCGTGCACGCAATCCATGGGCGCGATGGAACGCCCCTGTGGGACGCCAAGGTGGGCGGGAGCCGCTCCCCTCCCACGCTCGCCGACCTGAACGGCGATGGCACGACGGACGTGATGTTGATCACGGTCGAGGGGCGCCTCCACGCGCTCGACGGCCGCACGGGGGCGACGATCTGGAACGACCTGCAGGGAGCGGAGGCAATGGGGCGGCCCGCGGTCGCCTCCGTGAAGGGCGTGGGCATGGTGATCCTGGCGCCTCTCGGCTCGGCGGGGGTCGAGGCGTTCTCGTGGCCCGGGAAGGACCTGATCTGGCGAACGCCGGAAGGAATGGGCGTCACGGCCTCGCCGGTCGTCTCGGACCTCGACGGGGACGGGAAAGAGGAGGTCGTCGTCGGGACGATCGCCGGCGAGATGTGGGTGCTCGACCTTGCGACGGGGGCGCGCCTCTGGGGCTGGAAGCTCGGCGACGCGGTGATCGAGGCGGACCCCGCTGTGGCCGACCTGGACGGCGACGGCTCGAAGGACATCCTCATCGCCTCTCAGGCGCGGACGCTGACGGCGATCGGCGGCCACGGGACAGGCGCGGCGCGGGCGAGGCTGGGGAAGTAGGCTCCGGGTGGACTCCTCCCCGCGAACACGGAGGCGACCTACCGCCGACTTATAGCGCGAAATGGGCGGGGAGGTCCGACTCCTCCGGAACGTTGCGCGGCGGACGTTTCTTGCCATACCATCTGAGGCGATCGAGGCCCACCGTGGGAGGGAACGCCGTGAGACTCGCCCTGCTCGCATTCCTGCTCGCCCTGCCGCTCTCCGCAGACACCGTCGTCATGAACGACGGCCGCACGCTGACCGGGGAGGTCACAGAGGACGGGGAAAAAGTCGTCATCAAGATGAAGGTCGGCACGATCAAGGTCGACAAGAAGGACGTCAAGGAGATCAAAAAGGAAGGCGAGTCGGGCCCCGCCGCCGCGGCGGGGAGCTCGGAGAAGACCTACAAGAGCTACCTGCTCGGCTACGTCCTCCACGTCCCGACGACGAAGTACGTCGTTCAGCGCGTCCCGCCCGAGCCGCTCGTCGACGTCATCCTCTACGACAGCGCGAGCGAGTCCTCGATCGCGCTCGGGGTCTGCAGCGACGAGGACATTCCGGAGAGCCTCGACGCGGACGCGGCACGGACGCTCGGCATCGCCGTGAAGGGCGGGCTCGACATGTACTTCGAGCGGCTCGACGTCCAGTCGGCCAAGGCCGTGAAGATCGGACCCTTCGACACGGCGCGCGTGGTCCTCGAGGGGGTCCGCCGCGACAACAAGCGGAAGCAGCACCTCATCCAGACCTTCTTCCGCCTCCGAGACCAGGCGATCGTCCTCCGCGGCGAGGCCGTCCTCGGCAAGCACAAGGCCCTCGACGCCGATGTGGACAAGATCGTCGAGACGCTCGAGTCGTTCGAGCCCAAGGAGATGGACGGCACCACGCTGGTCGATCGGCACGGGTGCTTCACCGTGACGAGCCCCGAGGGGTGGAAGGTCTCCCGCAGCGGGAAGCCCGGGGACGCCATCACGAGCACGGTCATCGAGTCGCAGAACCCTCGCTGCTTCGTCAGCGTCATGGTCAACCGCGTCCGCCTGGCCGGGGACATGCGCATGGTCGGGCAGTACACCGAGAACGTGATCAAGGCGGCGACCCCCAAGGGGACCGTCTCCTCGAGCAAGGCCGCCAACCTCAAGGGGCGCGTCGCGTGGGAGGTGAAGTACACGTCGCCCGACGGGCCGGGGGACCTCAAGCTCGGGCCTTGCGTGTCGCGCGCGCTCGCCTTCCGCACCGTCGACCGCGTCTACTACGTCGACACGACCTCGTCCGAGGCGGACGCGAAGGCCGCCGAGGCCCTCGCGGCGTCGATCGTCGACAGCTTCGAGATCTACCCCGACCTCCTCTCCAAGGGCTCGCTCGAGAATGGCCGCGAGGCGGTCCGCCTCGTGCGCGAGGCCGACGAGAAGCGGATCGGCGGGGGCGCCGGGGCGTCGATCGGCCTCTACGACCAGGCGATCGAGCTCTACCCGCCGTTCGCGGGGGCCTACAACAACCGCGGGATGGCCTACCTCGACGGCGACCGCTTCGACGAGGCCTACAAGGACATGCAGGCCGCCAGCGAGCTGGCTCCGAATGACTTCATGGTCTCGCGCAACATGGCGATCTGCCGCATCACGAAGGCGTACAAGTCGCTCGACGAGGGGCGCATCACGAGCGCGATCGACGAGGCCGACCGCCTGCGCGGGCGGGCGAAGGATGACGAGGAGCTCGCGCAGATCCTCGGCATCTTCTATTTCCAGGTCGGGATGCACTACTACAACCAGAAGAAGTTCGGCACCGCGAAGGCCTTCTTCAAGAAGGGGATGGACTTCTACGACGACAAGGACGCCGTGAAGAACGCCCTCTCGATCATCGCCCTCAACGAGGCGGTCGAGGCCCTGAACAAGGAGAACTGGCGCGCCGCGAAGTCGCTGCTCGAGGAGTCGCTCAAGTACGACCCCTCCAACGGGCAGGCGAAGGAGTATCTCGACATGGTCAACGAGGAGCTGTCGAAGTGAGCGCGGATCTCGCGGAAGGACAGGTCGTGGAGGGGATGCGGCTCCTCTCGCGCCTCGGCGAGGGCGGCATGGGGACGGTGTGGAAGGCCGAGTACCTGGGCGCGCCCGTGGCGGTGAAGTTCCTGAAGGGGG
>CAZYRM010000215.1:0-10244 GCA_964649705.1 uncultured Planctomycetia bacterium
GAATCGGGGGTGGTCCCGGCTTTCGCCACAGGAGGACCACCCCCGGTCAGGGGGCAAAGTGAATTTTCAAGGCCCAATACTCAATGGTCAATTCAGCAAGCGGCCTGCCACGCCCGGGAATCAAGCGAGGACGCATCCAACTACGCTCCAAGAGGTTGAGGCTGCACCCGGATCCTCGCCCAAGCGGACTCAGTAAACGCCCCGAGTCCATGTAATCTCTGTTGGCATTCCCCACTGCGGCGTGGCAGGATTCCGGGAATGAAGTGCGCCCTTACGATCCTCCTGGCCTTGAGCCTCTCCTGGGCCGACGACGGGCTCTCGGAGGCCGAAAAGGCCGAGCTGGACCAGCTCCTCGATCGGCTCGGGAACGACGACTGGGAGGTCCGCGAGCGGGCCTCGATGGCCATCTCGAACGCCCTCGCGTCGGGGAAGCCGATCGTCTCGTTCCTCGCCGAGCGCATGAAGACCCGCGACCTCGAGGTGAAGGACCGCATCCGTCAGCTCCTCCTCGACTCGGGCCACTGGGACGCCTCGCCCGAGCTCCTCGCGGAGAAGACCGAGACGTTCGTCAAGGAGTGCGAGGGGCGCGAGATGGTCGCCTGGTACGCGAACACCCAGGTCGAGCCGACCACGAACCTGTCCGACGACAACGCGAGGACGCTCTCAATTCTCCTGCGCACGACCGAGGGGACCCGCGCGATTTTCGAACCGTTCCCCCAGAAGGGGGAGATCTACCGCCGGAACGTCTGCTGGTTCGTTGCAACCCACCTCCCCGCCGGCGCGCCGAAGTTCCTTCGCGAGGCGAGCGAGGACCCCGACGACCTCGTGCGGGCCTACGCGGCCTTCGGGTGGGCGAGGCTGGGCGATCCCGCAAACCTCGGCACCCTCCTCCTCATGTCGACGGACCCGAACGAGGTGGTGCGCTGCGCGGTGGCCGTCGCGCTCGAGAAGTTCCCCGACCCGGGAACCCTCCCGATCCTCATCGGGCTGCTTGGGGACGAGGAGCCGATGGCTCGGTATCACGCCTCGTACAGCCTCAAGGTCCTGACCGGGCGGGACGGGGGGTACAACGCCTGGTACCCGGAGGCTCGGCGGACGGCGGCCATCGAGGGCTGGCGGAAGTGGTTGGAGGAGAACCGGGAGAAGTAGCGCTGGCTCGACAAGCTGTTAAATGAGACGGGGCGCCCTGTTTCCAGGGCGCCCCGTTCGTTTTCGGTGCACAGGGATAACCACGAGGTTACCCCTGCGCACTCAGGGCAAAGGGAGGGGACGGCCATAGTCAGGGGAACCCTTGAACCCGTTCTGCGCGACCCTTCGTTCCCAGGGAGGGTAGTCCGCGCGTCTCGCGAACGTGTTCAAGCTCACTGCTGGTTTACTTCAGCAAGCAGCCTGCCACGGCGGACTCTAATGCCGTTACAAACTTGATCTTGTTTGAGCATATATCGTTGCGCTGTTTTCGATCTGCGCAGGACATTAGGACTCCCCTCTCTCTTGATCACTCCGGTGTACAGGAACCGGCAACCGGCCCCCTCCATTGCCGCCCAATCCCGTCACCAACGCCGCCGCCCAGGCGTTAGGATCGCTGATCCGGGGCCACCGGCAACACCCTACGTCGACTGGCCCGATTCCAAGTCTCTCCTGTTTCGAGAATGTGCACGCAACTGAACAGGTGTTTCCGGTAATGGACGATTTTGAGCCGTTTCCCACCGTCCTGGGACCCGCTTGCAAACGGATCCGGTCCTGGTAGAATCCGGCCCGCCATGGGGGAACCGAGCCGAATCCTGAACCCTCCCGACATGTCCCAGAAGGTCCAGGACCTTGAGACGGTCCTGGAGGTCTCCCGCGCGATCACCGCGGAGAAGGACCTCGACCGCCTCCTGGCCATCATCACCGACGCCTCGACCAAGATCCTTCGCGCGGACCGTTCGAGCCTCTTCATCCTGGACGACCAGCGCAACGAGCTCTGGACGCGGATCGCCCAGGGGCTCGACACGAAGGAGATCCGGGTTCCCGTCGGGCGCGGGATCGTCGGCTTCGTCGCGGAGGCGAAGCAGGTGGTGAACATCCCCGACGCCTACGCCGACCCACGCTTCAACCAGGAGGTCGACAAGCGGACCGGGTACCGGACCCGCACGATCCTCTGCGTCCCGCTGCTGACCTACGAGAACAAGGTCATGGGCGTCATCCAGGTCCTGAACAAGCAGGGGGAGGCCTTCGGCGACTACGACGTCTCCCTCCTCATGGCGCTCGGGAGCCACGCGGCGATCGCCCTGGACAACGAGCGCCTCGTGCAGCACTACCTCGACAAGCAGAAGCTGCAGCAGGCGCTCGAGATCGCCCGGGAGATCCAGCAGAACCTGATTCCGAAGACCGCGCCCGAGTCCCCCGCGTTCGACGTGAAGGGGCTTTCGATTGCCGCGGACGAGACGGGGGGCGACTTCTACGACTACCTGCCGCTGCCCGACGGGAAGATCGGGATCGTCGTGGCGGACGTCGTGGGGCACGGGATCGGCGCGGCGCTCCTGATGGCGACGGCGCGCGCGTTCCTCCGCGCCCTCGGCATTTCGGAGCAGGACCCGGCGAAGGTCCTCTTCTCGCTCAACAACCTGCTGGCCCAGGACCTCGACGCGGGACGGTTCGTGACGCTCCTCTACGGCATCCTTGACCCGGGGACGCGGACCCTGGTTTACTCCAGCGCTGGTCACGACTCCCCGACGCTCTACCGGGCGTCGACGGACGACTTCGTGGAGCTGGACAGCACGGGGCTGCCGCTCGGGATCATGGCGGACATGGACTTCCCGAACGCCGACCCGATCCCGCTTGGACCCGGGGACATCCTCGCGCTGACGACGGACGGGGTCTGGGAGGCCCCGAACGCCGAGGGCGAGGCCTTCGGCCGGGACCGGATGCAGCAGGCGATGCGGGGCGCGAGGGGGCGGGATTCGCAGGCCGTCGTGGGCGGAGTGCACGACGCGCTCATGGGCTTTCTCGGACCCGTGAAGCCCAAGGACGACGTCACGCTCGTGGTGGTCAAGCCGATCTAGCGGAGGACCGGACCCGCATGGGCCTCGGCATCGAGATCGAGAAGGAGCGGCCCCCGGACCCGGGCCCCGAGATCTACAGGTCGGAGTTCCCGAGCGACCTCATGGCGCGCGTGGACGTGATGACGGCCGTCTGCGACGCCCTCAAGGCGAGGAACGGGTTCGTGGGGGAGGACGAGTCGCACATGTTCCGCCTCTGCTTCGACGAGGCGCTCGTCAATGCGATCAAGCACGGGAACCGCTTCGACGCGAACAAGAAGGTCACCGTGACCCTGTACCACGCCCCCGAGGTCTGGGGCGTGAGGATCGAGGACCAGGGAAAGGGGTTCGACCCGAAGACGCTTCCCGACCCGGACGATCCGAACTCGCTCCTGCTCGAGCATGGCCGCGGGATCCTGATCATGAAGAGCATCATGAGCGAGGTGCACTATTACGACCGCGGCAACCGGTTGCTCCTGGTGAAACGGAGGAACGAGAGTGCCCCCGAAAAGTAGGCTGCTCACGCAATCGTACGGCGACATCACGCTCGCCTTCATCACCGAGATCCGGATCCTCGACGAGGCGACGGTCCAGGAGTTCGCCACGGAACTCCTGAACCTCGTGAACAACACGTACCGGATCAAGCTCTGCATCAATTTCCAGAACGTGGAGTACCTCTCGAGCGCGGTCCTCGGCAAGCTGGTCGCCGTGCACAAGCTTTGCGTGGAGGCGAAGGGCGAGCTCAGGCTCTGCTGCATCAAGCCGGCGATCAAGGCCGTCTTCGCGATGACCAAGCTGGACAAGCTCTTCCAGATCCACGACGACATGGCCTCCGCCGTGAACGCCTTCAAGCGCGGAAAGTTCGTGTAGCGTGGGCAGGTCCGTCCCCGGAAAGGTCCTCCTCGTGGGCGCCGGCCCCGGCGACCCCGGGCTCCTGACGATCCGCGGCCAGCGCGCGCTGGCCTCCGCGGACGTCGTCGTCTACGACGCCCTCGCGCATCCGTCGCTCCTCGACCACGCCCCGGGCTCGGCGAAGCGGATCTACGTCGGCAAGAGGGCGCGGGCGCACGCGAAGCCGCAGGGGGAGATCAACCGGATCCTCGTCCGCGAGGCACGGAAGGGGCGTACGGTCGTCCGCCTGAAGGGGGGGGACCCGTACCTCTTCGGACGCGGGGGAGAGGAGGCGGAGGTGCTCGTGGGCGCCGGGGTCCCGTTCGAGGTGGTCCCCGGCGTGACGGCGGCGTGCGGCGTGGCGGCCTACGCGGGGATCCCGCTGACGCACCGCGACCACGCCTCGTGCGTGACGTTCATCACGGGGCACGAGGCGGACGGGAAGGCGGACTCGCGGATCGACTGGGAGGCCCTCGCGCGGACGAACGGGACGCTGGCGTTCTACATGGGGGTGACGTCGCTTCCGTCGATCGCGCGGTCGCTTGTCGCGGCGGGGAAGCGGGCGTCGACGCCGTGCGCGGTGGTGCAGTGGGGGACGCTTCCGAAGCAGCGCGCGGTCGCGGGGACGCTCTCGACGATCGCGCGGCTCGTCGAGCAGGCCGGGATCGCTGCGCCGGCGATCATCCTGGTGGGCGGCGTGGTGAGCCTGCGGCAATCGCTCCGCTGGTTCGACCGGAGGCCGCTCTTCGGAAGGCGCGTGCTGGTGACGCGAAGCCGCGCCCAGGCGAGCCGTCTCTCGGAGCTGCTCTCGGAGGCGGGGGCGGAGGCGGTGGAGGTCCCCTCGATCGAGATTGCCCCGCCGCGGTCGTGGGCCGCGCTCGACCGGGCGATCGGGCGGCTCCCCGAGCGGGACTGGGTGGTCTTCACGAGCGCGAACGGCGTGGCGGCCTTCCTGGCGAGGCTCGGGGCGTGCGGAAAGGACGCGCGTGCGCTGGCGGGCGTGTCGATCGCGGCGATCGGGCCCGGGACGGCGGCGGCGCTCGGCGCGGCGCGGCTCAGGGCGGACCTGGTGCCGAAGGTGTTCACGACGGAGGGGCTCGTCGCGGCGCTCCGCGGGGTGCGCGGAAAGCGGTTCCTCCTGCCTCGCGCCGACCTGGCGAACCCTGAGCTTGCGGAGGGGCTTCGCGCGGCGGGGGCGACGGTCGACGAGGTGACGGCGTACCGGATCCGCCCGGCGCGGATCTCCGAGGACGACATCGCGGGCCTCGAGGGGCGTCCGCCGGACGTCGCGACGTTCGCGAGCTCGCAGACGGCGAGGAACCTGGTGGAGCGCCTGGGGCGACCCCGGGCCCGTCGGCTCCTCTCCCAGGCGCGGATCGCGAGCATCGGCCCGGTCACGTCGCGGACGCTCCGCGAGCTGGGATTCCGCGTGCACGTCGAGGCGAGCGAGGCGACGATCCCGTCGCTGGTCTCGTCGATCGTGCGGAGTTTTCAAGGGAGGAGGAGAACATGAACTGCCCGCGCTGCAAGGGGGAGTGCAAGACGTCGTGGTACGAAGGGGTGTGCATCGACACCTGCGTCCGCTGCGAGGGGAGCTGGCTCGACGAGGGGGAGCTGGCGGCGATCAAGGCCGCGCGCGAGAAGACGTTCACGCGCGCGGAGATCGACGCGATCCGCGGCGTGACGGACAAGGTGGTGGTGGGGAAGGAGGCCCTGGCGTCGGAGCTGGCCTGCCCGAAGTGCGCGGGTCCGATGGAGCGGTATAACTACGCCGGCGCGAGCGGCGTGGTGCTCGACAAGTGCGCGAAGCACGGGATCTGGTTCGACAAGGGGGAGCTGGAGGCGGTGCAGATCCTGGTGGAGCAGTGGGAGACGAAGGCGGGGGAGGACAAGGCGCGGTTCGCGCCGATCCTGGACAAGGCGTCCAAGGAACAGCGCGAGCGGATGAAGGCCGCGAACCCCGCGAAGTGGTTCTCCTCCAGCCCCGTCGTGAACTTCGTGATCGACCTGTTCTCCTAACCCTACAACGCTACTGGACCCGACGGGGGAAGATGTCTCGGTGGCGGTGGCGTGCTCGTAATCGAGCTCGAAACCGTTCTCGTTCTCGGTCTCGTTCTCGAAACGCTGGCGTCGAGAACGAGACCGAGAACGATTTCGAGCCCGATTACGAGCACGCCACCGCCACCGACCCCGTAAGGACGGCAACGACTCGCGGGATCACAGATGAGCTTCCCTCAACATCGCTATCGCCGCCTCCGCCGCACGGAGGGGCTCCGCCGAATGGTCCGCGAAACGCAGCTCGCGCCGGACGACTTCATCCAGCCCTTCTTCGTCCGCCCGGGGGAGGGGGAGCGGCGCGAGGTCCCCTCGATGCCGGGGGTCTTCCAGCTCTCGATCGACCAGCTCATTCCTGACGTGAAGGAGACTCTCTCCCTCGGGGTTCCCGCGGTCATCCTCTTTGGCATCCCCACCCGGAAGGACCCCCTCGGCACGGAGGGGTTCGCCGCGGACGGGATCGTCCAGCAGTCGATCCGCGCGATCCGCGACCAGGCGCCTCAAACGGTCGTCATCGCCGACCTCTGCTTCTGCGAGTACACGGACCACGGCCACTGCGGCGTGATCGCCGAGCGCCGGGGCGTCCCGGACGTCCACAACGACCGCACGCTGGAGCTCCTCGGCCGCGCGGCATGCTCGCTGGCCGAGGCGGGCGCGGACGTCGTCGCCCCGAGCGGCATGATGGACGGCATGGTGAAGGCGATCCGCTCGTCCTTGGACGAGGCGGGGCACGCGGAGACGGCGATCCTGGCCTACTCCTCGAAGTACGCGAGCGCCTTCTACGGCCCGTTCCGGGACGCGGCGGAGTCGCCCCCGAAGTTCGGCGACCGCTCGACGTACCAGATGGACCCCGCGAACTCGCGCGAGGCGGTCCGCGAGGCGCTGGCGGACGTCGACGAGGGCGCCGACATGGTCATGGTGAAGCCCGCGCTCTCGTACCTCGACATCATCTCGGCGGTCCGCGCCGCGACGAACGTCCCGGTGGCGGCCTACAACGTCTCCGGCGAGTACTCGATGGTGAAGGCGGCGGCGGCCCGCGGCTGGATTGACGAGAAACGGACGGCGCTCGAGGTCCTCACCTCGATCAAGCGCGCCGGCGCCGACCTCATCCTCACCTACTGGGCCCGCGACGCCGCGAAGTGGATCGCCGGGTAGGCCCGCCCTCCATACGCTTTCTCTCCCGCCCCGCGGCGCCTTCGTGTTATGCTCCCCGCCGGCGACCTGCCGCGGAGGACATGTGACCGACGCCAAGCGACAGATCGAGGCGATCCTCTTCGTAAGCGACCACCCCGTCAGCCTTTCGCGCCTGGAGGGGCTCGTCGAAAGCGTTGACAGGCCCCAGATCCGCCAGTACCTTTCCGAGCTTGGGGCCGAATACGAGAACCAGGGGAGGGCGTTCGCCCTGCAGGAGATCGCGGGCGGATATCAACTTACGACGCGTCCCGAGTGCGCGGAGACGATCGCGAAGCTCCAGAAGTCCCGCGCGGACCACCGCCTCTCCACCGCCGCCCTCGAGACGCTCGCCATCGTCGCGTACAAGCAGCCGATCGGGCGCGCGGACATCGAGTCGATCCGAGGCGTCCAGTCGGGCCCCCTCCTCCGCGCGCTCCTCGATCGCGGCCTCGTCCGCGTCGTGGGCCGCGAGGAGACCCTCGGGCGCCCCGTCCTCTATGGAACGACGGAACGCTTCCTCGAAATCCTCGGTCTCTCGTCGATCCGCGACCTCCCGCGGCCCGAAGAGCTGAAATAGGAGAACCGCCCCGTGATCACCAAGATGGGCCGCTTCTCGACGAAGTACGGCCGATTCATCTTCTTCGCCCTCCTGGTCATCGTCTGCATCTCGTTCGCCCTCGACCCGTCGATGCTCTCCTGCAACGACCAGCAGCGCGGCGACCGCGTCGCCGGGACGCTCTTCGGGGAGGAGGTCTCCCGCGCGGAGTTCGAGAACGTCAAGGACCGCTGGAAGGACAGCCGCACCCTCCTGTTCCAGATGCAGAAGACCCAGCGGGTCTTCATGACCGTCGTCGGCGCCGGCGAAGATCAGGCCGACCAGATGCGCATGATCAGGTTCTACTACGGGGAGCCTTCGGAGGAGGACATGACCGCCGTCGCCTGGCGGGCCCTCGCCTTCCTCCACGAGGCCAAGAAGGACGGGATCGTCGTCACCGACGTGGAGGTCGCCGACGTGATCCAGGACGCCTTCGGCGGCGACAAGTTCGACCAGAAGGAGTACCTCGACGTCCTCGACAAGAGGTACCGCATGTCCGTCGGGAGCTTCGAGGAGACCGTCCGTGAGGCCCTCCTCCTCTCCCGCTACTTCGGCTTCGTGTCGGACGGCGCGGTCGTCGGCAGCGAGGACGTCTTCAACGAGTACATCGAGAAGAACGAGAAGATCCGCGTGTGGAGCGTGAAGTTCTCCGCAAAGGACTTCGAGGACCGGGTCCGCCTGTCCCCGACGCGCCACGCCGTCCGCCCCGTCGACGAGTCGAAGCGCCCCGTCGTCATCGACGGCGACACGATCTTCGCCTACTACCTCCGCGAGAAGGACCCGCAGACCGTCGAGCCCAAGGTGCGGCTGGAGTACGCCTTCGCCGACTACTCCGCCTTCTCCGCGGGGATCACCCCGCCGACGGAGACGGACATGCAGATGCGGTACGAGCTTGAGAAGGCGACCTATCTCATCAAGACGACGGACGGCGTGTACAAGCCGCTCGACGAGGTGTCGGCCGACATCCGCAGGGCCCTCCAGGGCGCCGTCACCGAGGAGAAGGCGAAGCAGCAGTACGAGGCCGACAAGGAGACGAAGTACAAGAAGGAGGGCGGCTACGTCCCGTTCGACGAGGTCAAGGAGCAGATCCGGAAGGACCTCCTGGCGGCCGTGGACGACGCGGCCGTCAAGGCGGAGTACGAGAAGACGAAATTGAAGTACCTCATCAAGGACGACGACAAGCGATACAAGCCCTACGAAGAGGTGAAGGAGGGGATCCGCAAGGCCCTGGAGAAGGACCAGGCGGCCGAGAGGGCGATCCAGAAGCTCACCGCCCTCCGTGACGAGGTCGAGCTCGCCAGGATGTACGACGAGACGGCGAAGGTCGACATGGTCGTTCTCGCCTCGAAGCACGGCCTGGCCTACGGGAAGACGGGCCTCTTCGACGAGAAGCACATGACGGCGGTGAACGAGCTCTTCGGGGTCTCGGAGGACCTGAAGAGGCTGATGGAGAAGATCGGCGACTTCCCGGTCGACACGGTCTTCGACCGGCTCGACACCGAGAAGGGGTCGTTCGTCGCGCGGATCGACGAGAAGATCGACCGCTTCGTCCCGCCGCTCACCGTCCCGCTCCGTCGGAAGCTCGCGCAGCAGCTCGTCCACGCGACGGCGCAGAAGCTCGCCTTCCGCGCCGCGCAGGAGCTCCACCGCGAGGGACGCAAGCGGATCGACCTGGCCGCGGAGGAGTGGGGGAAGGCCCACCCGCTGGCGCCCCAGGAGGAGAAGAACACCGCCCTCCAGTCCCTGCGCAGGGACGTGTTCCAGCGGCTCGTCACCGAGCGGGGCCTCTTCTTCGCGAAGAGCGAGCCGCTCCGCCGCCGTGAGGGCGCCGAGGCCGAGATGTTCGGCGAGGTGAAGTACGAGATCCAGCTCCTCCCCAGGGCGTCGGTGGGGAAGGGCGAGGGGGGCGAGTACGCGGACAACTACTGGGTGTCGCAGCTCATGGAGATGCAGCAGCCCGACGGGAAGGACTTTGAGCTCATGAGGTCCAGCCTCAGGGAGCAGCTCCAGGGCGAGAAGAGCAGGGAATTCCTCAACCACTGGCTCACCGAGGTGTGGGCCGCGGCGAAGCTCGAGGACCGGATCCACACGCAGCCGACGGGGGAGAACACCCCGCCTCCGGACGAGTTGCCCTAGCCGGGATGGGCTCGGACGAAGGCGGACGCGCTGGGGGGCCTTGTCCCCGCGCGGCACAGAGGCACTGTTTTCGGAGGTCGACCATGTCACGCCCGGCGATTGCCCTCTTCCTGCTTGCCGTCCTGCCGCTCTCCGCGCAGGACTCGTTCCCGTACGTCGCCGAGGTGAGCTGCGAGCGCCTCAACGTCCGGGCGGGGATCGGAGAGAACTACCGCATCCTGACCACCGCGCAGCGCGGGGACCGCTTCGTCGCCCTCGAGGAGCGCCTCGGGTGGATCAAGGTCGAGCCCACCGCGAAGATCGCCTGCTGGGTGAACAAGAAGTTCGTGGAGCGCGCGGCCGACGGCTTCGGCGTCGCGAAGGGCGACCGGATC
>CAZYRM010000216.1:0-10198 GCA_964649705.1 uncultured Planctomycetia bacterium
GGAAGTGCGGGCGGATCTGGGACTGGAGGAGCGCGAGGCGGGCCTCGGCGGCGAGGCGTTCGAGGCGGTGCCGCTCGATCTCGCCTCGGAGGCCGTTGAGGATCAGCCCGAGGACGGCGACCCATGCGCCCGTCATGACCATGAAGGGCAGGTACACCGCGATGACGTTCTTTTCGAGCGGCGAGGCCCCGAGCGTGAGGACGGTCAGGACGACCTGCATGACGCCGAGGCCGGCTCCGACCAGGAACCCCTTCCCCGCGGTGGGCGGCAGGGGCCAGCGTTGGCGGAGGGCGCCGGCGAGGATCCCCGCGGCGAGCGTGATGAACGCGAACGGCGCGGAGGCGCGCGACAGCAGGCGCACGGAGGCGCCGATGAGACCCGCACCGACTCCGACGCGGAGGCCTCCCTGCAGCCCCGCGACGACCACTACGAAGAGCGCGGCGTCGACGTACAGGTCCTTGGCCTTTGGGCCTCGAATGAGGACGCCGATCGCGGAGATGAGCCCGAAGACGAGGACCTGCGCGACCACGGCGCGCCGGTCGGTGCGCTCGATGAGGTTCCCTCGCCGCAGGACGAAGTGGGACGCCAGCACCGCGAGGAGGAGCGGCGCGCCGCCCATGAGCAGGAAGACGAACGTCTCGGCCACGTCGTGATTCTACACCTGGGGCGGGTCGGTCGCGTAGAATGCGAGCGGTCGCCGGGCGAGTGGCGGAACTGGCATACGCAGAGGACTTAAAATCCTTCGGGGCGTGAGCCTCTTGAGGGTTCGATTCCCTCCTCGCCTATTGAACGTGTCGATATCTGATATCTGAGAGCTGAGAGCTGATATCAGATATGTCCAGGAACCACGGCGGATGCCGGTCCATATCTGATATCAGCTCTCAGCTCTCAGATATCAGATATCGAGCCCCCGTCTACCTCACCACGATCCTCGCGTACTTGTTCTTCTTCCCGACCTTCAGGAGCCTGCCCTCCAGGGACTCGATCGGCGCCTTCGGATCTGTGATCTTGACCCCGTCGAGGGAGACGCCGCCCTGCTCGACGAGTCGGATGCAGGCGCCCGTGCTCAGGCTCGCGTCGAACGCCTTGAGTACGGTGATGATGTTGACCTTCCCCTCGGCGATCGAGACACTCAGGTCTGGCACGTCCTCGGGGACCTCCTTCCGGGTGAACCTGCGATCGAAGTCCTCCTTCGCCGCGCGCGACGCCGCCTCTCCGTGGTACTGCCTGACGATCTCCTCCCCGAGGGCCGCCTTCGCGTTCCGCGGGTCCTTGATCCGCTCCTGAACCTCCGGGATCGGCACCGTCGTCAGCAGCGTGTACCACCCCTCCAGGAGCTTGTCCGGCACGCTCATCGTCTTTCCGAACATCTCCTCCGGCGCGTCGTGCACGCCGATGTGGTTCCCAAGGCTCTTCGACATCTTGTTCTCGCCGTCCGTTCCGACGAGGAGCGGCACAGTGAGCGCGATCTGCGCCTCTTGCCCCATCGCCGCCTGGAGCTGCCTCCCCGCGAGCAGGTTGAACGTCTGGTCCGTCCCCCCGAGCTCGACGTCCGCCTTCACGACCACGGAGTCGTATGCCTGCATCAGCGGGTACAGGAACTCGTGCAGGCCGATCGGCGTGCCTTCCTTGTACCGCTTCGTGAAGTCCTCTCGCTCCAGGATCCGCGCGACGGTGAACTTCGCGGCCAGCCCGATGATGTCCTGGAAGGTCAGCTTCCCCAGCCAGTCGCCGTTCCGCACCAGCTCGAGCTTGGGCCTGTCCACGACCTTGCCGATCTGGTCGAGGTAGGTCTTTGCGTTCGCGTCGATCTCCTCTCCCGTCAACTGGGGGCGGGTGGACTTCTTCCCTGACGGGTCGCCGATCCTCGCGGTGAAGTCGCCGATGATGAGGACCGCCTGGTGGCCGAGGTCCTGGAACTGGCGGAGCTTCCTCAGGACGACGGTGTGGCCGAGGTGGATGTCGGGAGACGTCGGATCGACGCCGAGCTTCACGCGGAGGGGCTTCGCCTTCGCCAGCTTCTTCTTCAGGTCGTCGGGCGTGAAGGTCTCCACGGTGCCGCGCTGGATGAGCGTAAGCTGTTCGTCGAGCGTCATGGGGCCTCGCAGCGAGGGGCGACGCGACGCGCCGCCCGTACATGGCAATGGACGGGGATTGAACCCCTCGCGGGCGGGCCGTGTCAAGCAGGGGGAACCGCTACTTTGGCGGGCGGTTCGCGGTCGCGTTCTCGTCGCGATACCAGTCGAGCCAGGCGTCCTCGCTCATCTCGAGCGGGAGGCGCGTGATCTGGCGGAGGCAGGAGAGGACGAGCTGCTTGTCGAGGTCCGAAGCGCGCGGGTGGGCGAGCGTGTTCATCAGCAGGTCGACGGCCTTTCCCTTGTCCTCCTCGTGGAGCAGGAGGCAGACGAGGAACACGTCGTTCGCGGTCGCGGGGCGATCGTCCTCGATCCCGTCGAGGGCCTTCGACAAGAGCTCCAGGCCGCGGACGCGCAGCAGCTCGACGTCGTCCTCCACGGGGAAGACGCCGAACGTGATCGTCGGGAATTGGAGGCGGCGGCCGCGGAGGTCCCCCTCGGGCGTGCGGAAGAGGTACGGGCGGACCTCGGCCTGGATCGTGTAGGTGCGGTAGAGCTTCTCGGCGGCCTGATCACCGGAGATGTCGAGGGTGGTCGGGAAGATCCAGGGCGCGGACGGGGCGAGGTGGGCGTTCTCCTTCAGCTCCCAGGTCTGATTCCGATTCCAGCTCCGCGAGTCGCCGTACGGGGTGTACTCGGTGATGGTGATGTCGGCGTGGAGGAAGTTCTGTCCGTTCTTCGGGGCGCGTGCGAGGCCCGAGAGGGTGCCCGTGAAGTCGAGGTCGACCGGTCCGGGCGTGACGTCCTCCATTCTGAACGTCAGGTCGATCCGGTCCTTCGTCCGGTAGACGTCGTGGCGCGTCGAGACGGAGGGCTTCACGAGCTTGGCCTCGGTGATCCGGTCCTCGCAGTCCTTCTTGAGCCCCTTGAGCTGGCTCCGGAGCGAGCAGGTCGGCTCGATGCCGAGGATCCCCTGGACGAGCGCGAGGGCGCGCTCGTACTCGCCCGTCTGGTACATCTCCTGCGCGGCGGCGTACTTGTCCACGAGGTACCTGGCGACCTCGTCGGGGTTGGCCCCGCCCTCGGGCTGCTGCTGCTCGGGCTCGGCCGCGACGGGCGCGGGGGCCTCGGGCAGGACGGCGAGGCCGCGCAGGAGGTCGACGTAGGAGTCTCCCGCGCGGAGGCGGAGGCGCTCCTCGAGGAGCGGGAGGACGGGTCTCCCGATGGCCATGAGGCGGTTGAACGCGGCGTTACGTTCGACCTCGTCGGGGGAGTCGAGGATCTGGAGGAGGAGCTGGATCTCCTGGGACTCGGCGAAGACGGGCTCCTCGGCGGGCGACTCGGGTTCGTCGCCGGCCCGGGCGCACCCGAGCAGGAGGACGAGTGTGACGACGCAGAGCGGGAGGATCCTGGTGATCACGTACGCCTCCGATGCCGAAATGGCCCCGTATCTACTTCGGCGATCGGGAGGCTGCGTCTTGCGCGGCTGTTACGAAGGAACGAGCTTCTGGAAGTACTGCGCCAGGGCCGGCTTCGGCCGGTACCCCGTGCAGCGGGCGACCTCCTGCCCGTCCTTGAGGAAGACCATCGTCGGCACGGTGGTAATTCCGAGCATGACGGCGGTCTTCTGGTTGGCGTCGAGGTCCATGCTGTAGATCTTCAGCTTCCCCTCGTACTCCGCCTGGTACTCCTTGAGGATGGGCCCCAGCATCTTGCAGGGCCCGCACCAGGTCGCGGTGAAGTCGATGACGACGGGGTGCGGCGCCTTCAGCGCGTCCGCCTCGAAGTTGCTGTCGTGGATTTCGGGCATGCCGGCCATGGACTCGATCTCCTTGGTGCGTTGGCGCAGGAAGTCTACTTCACGCCCTTGAGGATCTCAACGTACTGAGCCGCGTCGAACTTGCCGACCGTCAGGTCGAGGCCGATCGTCTTCCCGGCGACCGGGCGCCCTTCCCCGTCGATCAGACCCACGGTGGGCAGCCCCTTCGTCCCGAAGAGCTCCTCCCGGAAGTGCTTCTCGGGATGGTCCTGGGTGTCCAGCATGACGCGCACCGCGACGAACCGGGCGTTGACCTCGTCGATCACCCTCTTGTCGGAGAAGACACGCTCCTCCAGCTCATGGCACGCGGGTCAGTTGTCCGCGGTGAAGTCGACGATGAGCGGCTTCCCCTGCTTCTTGGCCCGTTCCAGGTGCTCCGCCAGTCCCGTCTCCCAGTGAATCGCGGCTTCCGCGGCCGGGCCGCCCGAACCAAGGCGCTTGAGCTCATCGAGCAGGAGCCCCTTTCCGAGGAAAGCGAGCCCCCCCACGAGGATCAGGATCCCGAGCGCCTTGCCGAATTTTGCCCCCGCTCCCGACTCGGCGGTGATGACGGTGAAGGCCCCGGTGTACGTTCCCCAGAAGACGGCCAGGGCGCCGCAGGCGATCAGGAGCCACTTCTCCGGAAGGAAGATCCGGACAAAGTAGATGACCATCCCGAGCATCATGAAGCCGAAGAACAGCTTCAGCTTGTTCATCCACTCCCCAGACCTCGGGAGGGCCTGGATCGTCCCGGCGAAGATAGAGAGGAAGAGGAAGGGGAATCCGAGTCCCACGCCGAACGCCAGGAGCCCGAGGAAGGACACGAGGCGATTCCCCGCGGTGCTCGCGAGCACGAAGATGTTCCCGACGAACGGCCCGACGCACGGCATCGCGATCAGGCTCATGACCGAGCCCAGGAGAAAGGCCCCAAAGAGCCCCTGTCGCCGGCCGCCGACCCTGTCGAGGAGGGCAGGCGGGAGGTTAAGCTCGTAGAGCCCGAACATGCTCAGCGCCAGCGCGATGAAGATCGCGGAGAGGACCGCGACGACCCAGGGGTTCGCGAGGAGGGGGGCGACGTCGAGGGAGAGGAGAGCGGCGACGATGCCGAGCACGCCGTAGAAAAGCGCAATCCCGAGGAAGTAGGCCAGGCCCCGTGACACGCGCTGTCCCATGCTCTGCTGGCCCTGACCCGTCGCGCCGAAGTAGGAGATCGTCACGGGGATGACCGGATAGACGCAGGGAGTGAGCGTCCCCGCGAGGCCGGAGAGGAACCCGACCAGCAGCATGAACAGGAGCCCCTTCTCCAGCGCCTCCTCGACCTCGCCCTTCGGCGGCGCGGGTGTTGGCGGGGGGGGCGTCCCGCCGTTCGCAACCGGCGGATTCTCGGTCCCCCGTGGCGCGCCAAGCTCGACGCTGACTTTGATGGTGAGCGCTCGTCCCCTGACCGGATCGAGGCAGTTGTCCGCGGCGCAGGCCCCGTAGGTGACCTGGACGGTCAGCTCGTGCTCACCCACCGCCACGCCGGGGCTCGCCGCGACCGGGACCTTGACCTGGAACCTCCCCTCGAAGACATCGTACCTGCCTCCCATGGCGGGATAGTCGTGCGACTCAGTGGGCGGATAGACGGGCGCAGAGGCGGTGAAACCGTCCTTGGCCGTGAACGCCACCTCGCTCTGGGTCGCAGACTCCTGGGGCAGCGGCCCGTAGATGTGGAACCCCTCGTCGATATCGAACGAGACGATCAGTTCGAACGTCTCTCCGGCACGGACGGCCGCCTTAGGCCCCTCGAGGGCGACTCGGACCACGTCTTGGGCCAGCGCGGCTGCTGCGAGGAGGACCCAGGCACAGGCGACCCGACGGAGCAATCTCTTAGACATCGATGAACGTCTTCTTGTTCGTACGAGCGAGCAGCTTGATGATCTCCCGGCAGAAGGCCGGCAGGTCGTCCGGCTTCCGGGAGGTGACCAGGTTTCCGTCTACGACGACCTCGACGTCGCTCCACGCGGCTCCCGCGTTCTCCACGTCCCTGCGGATGGCGAAGAAGCTCGTCGCCTTCTTGCCCTTCAGCACCCCCGCGTCGACCAGGAGCCACGGTCCGTGGCAGATCGCCGCCACGAGCTTCCCCTGCTCGAAGACCTTCCGCACCAGCGCCGCGGGGGCCTCGTGCCTCCTCAGGAAGTCCGGCGCGAACCCGCCCGGCACCACGATCCCGTCGAGCTCGTCCGCGTTCACCTCCCGAACATCCCTCTCCGCTGTGATCGGATACCCGAACTTCCCCTTGTACTCCTTCTTCGCCGTCCCGATGGCCACGACCCGGGCGCCCGCCTCGCGCAGCCGGTAGAACGGGTACCAGACCTCGAGGTCCTGGTACTGCTCCTCGACGAGGATCCCGATCGTCTTTCCCTGCAGCGGCATGGTTCCTCCTCCCCTCTATGTCTCAAGCCCCGTATTTTATTCTCCCGCCCTTCCCTCCGCCACCCCCCTTCCGCATCGGTGGCGTGCTCGTGCTCGTAATCGTACTCGCAATCGTTCTCGTACTCGTTCTCGTCCTCGTACTCGAACCGGCGCGCGGAATCACCTCAGAATCCTCGACCCCAGCGCGCTCGCGCACAACTCCGCCGCGAGCTCCGCCGTCCTGTTCGCCTCATCGAGAATCGGGTTCACCTCGACCATGTCCATCGACGTGATCCTCCCCGACTCCGCCAGCAGCTCCATCGCGAGGTGCGCCTCCCGGTAGTCGAGCCCCCCCCTGCACGCCGTCCCCACGCCCGGCGCCTCCAGCGGGTCGAGCACGTCGATGTCGAAGCTGATGTGCATCCCGTCGCACTCCCTCGTCCTGTCCAGCGCGTGCGAGATCACCTCCTTCATCCCGTACTTGTCGATCTCGTGCATCGTGAACACCGAGATCCCGCTCCTCTTCAGGTTCTCCCTCTCCCCCGGGTCGAGCGCCCTGGCCCCGATCAAGACGGCGTGGTTGGGCGACACGGGCACCGGCTCCTCCCCCACGCACAGGTCCTTCCCTCCCGCACCCATCGCGCTCGCGAACGCCATCCCGTGGATGTTCCCCGACGGCGTCGTCTCCTTCGTATTGAAGTCCCCGTGCGCGTCGAACCATACGATCGCCGTCTTCGGCTTCACGCGCACCACCCCCGCGATGCTCCCGACCGCGAGCGAGTGGTCCCCTCCCAGCACCAGCGGGAACCTCCCCTCCCTCAGGGCCCGCTCGACGACGTCCGCCGTCTTCTTCGCGACGGCCATGACCTCCGGCAGGAACCGGAGCTGCTTGTCTTGGAGCCGGGTGCTCTCCATCATCGGCACGAAGATGTTCCCCGCATCCTCCACCTCGTGCCCGATCGCGCGGATCCTCTCGTGGAGCTGCGCGTAGCGGATCGCGCTCGGCCCCATATCCACCCCGCGCCGTGTCTGTCCCAGGTCGATCGGCACCCCGATGATCCGTACGATCATGCTGACCTCCGCTCCCTCACGGGCGCGACTCCCTCGCCCTCACCCTCACGGCCCGCGCATGCCCCTCCAGCCCCTCCACCCGCGCGATGGCCTCCGCGGTCCGCGCCGCGCGGCGGATCCCCGTTCCCGTGAACTCCTGCCAGGCGATCGTCTTTACGAAGTCGGCCGTCGAGAGCCCCGACGCGACCCTCCCCGCCCCCGCTGTCGGCAGGACGTGGTTCGGCCCCGCGCAGAAGTCCCCCAGCGAGACCGGCGAGTACCTCCCGAGGAACACCGCCCCCGCATGCCTCACCTTGCGGAAGAGCGCCCGAGGCGACCTCGTCATCAGCACGAGGTGCTCCGGCGCGAAGCGGTTCGAGAACTCCACGGCCTCGTCGAGGTCCTTCACGAGCAGCACCCGTCCGTTCCGGCGCAACGACTCCTCGGCGATCGCCCGCCGCGGCAGGTCCTGGAGCCTCCTCTCGACCTCGGCGACGACCTCCCGCGCGTGCTTCAGGCTCGTCGTCGCGAGGAGGGCCACGGCCTCGGGGTCGTGCTCCGCCTGGGACACGAGGTCCGCCGCGGCGAACGACGCCGGGGCGCTCCCGTCGGAGATGACGAGCACCTCGGTCGGCCCCGCGAGGAAGTCGATCCCCACCCGGTCCCTCACGGCGCTCTTCGCGGCCGTGACGAAGAGGTTCCCTGGCCCGACGATTTTCTCGACCGCGGGAATGGTCGCGGTCCCGTACGCCATCGCGGCGATCGCCTGCGCCCCGCCGACGCAGAAGACCCGGTCGACCCCGGCGATCCTCGCCGCCGCGAGTACCTCGGGGCACATCCCCCCGTCGCGCCGCGGAGGGGAGCACAGCACGACCTCGCGGACGCCCGCCACGCGCGCGGGGATGGCCCCCATCAGCACGGTCGACGGGTAGGCGGCCCTCCCGCCGGGGACGTAGACCCCCACGCGGTCGTACGGCGCGACCCGGCGCCCCACGGCCCCGTCCGCCCCGCGGGGCAGCACGATGTCGGCGGGGAGCACGGCCTGGTGGAACTCCCAGATCGCCTTCGCCGCCGAGACGAGCGCGACAAGCGTCTCGGACGCGATGAGCGAGCAGGCCTCGTCGATCTCGCGTCGCGAGACCTCGATCGCCTGGCGCTCCACGCCGTCGAAGCGCTCCGTGTATCTCCTGAGCGCGGCATCCCCCTTCCGTCGGACCTCCTCGAGGATCCCGAGCACGGCCGGCATGACGTCCTGGATCCTGGCCGCGCGGCGGCCGAGGAGGGCCTCCAGGTCGGACGGGGAGAGCGCTGAGAGGCTCTGGATGGCGAGCATGTCAGACGACCATGCGTTCGATGGGGAGCACGAGGATCCCGGTCGCGCCGAGCGCCTTGAGCCGCGGGATGACGCGGTTGATCTCGTCCTCGGACGTCACCGCGTGGATCGCGACCCAGTCCTCCGTCCCCGCGAGGGGCATCACGGTGGGTCCGCTGATCCCCGGGAGGATCTTCCTGACCTCGCCGAGGGCGGCCTTCGGGGCGTTCGCCATGAGGTAGCGCTTGCGCGAGGCGTCGATCACGCTCTTCAGGGCGCTCTCCAGCTCGTGGATCTCCTCGGCCTTCTCGCGGAGGGACTTCTCGTTCGCGATCAGGACGGCCTGCGACTCGAGGATCACGGGGCCGATCGGGACGAGGTGGTTCTTCTTGAGCGTCGATCCCGTCTCGACGAGGTCGGTGATGAGGTCGGCCACGCCGATCGTCGGCGTGATCTCGGTCGCCCCGGAGACGGTGATGACCTCGACCTTCTTGCCGATCCCGTCGAAGTAGCGTCGCGTGAGGTTGGGGAAGGACGTCGCGACGGTGGATCCGTCGCGGACCTGGGCGACCTCGTGGATCCCCGACCCCTCGGGGACGGCGATGACGAGGCGGCAGAAGCCGAAGCCGAGGTCCATCCTTCGGACGGTGCGGCAGCCGGTCTCGAGGACCAGGTCGAGGCCGGTGACCGCGACGTCGACGGCTCCGACCTCCACGAACTCGGGGATATCCTTCGCGCGGGCGAACAGGAGGACGAAGCGTCCGCCGTCGAGCGGGGCCACGAGCGTCCGGTCGAGGAGGCCCGCCACGCGGAAGCCGATCCTGCCAAGGAGCGAGACGGTCCCGTCGCAGAGGCGGCCCTTGTTGGGGATGGCGAGGTTGAGCGGCATGGCGGCCTCCTGGAGCGCGGCCACTGTACCCGGCGCCACGGTGGGAGTCAACGAGACGGCGGGAGCGCCGATTCGTGCGAATTCGTGGACAACTTTCCGCCGCAGACTGCCGATGCGCTTGTTAACTTGAGACTTGCGGACCTGGGCCTTCGTTGAAACTCGCTCATTGAGCCTTGAAACTTCCCCCCGGTCCTGGTACGGAATCGCGGCCCTTGGGAGGGATCCTGATGCGCGTCGCCCTGATCGTGCTCCTCCTCGCCCCCTTCGCCCTCGCGGAGGAGGAGTGGTCCTCCTCGATGTCGGACACGGAGTTCGAATTCGCCTCGAGGAACCCCGGCCCCGACCTGTGGTGGACGGAGGCGGAGATCCATGGGATGAGCTTGAAGCTCACGCGCGGCCTCGTGAACATCGCCACGGGGTGGTGGGAGTTCCCGAAGCGGATCGTCGAGTCGACCCGGGGGAAGGGCAAGTACCCGGGCCTCCGGATCCTGACGGGCGTCTTCGAGGGGACCGGAATGGCCGTCGCCCGCACCTGGGCGGGCGTCTTCGAGGCGGGGACGTTCTACTCGGGGTTCCCCCGTCGCTACGAGCCGATCCTCGAGCCGAAGTACGTCTTCGAGTAGCCCTCCGCGTGAGCCTCTCCCTCCTCTGTCTCACCGGTCCGACCGCCTCGGGGAAGG
>CAZYRM010000217.1:0-10117 GCA_964649705.1 uncultured Planctomycetia bacterium
ATTGGCGTTTTGCGAACCGGTCTCGGTCGCGCTCCGGTCAGGTGGGTGGAGGCGCGTATGCCCCAGGGAGACAAGGGGGACCGCAGGGAGAAGAAGCGGTTCCCGGTTGCGGGTTGCCTGGCAACGATGAGCCGGGAGGGCTTCCTGGCGTCGATCGGCCTGGGCCCCAAATGCGTCGGCGAGGTGCTCGACCTCAACCCGAAGGGGGCGAGGGTGCGGCTCTCCGAGCGGGTCAGCCTGTTCGAGGTCTACCGGATCCGCCTCCAGCAGCTCCAGGGCGAGGAGAAGGTCGGCGGGATCAAGGCCCGCACCGTCTGGGAGAAGTGCGACGGGGCGCCCGGGAAGTACCAGGTCGGCCTCCACTTCCTCACGAACGGTTCGACCACGACCGGCATCCAGGAGATGCTCAAGCGCTGCCGCACGAAGGCGCCGCCGGTCTAGCCTCGCGTCAAGCGCTATGCCGTGGGCTAGATGGGTGCCCGCGTTCGAGATCCAGATCCCAAATCCCAGATCCCAACGAGATCCCAAATCCCAACACGATGCCTACCCACTTGTTGGGATTTTGGATCTCGTTGGGATCTGGGATTTGGGATCTGGATCTCGAACGCGGGTACCCATCCGACCCACAGAAGAGCGATCGACGCGACACTTGCTACTTCACTTCTAGCGTGACCGGCGCCGCCTCAGCGCGCCGGTCGGGGGTGTAGTACTCGTACACCGTGCTCGACGGGGTCTTGGCCCGCAGCGGATACTTCGCCTTCAGCGAGTACTCGAATTCAAGCGGTGACCCGCGCTTCATGCTCCCCACGTAGAGCGTGATCTGCCGGCCGGTGAGGGAGAACTTCTCGACCCGGGGCGTTCCCTTCCGCGCGACCAGCTCCGCGAACGACCCCGCGTCCACGTCGAACCCTGGCGGGATCCCCAGGTCCACGATCACCATCCCCGCGGGCACCTCCCCGCGGTAGTCCACCACGACCTTCGCGACGAGCGTGTCGTCCTTCGAGAGCGTGGTCCGGTCGTACTCCACGCGGATGTCCAGCGGCTTCTCCCGCTCCGCCTTGGGCACGGCGCTCCACGGCAGGTAGTACCGCCCGCAGACCTGGTAGTTGAAGGCCCCCTTCCCCTGGAAGGCCAGCTCCACGACGTTGTCACCCGGCACGAGGAGCTCGCTCACCTGGGCCATCTGGAGGACGTCTCCCTGCCCCGGAACGACCTCGAAGCGGTGCGCCGCCTTGCCGTTCACCTTCACCTCGACGACGCCCTCTCCCTCTCCCTGGGCCAGCTCCTTCGAAGCGCGGAGGAGCGCCTTGAGGGCGAGGATCGTCGCCTGCGTCGAGGGCCACCCGCCGTTCGGGCTCTTCGACTTCACGAGGAACGTGAGGGCCCTGGTCGCCGTCTCGATGTGCGCGCGCCCCTGGAGCATCGCGAGCGCCACGAGCGCCGTCGTCTCCACCTGCCCCGTCCGCCCGTACCCTCCGCAGAACGTCGTGGAGCCCTCTCCCCACGACGCCGACGTGTCGTCCCGCTCGGCCGCCTGGTCCAGCCGGTCGAGGGCCTGCTGCCCCTCGGCGTCGGTCGGGTTCGCTGTCAGGAGTGCGTTCGCCACGAGGGCGAGCGTGTAGTCGTCCTTCACGTCACCGAGGCGCCCCTTCAGCCAGGAGATGGCCCGCGTCATCTCGCCGCCCTTGTATCCCGCCACGCCCAGGCTCCACACGGAGTAGGCCGTGACGACGACATCGCCCTGTCCGCCTGTGAGGGAGTGCGGCATGTGCGACTCGGTCCACGAGCCGTCCCGCCGCTGCTTCCCGAGCAGCCACTCGCGCGCGCGGTCGACGATGGCCATGTCGATCGGGTAGACCGCGTTCATCTCCGTGAACTCCTGCAGCGCCACGCCGGTCAGGAGCACGTTCGAGGGGGGCCGCCCGAACCAGTCGAACCCGCCGCCGTCGACCTCGAACGTCAGGAGCCGCTGGTAGCCCAGGTTGATCTTGTGCTCCGCGTCCATCGACACCTCCGGTGTCGCCTTTCCCGTCGCCTTCAGGTACCCGAGGATGAGGACGTTCGGGTACGTGACGGACGACGTCTGCTCGAATCAGCCATAGGGGAGCTGGAGCATCCCCTCCAGGCCGTCCTTGACCTCCGCGAAGGTCCCTGGCAGCAGCTTCACGAGGAGTACGCTCGCGCCCGGGACGGCGTTCTCGGGAATGTTCACCGTCTGCGTCGCGGTCGCCGCCAAGCGGTCGCTCGCGCCATATGGGACCTCCTTGCCGTCGGGGAGGACCTGGATCACCCGCTGGATCGCGTCGGCGAGCCCCTTGGAGCCCTTCGCGTCGACGCGGACCTTCCAGCCGCCGATCCGCTCGACGCGGATCGGGAAGCGGACCACGCCGACGGAGCTCTTCTCCATCCGGACGGTCTTCTTCGGCTCGCCGTCGAGGAGCGTGAAGCCCTCCGAGGCGGCGAGCGTCAGCTCGACCTCCTGGGGCTCGGTGAGCCAGTTGTAGACGGCCACGGGGATCTCCACGCGGTCCCCCTGCGTCAGGGCCACGGGGAGGTCGGGGTCGACGAAGAAGTCCTGGAAGACACGGAGGCCGCCGGTCATCCCGCCCATCTCGCCGCGCGCGGAGACCGCGCTCGCCACGATGCGCCAGGTCGTGATGGAGTCGGCCACGTTGGGGACCTCGACCACGGCGCGGCCGGTCTCGTCGGTCACGACCTGCGGCGCCCAGAAGAGTGTCTCCGGGAACCACTGGCGCAGGCGGGGCGGATCGGCGGCCCGCTTGGACGTGAGGCTTCCGCTCACTTGCGCAGACTCCTGCTCGTCGCCCGTCCGGAAGTTCTTGAGGGAGTGGGCGCGGTTCTGCAGGTTGAATGTCGCGCCTTCGTCGCCCAGCCTGTTCCGAAGCGTCGCCTCGGACTGGACCGAGTTCGGACTCGTGACCCGGCCCTCGTCGAGCGACCTCGTGCTGCTCTTTCGCGCGCTGCTGAGAGCGGGAAGCAGCAGCGCCGAGAGCACGCCGATTAGCATCACCGAGATGAACGCGGAAGCAAGGCAGCTCCCGCGACCCGCCGCCGCCCTCGTGATGGCCGCTCCCATGAGGGCGAGCAGCCCGAGCCCCACTGCGACGAAGAGGGCCGCGAAGCCGAACTCCTCCACGTCGTTAAGCCTGGAGTGGAGGACCCGGCGCTGCTCGTGGAGCTGGGCCTGCCTTGCGGGGAACGACCGCTCCACCGCGCCCTCGTCCAGGTCGACGCCCGCGGCCGCGAGCGAGACGGTCGCCAGGGCCTGGACGCGCGGCTCGGGGCCCTGGGGCCTCGCCTCGGGGATCGCGAATGTCCCCGGCGTGTAGGGGCACGACTTGATCTGGTACCGCGGCTTGAGGATGTCCTCCTCGATCGCCGCGTAGACCCGCTCGAGCCCCGGCTTCGTCTCGGCCAGCGCGAAGAGGCTCTCGTCGACGATGCTCAGGCCGACGGCCGAGGGAACCCCCGCCCCGGCGGCGTTCGTCACTCGGAACTCGATCTGCGCCTTCTCGCCGGGGCGATACGTCTCCTTGTCGAGCTTCGCGCTCATTCCGAGCCCCGCGGGCGGGTCAACGAGGACGACGCGCGTGTCGCGCACGACCTGGCCCGAGGGCATCACGTGGTAGGCGTGGATCTGGATCGCGCCGAAGGCCTCCGGCGGCAGGTCCACCTCGAGCGCCCCCGCGGGGCCCCTGACCTGCACCGTGGAGGTCAGGAGCGTGCGGTTCTCTCGCACCAGGTCGACGTAGTAGTTGCCCGGGATCGACGGCGCGAGGAGGGCGAGTTTCATCGTGTCGCCGGCGCGGTAGATCGCCTTGTCGGGGCGCAGCAGGAAGCCGCTCGACTGCTGCTCGAGGCCTCCGAGGGCCTGTGCGAGCTCGTACGCCGCCAGCGTCGTCGCGTTTCCGGCCGCGTCTGTGGCCTTCACGCTCTGAAACCCGGAGCCACGGTTGTCGGGGCGGGTCGTCACCTGCGCGAGGCCTGTCTCGTCGGTGGTGACGGACAAGGCCTCCGGGGGCAGCATGTTCGTCCGGAACGCGGGCAGCATCGGCTCCAGGGAGACCTGACACTGCGCGGGCCGCCCGTCGGGGTACGTCGTCAGGACATACAGGATGTTCTCGACGCCCGGCACGAGCCTGCCGCTCTCGGGGACGAGGACGATGCGGATGGCCTCCCGCGCCACGGTGAGCGAGGCGTTCGCCTCCTGCGGGTGCTCGGCGGCGTCGGTCACCTTCACCCTGAGCAGGAGCGGCGCGTCGCCGCGGAGGAGGTCGATCCCGTGGAACGCTTGCGGCAGCGTCAACTCGAACCGCGCCGTGCCGCTCGCGTCGGTCTTCCCGGTCCACGTCCCGAGCTTCGCCTCCTCGCCCGCGAACGTGGAGTACTCCAGCTCGACCTTCCCGCCCTCGACCGTCTTTCCGAAGAAGTAGTCGGCGCGCACGGTCCCCTTCACCGTGTCGCCCGGCAGGTACCAGCTCCGCTCGGTCTCCACCTTGACCTTGAACTTGGGCAGGACGTATCGCTTCACCTCGACCCTGGCCTCGGAGGAGGTCCGGCCGGCGGTCGCCTTCACGCGGTAGGCGCCCGTCAGGACCTCGTCGGCGAGCTCGAAGTCCGCCGAGACGATGCCGAACTTCGACGTCGTGATGGCCCGCTTGAAGACCTTGTTCTCCTTGCTGTCGAAGACCTCGACGAGCACCGGCAGCTCCTGCGTCGGAGCCAGGTCGCTCGCCGCGAGGACCATCGCTCGGAGGTGGATCACCTGCGCGGGCTGGTAGAGCGGCTTGTCGGTCGTGACGAAGACCTTGAACTCCCGCTTGATCGCGACGCGCCGCTTGACCTCCTCGTCCCCCTTCGGTCCGAGGACGCGGGCGACGACCTCGTAGTCTCCCTCCGCCTCGGGCGGCACCGGGCCGGTGAGCGCGCACGACCCGTCCTCGCGCGTGACGCCCTCGGCGAGCTTCGTCTCGTCGGCGCTCCCGGGGCGGCGGAGCACGAGGGTGACCTTGGAGCCGGACACGCCGATCTGCCCGCGGAGCGCCGTGAGCTGCACGGTGGCGGTGGTGAGGCCTCCCGCGGCGGCCTCCGCGCTCGCGACGAGCATGAAGTCCTGTTCGGGGGCGTCCGGGGTGGCGTAGATCTGGCGCCGCAAGATGACGTCCGTGATGGTGAACATCAGGAGGGCGGCCGCGGCGAGGCGGACGACCCACCGTCCCCAGCGGATCCGCGCCTTCGAGGGCGGCCCGACGCGCTGGACGATCCGGTCGGCGAGGTCGGCCGGGGGCCGTGCGACGCGCAGCCCCTCTCGGACCACGGCGTCGTTCTTCCTCCAGCGGTCCACGCGGGCGCGGCACTCGGCGCACGCGGCGATGTGCCCCTCGACGCGGGCGCGGTCGGCGTCGGAGGCCTCCCCGTCGAGGTACACCGAGATCAGCGGATGGGCGTCACGGCAGTCCATGTCTCACCTCTCCAGGGACCCGAGTCGGTCCTCAAGCACCTGACGCGCGCGGAAGAGCCGCTCGCCTACCAGCGACACCGAAATCCCGAGGGCCTGCGCGATCGACTTGTAGGGAAGCTCCTGCTGGTAGCGGAGCTTCACGACGTCGCGCAGGAGGGGGGGGAGGGCGTCGATGACGCCACGGATGGCCTCCGAGGCCTCGTTCGCGATCGGCTGTCCGTCGGGCATCTCTCCTCCCGGATCTGCGGGCTCGGGGACCAGGTCGAGGCGCTCCGCGGGGCGCTTGCGTCGGATCCAGTCGATGGCGCGGTGGCAGGCGATCCCCGCGATCCACCCGCGGACCCGCTCCGGGTCCTCGAGTCGCGCGATCGACTGGTGGGCCTCCAGGAACACGTCCTGGGCCACGTCCTCCGCGTCGTGCGGGTTCCTCGTCCGGTCCCACGCGATCCCATAGACGAGCGACACGCACCGCCGGACCAGGCCCTCGAAGGCCGAACGGTCCCCGGCGCGCGCCTCCCGGGCGAGCCGCGTGGTTTCCGAGCCCATCTGCAACCCTCTGGAGCAGTGTCGGGGAGGGAAGGGGAGTTCTTAGAGGTGAATTTTCAATTCTCAATGAGCAATTTTCATCGAAGGCCCAATCTGAGAAGTCCTGACCGCAAGGTCCTGGACCGGTGATGCTTGGAGGCTTGGGACTTCGTTGAGAGTTGCGTATTGAGAATTGAGAATTCTACTTCGGCTGGCGGCCGGCCTTCGTCGCGGCCTCCTGCCACTTGTCGATGTCCGCCAGGAGCTGCTTCCTGCCCTCTTCCAGCTCCGTGACCCGCGCCTGCGCCGCGTCGAGCTCGATCCGGAGGCGTGTGAGCTCGCTCGAGACCTCGTCGGCCGTCATGACGCGCGCCTGTCCGCCGACGGTGACGGTGACCTTCCCTTTCCCTTTCTCCAGCATGGGCTTCACCTGGAAGGTGTACCAGACGGAGAGGAGGATCAGGAGCCCCGCGATGACGACGACGAGGTGCCTTGTCATGTTTCCTACCCTTGCCGTGCCTTGTCGATGGCCCGAACCGCGCCCTCCCGTGTCGTGCGATCGAGGAGGTCCTCCCCGACGACGATCGACGGGGCGTTGGAGCAGTTCCCGAGGCAGTAGATCACCTTCACTTCGAAGCGGCCGTCCCGCGTGGTCTGGCCGGGCTGGACGCCGAGCCGCTCGCAGACCGCCCGCTCGATCGCCTTGCCGTTGGCCGCCATGCAGGCCTCGCCGCGGCACAGGAGGACCTCGCAGGCGCGGCGGCCGACGGCCCCGGAGGCCTCCACGACGCGGCGCACGTCGTCCTCGCCGACCTGGAAGGCCCTGGAGAGCCACGGGATTGCCGACTCGGGCACCGCCCCGTGCGCGCGGACGATCTCCGCGACCACCCGCGCGAGCGGGCGGTTCTGGCGGACGGCGTGCCAGATCAGGTCGCGGACCGGGTCTCCCATCACTCTTCCTTCACGTGGCGGCGGATCCGTAGGAGCACGTCGGGGAGGTAGGCGACGAGCGAGTAGTGCGTCGCGGGGTACCACTTGATCGTAGGGCCGCCGAAGGCCTCGTGGAGCCTCTCCGTGCAGTCGGGCGGGATGATCTCGTCGCGCCGGCCGTTCACCATCAGGATGTCCTTCGTCCGCACGCGCGGCGCGTAGGTCAGCGGGTCCATCGGCTTCCACGCCTCGCGGAGCTGGTCGAGCGTCACGCCCTTCGCCTCCATCGCCTTCTTCGCGTCCTCGGTCTCGTTCGATCCGTTGAAGACGATCGCGGCGAGGTCCCCTCCGCCGAGGACGAAGACCGACTTGCGGAAGTGGAGGTCGATCCCCTGCGCCATGCTCCCGATGATGGCGCCGAGGCTGATCCCCATGATCCCGATGCGCTTCCCCTCCACCTCGGGGCGGGCGGCGAGCCAGTCGCCGGCGCGGCGGACGTCGAGGATCGCCTGGCGCGTCACCGCGCGGCTCGCGTCGAGGTCGGTGGAGAAGATCTCCTCCTTCTTCCTGCCGTCCTTCGGCGCGCGCTGCTCGTAGTAGGGCATCCAGACGAGGAGGCACGCGATCCCGTCGGCCGCGAGCATCCCGCCGATGATCTCCTCCGCCTCCATGCTCCCGCCGAGGTGGTGGAGGATGACGAGGCCCGGGTGCTTCCCCTCGCCGCGCGGCTGGTAGAACTCGGCGTGCACCGTGTTGTTCTCGGGGACCTCCGTCACGACCGCCGAGGGGAACGTCAGGTGGTGGTGACGCACCGCGATGAGGTTCGCCTTCGGCTCCAGCTTCCACCCGAACTCCTCGCTCGGCGGGTCGTAGGACTTGAGGAGGTCAAGCGTCTCCTTGGAGTCGTCCTCGCGGAAGATGAGGCGCCGGCTCTTGCACGTCCCCTCCTGCATCGGTCCCAGGACCTCCTCGGCTCGGAGCGGGAGGACGACGAGGAGGAGGAGCGGGAGGACGAGGCGACGGATCATCGGGCCTCCGTGGGGTAGAGGGGAAACGGGCATTATAGGGCGAGGCGCCTCCGTGGGGTATACTGAGTTGCGCGCCGTCCTGGGGCTGGGGATTCGCATCCAGGAGGACCCGATGGGCGCGTACCAAGGGATGGCCTTCCACGCCTCGCTCCCGCTCGGTCGGAGCGAGTGCACCCTCTCGCTGCGCGGCCACGAGCTGGTCGGCGCGGTCCCCTCGGGCGCCGAGCTGCGCCTCGACCTCCGCCAGGTCGCCTTCGAGCGCCGCTCCGCGGACGGGGGGACGCTCTGCTTCACCACGCGGTCCCCCGGCGGCCCGCTCCTCACGACGCCCGACAGCACGCTCCTCGAGGAGCTGGAGCGCGCGCGCATCCCCGAATTCGACATCCTCCTCCAGGCGAAGGGCCTGACGCCGTGGCGCCGCTTCCGCAGGCGGGCGATCCCCGTCGGGATCCTCCTCTTGATCATCGTCGGCATCCCGTGCTTCCTCGTCGGGTGCCTGCCGCTCATCGTGGTGGGGATGATCCCCCGTTCCGTCGACCGCGAGATCGGGGAGGTCGTCCACGAGTCTGTCGTCGACGCCGTCGCGAGCGGCAACGTCGTGACCGTCAGCGACCCCGCGATCGCCGGCCCCGTCCGCCAGATCGTCGACCGTCTCACGGCCGTGGTCGACCGCGAGGGGTTCGACTTCGAGGTCACCGTCCTCGACAGCGAGGTCGTGAACGCCTTCGCCCTCCCCGGGGGGAAGATCGTCGTCACCACGGCCCTCCTCGAGTTCGCGGAGTCCCCCGAGGAGGTCGCCGGCGTGCTCGCCCACGAGGTCAGCCACGTCACGGAGCGGCACACGGTCCGGATGATCGTCAAAAACGTCGGCGTGTTCGTCGCGATGTCCGCCCTGTTCGGGGACAGGGGGTCGGTGAGGGATGCCGTCATGGAGCAGGCGGGCCAGATGACGGCGCTCTCCTTCTCGCGGTCCTGCGAGGAGGAGGCGGACAGCGAGGCGGTCCACGTCCTTGCGCGGGCCCGGGTCGACGGGGCCGGCCTGCGAGCCTTCCTGGAGAAGATGGAGCGGCGCGAGAAGTCGCTCGCGAGCGGCCAGCCCGAGAGCCCGTTCCTCTCCACGCACCCCGTGACGGCCGACCGACTCGAGGACATCGAGGACGAGCGGGGGGACGTCGACGCCTTCACGCCGCAGCCGTTCGATGTCGACTGGGCGGCGCTTCAGGAGGCGCTCAGGCAGCGGAAGTAGGCTGTCCCGCCAGGAGGGCCTTGATGGCCTTCGGGACCCGGTCGAGGATGTCGGAGGCGAGCATCCCGACGGGGCCTATCTCCCTTGCCGCGATGTCCCCGGCGAGCCCGTGGATGTGCGCCGCGAGCCGGGCGGCGTCGAAGGGGGATAGGCCCTGAGCGAGGAACCCGGCGACGACGCCGGTGAGGACGTCTCCGCTGCCGGCCGTCGCCATGCCGGGATTCCCGGTCCCGTTGACCGCGAGGCGCGTCCCGTCCGTCACCACCGATCCGTGCCCCTTGAGGAGGAGCACGACGCGGTGCTTCTTTGCGAATTCGCCGGCGATCGCCTCACGGTTCTTCTGAAGCTCGTCGATCGACCTCCGCGTCAGCCGCGCCATCTCGCCCGGGTGAGGGGTGAGGACCGAGGTCCTCCCGCCGCGCTGGAGCACGGTCAGGTCCTTAGAGAGGATGTTGATCGCATCCGCGTCGACCACGAGGGGCTTCCCGAGCCGCGGGATCGTGGAGAAGAGGAGCTTCATCGTCTCGGGGCTCTGCGTCAGGCCCGGCCCGATGGCGACCACGTCGTAGCGGTCGGCGAGCGTGAGGATGTCCTTCTGCCCGTCCTCCGAGAGGGCCCCGTCGGCGTTCTCGGGAAGGGGCCAGGTCATCGCGCAGGTCAGCTTGACCGCCGCCAGCGGCTGGACGCCCGCGGGACAGGCAAGCAGGACGAGCCCCGCCCCGCTGCGCAGGACCGCCTCCGTGGCGAGGCACGCCGCGCCGACCATCCCGCGGGAGCCGGCAACGACGAGCACGCGGCCAAACGTCCCCTTGTGGGAGTCGGGCGCGCGGGGGGGGAGCCTGGGGAGGTCGACGACGCGGTCCACGGGGCCGATGGTACGGCCCCGCGGCCCCCGCGTCAACGCGA
>CAZYRM010000218.1:0-4058 GCA_964649705.1 uncultured Planctomycetia bacterium
ACGGTGACGCCCGGGACCTGGTCCGACGATGGGGACGGCAAGTACAGCGGGAGCGGGACTCAGAACATCGTCTTCGCGGGGCAGTCCTACACCTTGGATGCGACGTGGGCCGGAGTCGCGTTCGATGTTCCCACGAAGAAGCTGACCTCGGGGACGATCGAGCTCACCTTCGCAACCGGGCCCGCTACGGCCTCCGTCGGCCTCGACGTGGAGCTCCTCAAGCTGTCGCTCGATGCCGCGACGGGAATCGCGACGATCGCCGTCGGTGAGATCCGCATGGCGGGCACGGACGGAGGCGTCGGGCTCACGATGTCCTCGATCGACTTGACCGGGTCCACGATCGCTCTCGCTCCATCCGGTCTCATCTACGTCTCCTACACGACGCAGGCCCCGCTCTCGATCCTGGGCGTGAATCTCGCCACGGGCGCCGAGCTGAAGCTCGACCTCTCCGACACCGAAGCGGCGCCGAACGACGAGATCCCGGACGCGGACCTACCCACGGGCGCCTCTGGAGGCCCCTGGCGTGGATTCCGCATCGAGGCCGCGACCGTGGCCTTCGGGGAGACCGCCGCGGCGGCGAGCGGAGTCGCCACCCTGGACTTCCTGAACGTGGGTTGGCCAGGAGCGATCACGGGACTCCCCGCATTCAAGGGGCGGGTGACTGCGACGAGCACGGCGCCGCTCGCAGGCAAGCTGTTCGGCGTGGAGGTGAGCCTGAAGCCGTCGGGCGACCCGTCCTCCGGGATCCTCCGCTTCGACTCGACCTCGACGACGGGGGCCGTGCAAGGGACGTTCGACGGAACGGTGAAGCTGCCCGGCGCGAGCGCGGACATGGCCGTGACGGGGCTCTCGGTGTCGTATGCGGGCGGCGAGGGCTTCCAGTTCATCGTAGACTCGGCGACGGTGACAGCCCCTCCGGAGGGGTTGGGCCTGGAGCTGGGACCGTGGAGCGCACACGCGAAGGTGATCGGGATCGACGCGTCGAAGGCAAAGAAGCTCACGCAGACGCCTGGATCGGACGAAGCCGAGTCCTGGGAGGGCGTGGTCATCTACGACGGCGACTTGTCCTTCCCCGTCCCGGGGGCGCACGACGGGAGCGTGTTGGCGCTCGATCTCAAGGACGTGGTCGTCCCGTTCGACCGCCCCGAGGAGTTCGACGGCTGGCTGCTGCTGAAGGATGGGGCCGACAGCGCGCTCGCCAGCATCGGGGACCTCAAGATCCAGGCCACGAACACGGACACCGCGGACCCGCCGTTGAACGTAGCCGCATCCGAGGCGCCGGGCGACACGGACACGGCCACCAGCGTCTTCGGCCACACGCACTTCCACTTCGTCGGCGGCGCCCTCGCCTCGGGCTGCCTGTACGGGCTGCTGACGATTCCGGGGGTCCAGGACCCCGTGCCGTTCGGGTGGACCGTGGACGCGGACGGAAACCTGATCGCGGGCGTATCCGTCGCCGAGATCAAGGTCGGCCAGGGGGACGGCGCGATCGTCTTCAGCGACGTCGTGGCGAAGCTGGACCTCTCCCAGGCCACGTCCCCGAGCCCGCAGGCGGCCTCCCCCGAGTGGACGGGCCTGGTCCTCGTCAGCGCCACGGTCACGCTGCCTTCGCCTTTTGCGTGCACCATCACGGCAGCGGAGCTGGTGTGGGACGACGGTCTGTCGGGGACGCTCACCGCGGCCGACCTGCACGTCGCGGTCGGGAACACCGACAACTTCGCCGCGACGCTCGACGGCTTCTCGATGACGTTTGCGCACGGCGCCGTGGCGAGCGTGACGGCGGACGGCACGATGAACGCGATGCCCTTCATCGAGGAAGTGGCCCTGAAGACCGAGTACGACTCCGCCACGGGGTTCGTCATCAAGGCCGTCCTGGAGGAGGGCGTCTCCCACACCTTCGGGGGCACGGACGCCTTGAAGCTCACGTTCACGGGGCTCGAAATCAAGATCCCCACGCAGGCCGCACACGACGCCGGCGCGAGGGCGTCCCTCCGCATGGATGGCAGCGCGCAGGTGGTGGCGGACGGCGCGCCGCTGACGGGCGTCGCGTTCGAGGACGTCCAGTTGCTCGCGGACGGGACCGTCAACTCCGGCGGGGCCTGGGTCGACCTGCGCGAGCACGCCTCCTGGGAGTTCCAGAAGTTCAAGGTGGACGTCCGCGAGATCGGCTTCGGGAGCATCCCTTCGGAGACCCTCGGCGGGAAGAACCAGGTCTGGATCGGATTGAGCGGCGGCCTCGCGCTCTCGGACATGTGGGGCATGTCCCTGGACGTCCAGGCGGACAAGTTCCGCTGGTTCGGCGACCCCGACCCCGGCTTCGCCGTGGAAGAAGTGAGGGTGGAAGCGACGGTCAAGGAGACCGTGAACATCACGGGGAAGGTGAAGTACCTCAAGACGCCGGACAAGCGGGAGTTCCGGGGCCAGGTGGATGTCACGGTCGCCGTCGGGGGCGGCAGCTTCCACGGCGGGATCCAATTCGTCTCCGGGCACGTCGCGGCGGTTCAGGGGGTTCCGGAGTTCGACTATTGGGGCGTCGCCGGCAGCTTCCAGTTGCCTACGGCGGTTCCTCTCGGTTCCACGGGGCTCGGGCTCTACGGGGTGAACGGGGGCGTCGCGAAGGGCCTGATCCCGACGAGCGTCAACCTCTATGAGTGGACGCCGAGCGCGGTCGCCGAGTTCGCCTTCCAGGCCGGCGTGACCATCGGGACCTACGCCGACACGGGGTACGCATTCCACGCCGGGGTCACGATGACCGTCCTGGTCGAGCCCCTGATCATCCGAATCGACGGCACGGGGAACCTCCTCACCAAGATGTCGGACGTCTCGAACGTGGACCGGGTCGTGAAGGCCTCCATCGTCTACGATTCGACGACCTCGACCTTCGAGGCGTCGCTGGAGCTGGGCCAGAGCGACACGCAACCGTTCCAGCTCCCGCACATCCTCTCGGTGCGAGGCATGGCCGTCCTGAGCATCTCGGACACGATGGCGTTCATCCACGTCGGCACCAAGAGCAGTCCCGTCACCGCACGAGTCTTCCCCGACATCGGCGGCGGGATCACGGCCTCCTCCTGGTTCATGGTCGACTGGGTCTACCCCGCCGACCCACAGCTTAATTCGTTCACCGTCTCCGTGGGCGCGTACGTCGGCTGGAGCTTCACCAAGGAGTTCAAGATCTGCGACGTGACAGGGCAGATCGCCGCCGGCGGGGAAGTGACCCTTACATTCATTCCGTCGTTCTCGTTCTACGGAAGCATGTCGGCGTCGATCGGGGCGCAGGCCTGTGGCGTGGGCTTCAACCTGTCCGCGAACTGCGCTGTCTCCTGCCCGACCATCCACCTCCAGGCGGCCTGCGCACTCAAGATCTCGCTCGCCGTCAAGACGATCAACCTCTCCTTTGCCGCGGAGCAACCATGACAGCCGAGCACGGCATGTCGACCCGTCGTTACAGGCTCGTCGCGCTGGCCATCGGGGCGCTCTGGCTCGGCGCGGGCACGACGGCATGCGCGGACGATCCGTGGTCTCCTCGCGTCGCGATCCCCGATGAGAAGGGGGCTCGGCACGAGGGGACGCTCCAGGGATTCACGCTCGAGCTGAGGGGGCACGCGACCGTCGCCCCCACGGACAAGATCGAATTGAACGGGGAGGCCCGACGGACATCCGACCTCACGGGGGTCCGGCTCACCTGGACCGCGAGCCCCACTCGTGGTTCCGACACGCTCACGGTGTCCTTCGAGTTCGCGGATGGCAGCGTGGTGGAGCCAAGGAGCCCGCGGGAGGGGGTTGCTCCCGTCACGTCGCTCTCATTCATGTTTGTCGAAGATGGTCGGGATCCCGTGTCCTGGACCTTCCAGTCAGGCCAACCGTTGCGTTCTCCCTTCGGGCGGATCACCCGGATCGATGTGGTGGCCAAGCCCAAGGACGGGGACCCGGTGAGGCCCAAGGGCGAGGACCCGGTGAGGCCCAAGGACGAGGACCCGGCGAGGCCCAAGGACGAGGACCCGGTGAGGCCCAAGGACGAGGACCCGGTGAGGCCCAAGGACGAGGACCCGGTGAGGCCC
>CAZYRM010000218.1:4158-10086 GCA_964649705.1 uncultured Planctomycetia bacterium
AAGGGCGAGGACCCCGTGAGGCCCAAGGACGGGGACCCGGTGAGGCCCAAGGACGGGGACCCGGTGAGGCCCAAGGGCGAGGAAGGCGATGCGAGCTCGACCGGACAGCTCTTCGTCCTCATTTTCGAGGACACGAACGGGAACGGCCAACGGGACCGCGGTGAGCCGGAACTCCCCGGCTGGAAGTACACGGTGACAGGGCGGGACGGTGTCACCTCGAGGCTGGAGACGCAGCGCGACGGGGCGATCAGCGTCAAGTTCCCGGCCGGCCGGTATACGGTCGTCGATGCAGGACAGGAAGGCTGGACCGCGACGACGAAAACGACACAGACCCTCGTCCTGGCGGCGGGCGGAAAGGCCAGCGTCGCATTCGGGAATCGAAAGGGCGGAGGGGCCGGCGGCACGCTGCCGCCCGGCGTCGTCGTCAATCCTGCCAAGTGCGATTGCCTCCTCGGCGCCCTGCCGACCACAAACGCGATCGTCCTCCGTTGGTACCTCTGCCCGGTCGCCACTTCCGTCGCCAACGGCGAACCGCGCCTGTACCGGGCGGACCACGGGGCCGGCAATTGGCAGCGGATCCATCCCTCGACGAGCGGGGTTTCCGGGATCCTGCTGGAGTCGTCGCTCGACTCCCTGCCGATCCCCGCGGCGGACAAGGAGCTATTCCGGGACATCGTGCACCGCTACAAGAGCCCCATGGACTACGTCGAGACCTCGCCGACGACGGATGAGATGGTCGCGGCGAGGATCCGCGGTCTGGCCGGCCTCTTCCAGAATCCCGCCTTCGTCGTTCCGCCGCCCCCTGGGGCGAAGACGAATGCGGAACTGGCGGTGGAGATTCACGATTTCGCCTATCTGGTGCTCGTCACCCGATTCGGCCTGACGGTGAGCGGCATGGAGGCGATCGGACTCGGGATCCTCGATACCGATGTCTCCAACGGGAGCCTCTACGACTACGTGCTGACGATCTGGACGCCGCAAGTCGAGACGCTGTGCAGCCGCGCCGACAACGTCGGACCTCTCGCCCCGCCCGCGACGCCCGTTCCCACGAACCCCGGCGCGGAGGTGCTGCAAACGACGATGCCGGACCTGCCGGGCGCCCGCCGTCCGGATCCGGAGGTCACGCCAATCGCCGTGACATGGACCTCCCCGCTGCCCGCGTCCAATCCCCCTTCTCCCCCGTACGCGGAAGGCGCCTTCAAGGTCGTCGCGTACGTGGTCGAGAGGAAGGACGGGCAGAACGGCGCGTGGACAAGGGTGGGGGAGGGCCCGATCCTCGAGGTCGAGCGGGCCTCGACCGACGTGGCGATCCCGCTGACAGGGGACCCGTCCGCCGCTCCCCCCGGTTGTCGGTACCTCGACATCGCGACCGAGGACCATCACACCTATGGCTATCGGATCTCCTCCCTCGACCTGATCGGGCGGACCAGCGCGCCCACGGCCACGGTGTCCGCGACCGCGTTTGCGATCCCGGCGCCCCTCCCGTGGAAGACGTTCACCGCCTCCTGGAACAGGGACCAGAACCGCGTGGACGTCGTCCTGACCCTCAAGGAGGCGCTGCCGTCGAATCGAGAGCTCTGGGTCGAGCGCACATGCCCCACGGAGGCCGATCCCGAGGCCGGTCTCGTTCGGCTCAATTCGACGCCTTGGACCGGGGCGGCGCTCTCCTTCTCGCTCGCGGACGCCACGGGCGCCCAGAAAGCGAAGTACGTCTACAAGATCGTCATCGATGGACCCGCCGCCAGCACGACGATCGACATGAACCTCCGCGCGATGGTCGTCATCCCTGACCTGACGCCGCCGGACCTGCCCCCGCCGCTCCAGGTCCTCTTGCGGCCCGGAACGCCGCTCCCGGAGGCCGTCACGGACGCGTTGATCCACCAGTCCCACGAGGACCAGAAGGACAAAGAGAAGTGGGACGCCAAGGTCGCAGAAGTCACGGGGGAGATCGCCCTCGAGATGGCCGAACTCCAGAAGAAGACGGTGTCGAGCACCGAGACGGTCGTGATCGCAAAGCCTTGCGAGAAGATCGAGGTCTCGCTTGACGAGCTCGAAGGGACGCTTCCCGACTTCGCCGCGGAGAGGCTCCCGTACCCGCCGCGGGCCGAGCTCGTCTACAGGAACGGCGAGCGCGTCGAGGGGGTGCTCCAGGAGTTGGACATCGACGGACCGTCCCTCAGTTGCCATCTGCTCCCTGACCGCACGCCCATCGATTGCGACGGACGGTCGATCCCCTGGGACGAGGTGAACTCCATCTCGCTCCTCTGGAAGGTGTCCCAGCCGAATTCCACGGACTCGCCTCGGCGCATCGCGTTCCCCTGGATCACCGACACGAACGGCGATGTCGCCTTCCCCAAGCTCTTGACGGGGACCGAGCACGCCGCCGCGAGCCTGAAGACGATCCACGTCAAGCTCGCGACACCGACCGGGACGGGCTCACCCGGCGTCACATGGGACTTCGACGTCGATCATCCGGTCTCCGGCGCTCGCGAGATCCGCTCGATCCGGCTGCTCGACACCCCTTGGCGCATGGGCACTCCGGGGGAGACGTTCTCCTACCTCTGGTCCCGCCCGGACCGGCTCCGTCCGCCCGAGGGGAGGGTGACGAAGGTGGAGATCGACCAGACATTCGACACGAGGGCGCCACGGCGGAAGGCCACGGTGACCGGGCTCCCGCTGTCCGGCTCCGGGGCGTCCAGCGCCTGGACGGCGCGAGGGCATCTCGTGTCGCTGGGTGTGGTCACGACGGCGGACGGCCAGTCCGTGGAGCTTCCCCTGAACGCGAACTTGCCAGGGAAGCGCGTGACCATCGACTCGAAGGAGTACTCCCTCGATGACCTGATCCGCGTGGAGATCGCATGGGAGTCGTCCCCGACCGGAATGAAACCGGTGAGGGTCAAGCTGACGTTCCATCACGAAGCCGAGTTGCGTCCGGAGGACCTGCCCACGTGGCTGGACGCCGACATCAAGGCGCGGGCGCTCTCCCTGATCGAGAAGGAACGACTCGCCCTGCCCTCGAACATCCCCGGCGTGCCCACGATCCTCGATGCGGTGGAGGCCTCGCGTGAGGGAGTGATCCTCTACTGGTCGTATCCCGTTCCGTCGGACCCGTCCGAGCTGGCGGGATTCAACGTCTATCGCGCCACAGGTGACGCGCCCGAGGTGTTCGTTCGGATCAACGCCGCGCCCATTCCCGTGCCGATCGCGCCCCCCTCGCCTGCACTACCGGCCGGCTCCTGGCCGCCCGCGAACGCAGGCACGGGGACCCTCTGCTGGTTCGAGGATCGCCTGCTCGGGGGCGTGGGGTCGGAGTACTACTACCAGGTGTCGGCCGTCGACGCGTCTGGACTCGAGAACCCGGCCGCTCCCCTCGCGACGGGCCTGCTGGTGAACGTACCGGACCGCGCCGGCCCGCGTTCGCCGGTGCTCGTCTCCGTCGCGAAGCAGCACACGCCTGCGTTCGGCGTCGTGCTCGAATGGCGCACGCCCCAGCATCCGTACGACGTCGTCGTCTTCCGCCGTGAAGCGGGAGCGAACCCGCCTGCGACGGCCGTGGAAGTCGACACGGTCAGTTGGACGTACCCCCCCGCGTCTACGACCTTCGTCGACGACGTGGGGCCCTTCCTTCCCTTCATGAGCTACGAGTATTTCCTCTGTGGAAGAAGCGACGGAACGCTCGGGAAGCCGAGCGCCACGCGCACCGTCCAGATCCTGGCCGAAGACCTTCCCCCCGTCGCCTCGCCCCCCACTGCGACCCCGGCGGTCGGAAGCGTGACCCTCTCGTGGGATGCTCCGACTCTTCCGTCCGGCGTGACTGTGAAGCACTACATCGTCGAGCGACGCGATCACGGCGCCCCGTCGTTCCGGCTTCGAGCGGGGCCTCTGACGGCAACCACGTTCGTGGACGACCGGGTCGGTCCGGGCAAGTCGTACGACTACCGGGTCGTGCTGATCGACGGCAACGGCGTGCAGTGGCTTTCCGTGTACGCCCCTCTGCTCGGCGTCCTGCTTCCGCAGTAGAGGCGAGGGGGCAGGTGATTCGCGCTCCCCCCGGGGCCGCCCCTTGAGTACACTGCTAAGGGTCGATCGTCACGGGGGGCCGTCGGTTCCACGACGGCGGCGAACGGCTGCATCACCTCCAGGGGGAACATCAGGAGCCATCCCATGTCGCGCACACTCATCCTGGCGACCGTCCTGTGCACGCTCGGGGCTGTTCGGGCCGACGTCGTCCACCTCAAGAACGGCGGGACCGTGGAGGGGATCGTGACCGAGGAGGCGGACGCGTACATGGTCCAGACCGCCTACGGCACGACCCGAATCAAGAAGGAAGAGGTGGAGAGGGTCGAGCGATCGGTGTCGCAGTTGGAGCGGTACCGGGAGACCGCAGCGAAGCTGGGGGACGAGGACGCGAAGGGGTGGTTCGAGCTCGGGCAGTGGGCGAAGGCGTCTGGCCTGGACCCGCAGTCGCACGAGGCGTTCACGCGCGTGCTGACGATCGATCCCGACCACGCGGGGGCGCGCGAGGCGCTCGGCTTCGTCCGTCACGAGGGCCAGTGGCTCGACCACGACGCGTGGATGGACGCCCGCGGGTGGATCAAGGTAGGCGGCAAGTGGGTCTCCCCCGAGGCGGCCGCGCTGATGAAGGCGCTTGCGGAGAAGGAGGCCCTGCAGGCCCAGGCCGACGCCGCCGAGGCGAAGGCGCGCGAGGCGGAGTCGCGCGCGAAGCAGGCGGAGGCCGATGCCGAACGCGCAGCGCTTCTTCGGGAGGCGAAGGCCGAGGAGGCGCGCGCCGCCGAGGCACGGGCCGTGGCCGCGCGCGAGGAGGCGGAACGCGCCCGCGCGCTCCGCGAGGCCCGCTGGGCCGAGCTCGAGATCGAGAGGCTCCGCCACTCCCACTGCCCCGTCTGCGGCGGGCACGAGCCGGGCGGCGGACGGTAGGCGCTCGAGGGCCCGCGTCTCCGCCTCCGAGGCCAGCTCCTGACCGGATGCGGTCTGCGCAGACGAAACCCGCCGTCGAGCGCGGTCTTCGTGGAAGGACGAGGATTACCAGGGGAGCGCGGCGCCGCGAAGCACGGTCAGCGGATGTCCCGCGGGGCGCACGAGCGCACAGCGGGTCGACGCCACGCGCTCGATGAACCTCGCGGCCGTGCCCGGGCCGTCGGTTTTCGCCAGGGCGTCGGCACACTCACGGGCACGTCTGGCGAACGAGGGCTCCTCGAGGAGCCGCCTGACCTTCGCGCCGATCTCCTCGGCGGGTGACCGCTTCAGGTCCGCGCGGAGCCCCGCGCCAAGGTGCTCCACGCGGCAGGCGTTGTCCCCCTGCTCGCCCCCCACGGGCATGACGAGGAGCGGACGCCCCGCGGCGAGCGTCTCGTTCACCGTGTTGTTCCCGCCGTGGCTGACCACCGCGTCCACGCGGTCGAGGACCTCCACCTGCGGGACGCGAGGGAACAGCAGGACGTGCCCGGGGACGCCCCCCGCGCGGAGCGCCTCGTACGCGCCCCCCGCGCTCACGATGAGCTGGCACCGCCCGTCAGCGTGGGCGTCCAGGATCCGTCGAAAGACCTGGGGCCTCCGGTTGAAGACCGTGCCGAGCGAGACGTACACCTTCGGCTTCCCCGCCGCGAAGCGGTCGAACGGGAAGGACGGGTCCCCCTGGCCCTCGCGTCCGGCAAAGCACGGCCCGATGAAGTACCCCGTCTCCGGCACGCTGCTGCGCGGCGCCTCGATCGCCGGGCAGGCGAACACGGCGCGGTGCCCGCGGAGCTCGAGCTGACGGGCGATGGCGAACATCGGGTTGAGGTGCCCCATCGCGGGCTGGGAGGCGAACAGGAAGGTGCCCATCGACTGATCCTACAACGCTGGTTTCGATCAGGGTCGGTGGCGGTGGCGTGCTCGTAATCGGGCTCGAAATCGTTCTCGTGCTCG
>CAZYRM010000219.1:0-10084 GCA_964649705.1 uncultured Planctomycetia bacterium
GCGCCTCCACCCACCTGACCGGAGCGCGACCGAGACCGGTTCGCAAAACGCCAATGTCGCAGGAGGCGTGCCGCGCACAGAATTTCGTGGGCGAGCCGTCCGCGCTCGAGGCGCCGATTCCTCCGGCCTCTACGATGAGAAGGCGAGTCGCAAGCTCCTAGAACTCCACCTCTTCGATTCACTGGCGTGAGCCGGCAAGTTTCGGGGGGTTCCGACTCCGTGATGTCGTGCGACTCACAGGTGTTCGGGGACCGGCCAGGTTACCGGAAGTGACATCGAGCAGGCCTATCGCGACCCTGCGGGGGATAGCAGTCGCTTGAACCGGGTGTCGTTCACAACCGGCCGAAACGCAATGTCTTGCGAGGCCTTCCTGGCGAGCGAGGAGTCGAGCTCCGCCGCGCGCTTCAGATGGCCCAAGGCGGAGTCGACCTCGGCGAGGGCCATCTCGGTCTTGGCCAGGTGGTAGGCGACATCCCCGCTCGTGGGCCCCTTCAACATGGCCTTGGACAGCAGGTCGCGAGCGCCCGCGAAGTCGCCCTGGAGATAGGCGATCCACCCCGCGGTGTCGAGGATGTTCGGGTCGTCAGGCATCTTCCGCATCGCCTCGTCGACCAGGGCGGCGGCCTTCTCCAGCCCCACCCTGCCTTCCGCCAGGAAGAAGGCAACGTTGTTCAGCGCCATCGCGTCCCTGTGGCACGCCGCGAGGCCTGCCTCGATCTCCTGCAAGCCCTTTGCCTCCCTCCCCTCCCGGAGGAGCACCACGCCGTGGAGAAGCGCGTACCCGACCTCGGCCTCGGTGCGGTCCGCCGAGTCCGTAGGGAGCATCATCAGCCGGGCTCGACCGTGCGTCGCGGCCCCCTCGAAGTCGCGCTCGGCGGCGAGGAGGTAGGAGAGGTGGAGGTGCGCCTCCAAGTCTCCCCCGCCCCCCTGCGGCTCGCTCCGCAGGACGTTTTCGAACTCCGCCCGCGCGAGCGCGGGATGGCCGAGCTGGAGGAACTCCTTCGCCGCGGCCAGGCGCAGCGCGTCGTCCTGGAGGTCCGGGTGGAGCGCCCGCATCGCGTCGATCAGGAGCGGCTCTCGTGCCTTGTCGCCGTACCCCGCGAGTGCATGGACCGCGGCGCGACGGACCTGCTCCTCCGGGTCGACAATTCGCTCGACCAGCGCGGCGACGCCCTCCTCGGCGCGCAGGTTTCCGAGCGCCTCCACGCCGAGCTGGCGGATCGACGGGTCGGGGTCCTTGAGCGCCTCGACGAGCGGCGGGATCGCCGCCTGTGTCCCGACCAGGCCGAGCACGGTGAGGGCCTGGGTGCGCGTCCGCGGGTCCTCGGACCTGGCCGCCTCGGCGATGGCCGGCGCGGAGGCCTCGTCCTGCAGCCATCCGAGCGCACTGACAAGGGCGCAGCGGACGTTCGGGTCCTCCTCGACGGCGAGCCTCTCCCGCAGCTTGGGCGCAGCGCCCACGTACCCCCAGAACGCGAACGCCATCGCGGCGTCCGAGCGGAGCATCACGTCCTCGTGCTCGCACGCGACACGGAGCACGACGGGCGCGGCGATCTCCGCCGGCATCGCCTCCAGCGCGTCGAGGGCGGCGGAGGCGAGATCGAGCTCCTGGGCGCGAAGGAAGGCCTCCAGGAGGTGCGCGGACTCGGGAGTCGGGATGCACGCAAGGGCCTGAATGGCGGTCAGCCTCCCGCGGGCGCTCATGCCGCGCGCCTCCCACTCGCGGACCCTGACCAGGGCGCGTTCGGGGGCCAACCGGGCCAGCGCCAGGAGTGCGGCCGGCCACGGCCCGTCGCCGGGGGGGAGCGACGGCTGCTCGGGACGGTTCGGATCCGTGGCCATCTCGAGCTGTGCCACGGCCTCCTCGCCGCCATCTCGAATGACTACGCCGAGCGCCGCGTCCCGGGTCGCGGGGTCCGCGTCCGCGAGGGCCGCGAGCAGCACGTTCATGGGGACCCCGGCCGTCTGCCGCGCGAGTGCCTGGAGTACCTCTCGGCGGATCTCGACACCCTTGGACAGCTCCCATTCGCGCGTCAGACGGTCTCGCGCCTCCGCGCTGTCGATGGCCCCGAGCTGCTTGACCGCCTCGATCCGGACCGACTCGTCCTTGTCCCCATCCAGAACGCCGACGAGGGGTGCGAGCTGCCCCGCTGCCGGGAGCAAGCTGATCAGCGCGATCGCGACCCGTCGAAGGAGCGGGTCGGCGTCGGCCAGCGCGGCCGTGAATGCCTCCTCGGCCTTCGCGGAGTTCGAGGCCGCGAGGCACACGAGGGCCCTCGCGCGGGCCTCCGAGGGGCCCTCTGCCGCGAGCCGCACGATGAGCGCATCCGACTCCGCCGTGCGGATGTCGTCGAGCAAGTCGATCACGGCCATGCGCACCATGGGGTCGGGCGTGACGACCAGGGCCTCGCACGCGGGGATCGCCGCGGGGTCGGGGTGAAGTGCGATCAACTGAAGCAGGGCCACCTGCGCCGGCTCCGGCGCGCCCGCCACGCGCTCGATGAGCCACGGGATGGCCGCCGCGCCCAGCTGCTGCAGGGCCTGGCGCGCGGGGTACTCGACGACCGGGTCCTGGACGCCGAGCGCGTCGATCCAGGTCTCCACGGCCACGCGCGCGGAGTCGGGGAGCGAACCTCCGGACAGCCTCTGCATGGAGAGCACGACGGCGAGGCGGACCTCCTCCGACTCGTCGAGGACCCTTCGCGAGAGCGCCTCGACGTCCTCGGGCCTCCCCGCGCGCCCCAGCCCCTCCGCGCAGGCGCGCCTCACGTTCGGGTCGGGCGCCTGGAGGCCCCCGAGCATCGCCTCGCGGCCCGCGGGGTCGCCGATCCGCGCCAGGGCCACGTACGCGGCGAAGCGCACGTCCTCGTCGACGTCCTCGGCGAGCGGCACGAGCGCCGGGACCGCCCGTGACTCGCCGACCTCCCCCACCGCGCGGATGGCCGCGAGGCGCACGCGCCACGCGTCGTCCGCGAGCATCGCAAGCAGCGTCTCCCCCGCCGGCTTCACGCGCAGCCGGCCCATCCCCTCCGCCGCGGCCTCGCGTACGGACCAGCCCCCGTCCGCGGCGAGGGCGCGCAACGGGACGAGGGCCTCCACGCAGCGGGTCGCGCCGAGCGCGCGGGCGGCCTCGCCGCGGACCTCGTCGTCCTCGTCCTTCGCGGCCTCGGCGAGCGCCGGCACGGCCACCCGCCCCATCCTCCCAAGCTCCTCGCGGGCGAACGCGCGGTTCTCCTCGGATCCGCCGCGCAGCACGCCGATCAGATCGCCCGCCCGCTTCGCGAACGCGGCCGCCAGCTCCTCGGCCGTCGCGGTCCTCTCGGGCCCCGCCGGGCGGATGGAGCGATACCCCGGGGGGATCTTCGCCGTGGGAGGCAGGGGCGCGAAGCGGCACCCCGCCAGGAGCAGGGCCGCGAACAGCCATCGGCAGGATGGGCGAACCACGACGCGGATCCTACACGCTCGCTCAACGGACGTCGAGGCGGAGGTTGCGGAAGCGCACCTCGGTCGGGTCGCCCGAGTGGAGCTGCAACGCGATCACGCCCGCGCGCGCCCCATCGGCGTCCTCCAGGTCGACGCACGCCTTTCCGTTGATCAGCGTCCGCACGTGCCCCCCCTCCGCGACGATCTCGTACGTGTTCCAGCCGTCGCGCGCGACGTGCTCCTCCCCCGACTTGTCCCACAGGAGCCCCCGACCATGCTCCTCGTAGAGCTTCCCCCACCAGCCCGGGCCGATGTCCGCCTGGCAGCCCGCCAGGTCGCCGTCGTCGAGGACGCGGCTGCGGAACTGCACCCCGCTGTTCCCCTGATCGCCGACCAGTCGCACATCCAACGTGAGGCTGAAGTCGCGCACCTCAAGGCAGCTCACGAGGAACTCGTTCTTCGCGAGCCCCGTGCTCCGCCCGACGATCTCCTCCCCCTCGACGCTCCAGCACGAGGCACCGGACCAGCCCGTCAGGTCCTTGCCGTTGAAGAGCTGACCCGCGTTGCGGGCGGTGGCGAGGATCGGCACCTGCGCGGCGCTGCGCAGGTACGCCACGAGGTCCCTCACCTCCGCCTCCGTCAATCCCTCCAGGAGCCCGTTCGGCATCGCGGAGACCTCCGAGAGCCGGCTCACCTCGATCTCCGAGCGCGAAATCGTCACCGTCCCCGTCTCGTTGACGAGCGTGATCGCCGCGTCGGTCGCCTGACGCTGGATCCCCGAGAGCACCTGCCCGTCCAGCGTCCGCACGATGGTGTTCAGGTAGTCCTTCCCCACAGTCGCGCTCGGGTCGATGACGTTCTCCAGCACGTATCCGAGGTCGGCCCGGTTCGCCCCCGTCAGGTCCGGCCCCACGGCGCCCCCCGCGCCGAAGAGCGTGTGGCACTGCATGCACGTCCGCGAGAAGACCTCGCGCCCGCGCGGGAGGTCGGCGCCCGCCAGGGAGGCCTCGGTGAGCCTCGCGCGGAGTTCCTCGATGCGCGCCCGCTTCTCCTGCGCCGTGTCCCGCGCCACGCCCCAGCGCGCGCGGATCAGCGCATCCAGCTCTTCGTCCCCGATCTGCGAGAGGGCGCGGACGATCGAGGCGTCCACGTCCTCCTGGGCGACCGTGCCCGCCTCCACGGCCGCGAGGAGCGCACGCGCCCACGCGACGCGGGAGGCCAGCGTCCGCAGCGCGACACGCCGCTCGTCGGGCGGGAGCGACGGCCAGGCCGCAAGCACGGCCGACGGCGTCCCCTCGTCGTCGAAGCGGGCGAGGGCCCTGAGCGCCGCCGTCCGAAGCGGGGCCTCCCCGAGGAGGCGCTGAAGCAGGGGGACGGCCTCCGCGTCGCGCAGCCGGACGAGCGCGTCGATCGCCCGTTCGCGCCTTGACGTCGGCGCCGAAGCCTCCTCGAGGACCGCCCGCAGCGAGGCCGCCACGGAGGCGTCCCCCAGCGCGGCCGCGACCCACAGCGCCTCCACGCGGACGTCGTCGTCCTTCGCGAGGGCCTTGAACGCGGCCGGCCAGGACGCCGGGGCGGCGACGCCGGGACGCCCCTCGAGGCCGCGGGCCAGCTCACGCAGCAACCGTGCGCGAACGGCAGGGTCCCCCTCGACGGCGATTGCCGCGGCGATGCGCTCCCTCCCCGAGGCGTCCTCCGCGGCGCGGCGCCCGAGGAGCTCCGCGACCAGCGGGATCCGGCACGACTCCCGGAGTGCCGCGGCGCGCTCCGAGTCCGCCGCGACGAGCGGCTCCACGCCGTACCACTCCAGCAGCGGCAGGTTCGCATCCGAGGCGTCCTCCGCGCGGGCGAGGAGCGCGCCCGCGACGCCCCAGCGCTCGGCCACGGGCATCCGCTGGAGCCCCGAGGCGAGGTAGAGCCTCACGACGGGCGACGGCGACTCGGCCGCGAGCTTCTCGAGCGCGGCGACGACGCGCGGCGACGGACTCCTCCGCTCCAGGAGGAGCTGCACGGCCCACGCCTGCACGTGCTCGAAGCGGCTCGCGAGCTGCGCGAGCGCCAGGTCCTCTGTCAGCCCCCCGGTCGCGTGGAGCGCCCACAGGTACCGCAGGGCCCGAGCGGCGTCCTGGGCCTCGGCGAGCCCCTTGCCGAGCGCCGCATGGACCCGCGGGTTCGACCCGCGCTCCTGGAGCACGACACAGGCGCGCCGCGCCCACCAGTCGTTCTCGTGGGCCTGCAGGCCCACCAGCTCGTCGTCCGACATCGACGGCAGGTCGACGCGGACGGTCCTCGGCTCGCCATAGGAGACTCGGTAGACCCGCCCGTTCGTCCGGTCCCAGACGCCCGGGTTGAAGTCATGGCAGGCCTGCTTGTCGTACCAGTCGGCCAGGTAGATCGCCCCGTCGGGACCCTGGCGCAGCGCGATCGCGCGGAACCAGCGGTCGTTCGAGAGGAGGAAGTCGTCGCGGTGCCTCCCGACGAATCCCGACCCCTTCGGCTCGAGCGCGTCGTTGTTCAGGCGATTGCCGTGGATGTTGCCCATGAAGATCGTCCCGCGGTACGCCTCGGGGAAGGCGTCCGCGAGGTAAACGAGCGCGCCGCAGTGCGCGTGGCCCCCTCCGACGTCTCCCGATCGGAGGTTCCCCCCGTGAGGCGTCGGCCCCACGTAGTGAACGTGGTCGGCGATCGTCTGGAGGTCCTGGTACACGTGCGGGTCCCCGTGCCCCCCCGCCTGCCGCTGGTACCAGGCCCCCGGGATCACGTGCCAGAGGTGCGGGATGACGCACGCCGTGATGAAGGCCTGGCCGTGCGCGTCGAAGTCGACTCCCCACGGATTGCTCGTCCCGTGCGCGAAGACCTCGAACTCGCGGCGGATCGGATGGACCCGCCAGACGCCGGCGTCGATCGGGACGCGCTCGGAGTCAGGCGTGCCCGGCTTCCCGACCCGCGAGTACGTGAACACGCCGTGGCACCCGTAGAGCCACCCGTCGGGGCCCCAGGTGAAGGCGTTCAGCGTCTCGTGAGTGTCCTGGTACCCCCAGCCGTCGAGTACGACCTCGGGCTCCCCGTCGGGGACGAGGTCGTCGTTCTGGTCCGCGAGGAAGAGCAGGTAAGGCGCGGCGCCGACCCAGGCGCCTCCGAAGCCGACCTCGAGGCCGCTGACGAGGTTGAGCCCCTTCGCGAAGACCGTGCGCGTCTCGAACGAGCCGTCCGCGTCGCGGTCCTCGAAGACGACGATGGCGTCCTTCCCGCGCCCCTCGGGCCGTCGGGCGGGGTACGAGTGGGCCTCGGCGACCCAGAGCCTCCCCTTCGCGTCGATCGCGAGCGCGATCGGCTGGTGGACGTCGGGCTCAGCCGCGACGAGGTCGACGCGGAAGCCCTCCGGCGCCGTCATCGCCTTAGCCGCGTCCGCGGGCGGGAGCCCCGCGTACTTGACGGAGTCGACCGGCGCGATGAGTGGAAGCTGTGGGTCCCGCGGCCAGTCCGGCCTCTCCCGGTGGAAGCGGAAGTCGTCGAAGTTGATATGCCCCCAGCCGCCCGTGTGCTCATCGACGATGCGGATTCGGATCCGCCGGCCCGCCTCCTTCTCGAGATCCACGACGACGCGCTGCATCGACTCGAAGTTGCCTCCGCTCGTCCTGAAGAACGCGGCCTCCTCGCCGTCGCGCACAAGCTCGACGCGGGTGGCCGCGTCGGCGCCCCCGCCGACCAGAAAGCTCGCCCAGCGCTGCGTCACGCGGAAGGGGTCGGACGTCAGCGTGCCGGTCGGCTCGTCGCCGAGGAGCTCGTACCCGCCGATCCAGGAGGCCCCCGCGTGACGGCTCGGCTCCCGGTCGCGCGCGGCGACGGTGTCTCCGTGGATGGGCTGGCGCGCGAACGCCTCTCCCTTCGCGGTCCAGCCGGTGAGGTCCCCTCGCTCGAAGCCGAGGTTGGGGTGGGAGGCCTCGCGCTGCAGGTGGACAAAGGCGCCGCGCTTGTTCGCGGTCAAGACGTCGGTGCGTCCGTCCCCGTCCGCGTCGCCGACGGCGATCTGGGTCCCGACGCCCGAGTCGTCGTCAATGAGGAGCGGGACGAAGTCGACTCCGTCGTCTCCCTGTCTCAGGAGGAACGCCACGACCACCGGCAGGCCGACGCCTTCGGGGTCGCCCTCGGGGCCGTGCGCCCACCAGCGCTTGCCCGTGACGACGTCGAGGAGGCCGTCCCCGTCGACGTCGGCGGCCTCCATCGCGTGCAGCTCGCTGAAGCGGGCGCCGTGAGGCGAGGCGGTCGGGCGGTCGTCCATCAGGCGGTGCTCGCGGAAGGCGATCTCCCCGTCGTCGCGCACCTGCTCGAACCACGAGAGGCCCCAGCCGTGGGCATCGAGGCTCGTGACGACATCGGCGTCCTCATCCCCGTCGACGTCGTAGACCTGCATCTGGGCCCCCCCGCGGCGGTCGCCGAAGGGGACATCGTGCCGCTCCCATTCGAGGTCGAGGTCGAGCGACTCCGGCTGCCTCCACCAGCCCTCCCGCAGGAGGACGTCCCTCTTCCCATCACCGTCGACGTCCCCGACGCCGAGGCCGTGTTGGAAGGCGCCGATCCCGAGGTCGGCCGAGATGGGGTGGAAGGTCCACGGGCCGTCGGGGTCGGGAGAGGCCCATCCGAGGCGGCCGCCGGTGTGGAAGACGAGCTCGGGCTCGTCGTCTCCGACGAGGTCGACGAACGCGGGGGACTCGTTGTCGACGCCATCGAAGGCCCGGAGCCGCTTCCACGCGCCGTCCCGCCTGGTCGCGGAGAGGCCGGGGTTCCTCAGCCACGACGCCTCCTTGCCTGGGAAGCCCACGACGACGACGTCCAGTGCCCCGTCCTGGTCGACGTCATGCGTCCAGGCGAAGAAGGCGTCGGAGTAGCCGTGCGGGTCGAAGGCATGGGCCTCGTAAAGGGCGTGGCGCTCGGTGAACTCGGGTCCCGCGTGCCACCAGGGCCCCGCGACGACGTCGGCGTGTCCATCGTGGTCGATGTCGCCGATGGCGGCTCCCTCGCAGGTGAACTCCTGGGACAGCGTGACCTTGTCCCACGCGGTCTGAGCGAGCGCTGGAGCGGCCAGGAGCAGGGCGAGCAGGACTCGGGGCATGTCGGGCCCTCCCGTGAAGACGGGCCAGAGTATACACGTCGCGCTATCGGATCAGCATCGCATCGCCGTAGCTGAAGAAGCGGTAGCGGAGGGAGACCGCCTCGCGATACGCCTCGAGGACGCGCTCGCGGCCTGCGAACGCGCACGCGAGGAGCAGCGGCGTCCCCTCGGGGAGGTGGAAGTTCGTCAGCAGCGCATCCACGGCGCGGAACTCGAACCCCGGCGTGATGAAGATGTCCGTCTCCCCCTCGAGCTGCCCCGTCCGCGCCACCGTCTCGAGCGTGCGGCAGACCGTCGTCCCCACGGCGACCACGCGGCGTCCCTCGCGGCGCGCGAGCTCGATCTCCCGCGCCGTTTCCGACGGCACGCGGAACCGCTCCGAGCCCATCCGATGGTCCTCCACGCGCTCCGCCTTCACGGGAAGAAACGTCCCGACGCCGACGTGGAGCGTGACGGACGCGATGCGCACGCCGCGCGCGGCCAGCGCCTCCAGGATCGCGGGCGTGAAGTGGAGCCCCGCCGTCGGGGCGGCGATGGCGCCTGCCTCGGCGGCGTAGACGGTCTGGTAGCGCTCCATGTCCTCCCGCGCCTGCGGGTCGGCGCCCGCGGGCCGTCGGATGTACGGCGGGAGCGGCGCGCGACCGAGCGCATCGAGGCGCGCCCACGACGTCTCGTCGCCCAGGCGGATGCGCCACGTCCCCGCCTGGCGCGAGAGGACCTCGATCTCCCACTCGGAGCCCTGCCCTTCGGCGTCCTCGACCACGAGGCGCTCCCCGTCCCTCGCGTCCGCGCCGGTCGCGAGGGCCTCCCAAACGCCTGGCTCCGTCTCGCGGACGAGGAGGATGCGAAGGCGCCCGCCGGTGCGCCTGCGCGCGATGACCCGCGCGGGGATGACCTTTGTGTCGTTGCGGACGAGGAGGTCGCCGTCGCGCAGCAGCGATGGGAGGTCGGTGAAGACGCGGTGCTCGCGATGTCCCGTCGCGCGGTCGAGGACGAGGAGACGGGAGCCGTCGCGGCGATCTGACGGATGCTGGGCGATCAGCTCGGGCGGGAGGTCGAAGGAGAAATCTGAGAGGAGCATGGAGCGGCCGATTTTACCAATCTGCGACGATATCAGATATCTGAGAGCTGAGAGTCGATATCAGATATGGCCCGGAATTCGGCGGGATTGCGGAGCATATCTGCTCTCAGATATCAGCTCTCAGATATCAGCTATCGACACCTGCGCGATTGACCGGCCCCCGGTCCTCCCGTAGAATGCGCGTCGAGGATTCATGCTCCCGCCCTCCGTGTGGAGGGCCCGGGCCTGGAGCCTCTCCTCCGTCCCCTCGAGGGCTCCAGCGTGGACCGAGAGACTCGCCCCTACCTCGCCGAAGACAGGCTTCACCTCCTCCAGACCGCTCTCCAGTACGTCTTCAAGGACACGTCGTTCCTCTCGATGGCGCTCGTCCACTCCTCGGCCAAGGAGGAAGGCCTGCGCTGCAACGAGCGGATGGAGTTCCTGGGCGACGCCGTGCTCGGGATGATCGTCTCCGACTACCTCTACGC
>CAZYRM010000220.1:0-10082 GCA_964649705.1 uncultured Planctomycetia bacterium
AACGGGTCTCGGGCATCGGGTCTCGGGAGTCGGGCATCGGGTCACGGAACGCGGGACTGGGGCGACGGCGGTCGAGGTGCAGGCAGGGGGTGGGGGGCGGCCCTGCCGAAGGGACGGCCTCCGTGGTGCAATGGACGCCCGTGTGGTACCATCCCGTTCCGACATCCCCGATGGAGGCCCCGCATGCGCCTCGTGATCGCACTCCTCTCCCTCGTCCTCCTCCTCCGCGCCGAGGACGAGAACCCCGACTGGGTGAAGAAGCTCTCCGACGACAACGCGACGATCCGGAAAAAGGCCGCCGAGAACCTCGGGCGCCTCCGCCCCGTCCCCGAGGGGGCCCTCGACGCGCTCTCGAAGGCGCTCACCGACGCCGACGTCGCCGTCCGCCGCGCCGTCGCGAGGTCGATCGGCCGCCTTGGCGAGGAGGGTCGCCCCGCCGCCGCGCCCCTCGCGCATGCAATCCTCGACGCCGACGCCGAGGTCCGCGCCAACGCCGCGGAGGCGCTCGGCCGCATCGGCCCCGACATGCAGGCCATTCTCCCCGAGCTCATGGCCGCGCTGACGACCGTGGACCTCGACCCCGCCGTGCGGGCCTCCGCGGCGGACGCCTTCGGCGCGATCGGAGGCCCCTCGAAGGCTGGCATGCCCTCGCTCCTCGCCGCGCTCCAGGACAAGGAGCCACTCGTCCGCGAGCGGGTCGCCCGGGCCCTCTACGCGATGGGGGCGGACGCGGTCGACGCCATCCCCGCGCTCACGGCCGCGCTCGGCGACACCTCGAAGGACGTCCGCGCCGCGTGCGCCATCGCCCTCGGCGCCGCGGGCCCGGAGGCAGCCCGCGCCGTCCCCGACCTCGCGAAGGCCCTGGGGGACTCCGAGGAGTCTGTCCGCGCCGCGGCGGCGAACGGCCTCTCGGCGCTCGGGCCCGACGCGGGGGAGGCCGTCCCGCGCCTCGTGGAGGCCCTCAAGGACCCCTCCTGGCAGGTCCGCGCGGCGGCCGCGACGGCGGTCGGCGCGGTGGGCCCCGACAGCGCCGACGCGATCGGGTCGCTCGCGAAGCTCCTCAAGGACGCCGACAACAACGTCCGCATCGCGACGATCAACGCGCTCGAGAAGCTCGGTCCGAAGGTCCGCGGCGTTGTCCCCGCGCTCGTCGAGGCCCTGGGCGACGCCTTCCCGTACCTCCGCGTCCACGCTGCACGGACGCTCGCGAAGCTCGGCCCCGACGCGAAGGAGGCGGTTCCGACGCTCGAGAGGCTCCAACAGGACCTCGACGAGGAGGTCCGCACGGCGGCGCGAGAGGCGCTCGGCGCGATCAAGAAGGAGTAGCGATGGGCCTGATCACGCGACGGCAGTTCCTGCAAGGCGCGGCCGCGGGGGCGGCGCTCCTCGGCCTGAGCCGCCTCCCGCTCTTCGCGCGTCAGGACGACTGGTTCTCGATCGTGGCGCTCCCCGATACGCAGTACTACAGCCAGTCGTACCCGGACGTCTTCACGGACCAGACGATGTGGATCCGGAAGAACGTCGAGGCGTGGCGGATCGCGATGGTGGTGCACGAGGGGGACATCACGAACAAGAACAACGCGGAGCAGTGGAGGAACGCGGACACGAGCATGAGGCTGCTCGACGGCGTGGTCCCCTGCGCGCTCGCGGTGGGAAACCACGACATGGGCCCCGGCGGCAGCGCGAGGAACCGCGACACGAGGCTCTTCCGGAAGACGTTCCCGCTGGAGCGCCTCTCGTCGCAGCGCGGCTGGGGCGGGTGCTTCGAGGACGCGCACGAGAACACCTTCTACACGTTCACGGCGGGGGGGATGGACTTCCTGGTGGTGACGCTGGAGTTCGGCCCGCGGGACGAGGTGCTGACGTGGGCGAACGATGTCGTGGCGCAGCACCCTCGGCACCGGGCGATGATGGTGACGCACGCCTACATGAGCTGCGACGACCTGCGGATCCACGACATCGGGGCGAGCCCTCGCCGGTACGGCTGCGGGGGGAACGACGGCGAGGAGCAATGGGAGAAGTTCGCTCGGCGCCACCCGAACCTGTTCCTGGTCCTCTCGGGGCACGTGCTCGGGGACGGGCTGGGGAGGCGCGTGGACGCCGCGGAGGACGGCCATCCGGTGCACCAGGTCCTCGCGAACTACCAGATGAAGGAGAACGGCGGGAACGGTTGGATGCGGATCCTGCGGTTCCACCCCGCGCTCGACCGCGTGGAGTTCTTCACGTGGTCGCCCTACCTCGGCGTGAGCGCCATCGACGCCGACAACCGCTTCGCGATCGATTACGACATGGCGTGATGTCCAAATGCCGCTCTTCCTTGGGATCGGTGGCGGTGGCGTGCTCGTCCTCGAAATCGTTCTCGTGCTCGTACTCGTGCTCGTGCTCGGCGTGGGCGCATGCGATCAAGCCGAGCACGAGCACGAGCACGAGCACGAGAACGAGAACGATTTCGAGGACGAGCACGCCACCGCCACCGCGACAGCTTTCCCCATCGCTTTCACTCGCGGCAAGGGAGTAGGCCTGACATGAAACGACGAGGTTGGGTGTGGCCGATCCTGTTGGTCATCCTCACCGGCGCGCCGGCCGAGGAGCCCGCGGCCGAACTACCCGACGTCGTGGTCCTCGACGTCGTCGGAGAGGTCGACTTCCAGCGCGCCCCGAAGCAAGAGTGGGTGGTCGCCGAGCGCGGGATGCAATTCGGCCAGGGCGCCAGGTTGTGCACGGGCGTGGATGCCGAGGCGCTCCTCGCCTGCGGCTCGACGTGTCTCGTCTATGTCGGTCAGGTTACGCTATTCGAGGTCCGCTCCATTCAACGACAGGACTCAGAACTGTCCCTGGGATTCCACGTCGATCCTGGCATAGCAAGACTCCTCGTCCGGAATACTCCTGACCAGACCACGCGCGCCCAGATCACACGCCCTCTACTTACGTGCAGCGTTGGTCGCGGGAGACACCCGGTCAATGAGGACGGTGGCTGGATTGTCGAAGGGAGTGGCGATGACCCGGCCAGGATTCCGTCGCGTCGCGCACTGACGCCTCCTCCTCCACCTCCGACGACGACGATCCTCCCCATCGTCCTCGACTGCACGGAGGCCGAGGACGACGCATCCCGCGAATTCGCCCGCAACGCCTTCCGGTCGCTCATCGACGGCTGGAGCGCCAATACGGAGGAGGCCAGCGGAGCGGCCTGCTGGCGCGCGGCGATCCTGATGGACCAGGTGATCCTGCTCGAGGCCGGCTATCCGAGCCTTGCCGCCCACCTGGGCGCGATCCAGGGCGACGAGGGCGAGACGGCGCCCGGGTACGCGCGCATCGAGTGGGGCGTGCTGTCCTGCAGCGAGCAGGCCGCGGAGGTCCGGGCCGCGCTCGACCGCCTGCTGAAGGCCTCGCCCCACGCGGCCTCGCTGCGCGGCGACTGAGAGCAGAGCACATGGACGATCCACGGATTGCACAGATGGACACGGATGGACATGAAGCCCGAAGCCCATCCGTGTGCATCCGTGTAATCCGTGGATCGTCGATCGATGCCGCGCTTGGAAGCGAGAATCGAGCCATGGAGATGCGTACGACAGAAGCAATCGCGATCCTGTGGGTCGCGATGGCTCTTCATGCGGCCACCTCTGAGGCCCAGGGCCAGGACGAGGACGTCCGGGCGGTCGAGGTCCTCTTGGAGGGACGCGCCCTGACCCCGGAGCAGGTCGCGGAGCGGGAGAAGCGGCTCGACGCGGACCCGGACGACCTCGATTCGCGCTCGCGGCTGCTCGGGTACTACTGGAGCCGCCGGTTCGAGCATCCGGAGGAGCAAGCGACACGACAGGGCCACGTCTTCTGGATCATCGAGAACGCCCCCGGCTCGGGGTTCGCCGGCAGCGTTGGGATGGAGATGGACGCGATCCTGGAACCCGATGCGTACCAAGAGGCATCCCGGCTCTGGCAGAAGCACGTGGAGAGTCCCTCATGCGAAGCGGCGGTCCTCGGGAACGCGGCGAGCTACTTCCTGCTCCACGATGAGTCCCGCGCCCAGGAGTACTACCGGAGGGCAAAGGCCCTGGAGCCTGAGAGTCCACAGTGGCCGAGGAAGCTCTCCGCGTTGATGAGACTCGAGATGCTCGGCAAGAGCGGCGAGGAGAGGGCGGGGCTCGCGAAGGAAGCCCTGCAGCTCCGCGAGGAGTCGGTCTCCCTCGACTCCAGCCATCGCTCCCGCTTCTTCGCCCTTGACGAGCTGGCCGAGCTATCCTTCGAGGCAGGCGAGTGGCCAAAGGCGCAGGCCTACTCGACGGAGCTGCTGGAGCAAGCGACTTCGCCGGAGACGGGCGAGGTCGACGGGAGGGCGGTCCACGTCGGCCACACGGTCCTCGGAAGGCTCGCCCTGAGGGATGGCGACGTCGAAGAGGCAAAGCGGCGTCTCCTCGAGGCGGGCGCAGCGCCGGGGTCCGTCTCGCTCGGCAGCGCCGGCCCCAGCATGTGGCTCGCGAAGGAGCTCCTCGAGGCCGGCGAACGGGACGTCGTCCTCGAGTACCTGGGGCGCTGCACGCGCTTCTGGAAGCGTGACAAGGGGCGGCTCGATCAGTGGGCGAAGGACATCCGCGAGGGTCGGCCCCCCGACTTCGGCTCCCAGGCCAGGTAGGCCCGCGCCTCCGCGACGGCGAACCTCCGACGGACGGGTGCAATCACCGTCGGGTCAGCGCCGAGCTTCGGCTCCTCATCGGACGGACGCTGTCAGCCGGGACGTCTCGACCCTCAGGTTTGCGAAGAAGCGCGGGTCGTCCCCTTCGACGAATCTGACCACCCCGGGGTCGATGCGAAGCGTCCCTGTGACCCCGTACCACTCCACGGTCAGCGACCGGATCTCGAGGGCCGAGGCCTCCTGGACCACGATCTTGCCGTAGCTCCCCACTGCGAGGACGACGTGGCTCTCCACGCCGGTGCACAGCCTGGCGCCGCGCGGGATCTCCACTCCACTCCGCACCGTCCGCCACGGGGTCTTCGGCGCACTCTGAAAATCGGCCTCTCCCTGGACCTCCAGCACGACGATCTTGAGGTGTTGGTCTTCTTCGACCGCGTGGATGATTCGACAGCGCGTGGCGACCTCAGGGTCATTTGAGTCGAGGCCGCCGACGATCTCCCGATCGACTTCTCCGGTGGGGTCCTCCACAACCATGCGAGTGAGGTCCTCGGTGGCCGCCTCGCGCACGGACCAGTCGTCCGCGCCCAGATCCGCCATGCGAGCGCGGACCTGATCCAGATCCTGGCACGCGCCGAGGCCCGACAGGAAGATCGTACAAAGCAGAGGGGAGATCGGTCTCACGCGGCCCATGGTAGCTTCGCCGGTCCAGGTCCGCAATCCAGGTCTGCGTCTCCGTCGATCCGAGGCAGAGTTGACCCTCTGCCAGGTCAAGGCCGCGTCGTTCGAGATGCTCGCCATCGTCCTGGAGCGACCGGCGGCCCCGCCCACACTTGAGTTGCAAGCCCATCCTCCCTGCGCTATCATGTCACACATCGAGTGATACCCGAGGTCACACATGGGCACTCCCCGGGTTTCCAACACGGTCAGGCGAAGCGTGGCGCTGGCACGGTCGCTGGTGCGCGATGCCGCAAAGGCCGCCCCGCCGGAGCTCCGCAAGAACCTGAACCGGCTCATCACCGTCGCGTTGCGGGAATACGTGGAGCGGCGGCGGCAGGCGGAGTTCCGAGCCGCCATGGAAGCGATGGCGGCGGATCCGGCCATCCGGGCAGAGTGCGCAGCCATCGACGCGGCATTCCGAGTCGCCGAGCGTGACGGGCTCCCGGGATGATCTCGAGGGGCCAGGTTTACTTCGTCGAGCTATCGCCGACCGTCGGACGCGAGCAGGCAGGCCGACGTCCCGTGCTCGTCGTGTCCTCCGACGAAATCAACCGGCTCCCGCTCGTGGTGACGGTCGTGGTGGGGACGTCCGCGACCAACGTGCCGCGGGAGTATCCGACGAACGTCCGGGTGAGCGCGCGCGAGGCAGGCCTGCCGCAGGACACCGTATTCATCTGTTTTCAGGTCCGCTCCCTCGACCCGGGCCGCTTCCTCGATCCGAAGACCGGTCGACTTCGCCTCGTCGGATCCCTTCCGCCGGAGAGGATGCGGGAGGTCGATGAGGCCATCCGTCGATCTCTTGCTCTGTAGGAAGCGGCCCAGCCCTTCGGGCGACGGTCGGCCCCGCCCAAGCCCTGATCCCCGAGGCCGCCCCGGACCTCTTCTTGGCGGACCTTGGCGAGGCTTGGTGGTGAAAAACGAGTCCGGGCACGCCGCGCTACCTGGATCGCCGCTCCTCGGGCTCGCCGACTACTGCTGGCGCTCGAAGGTCAGCGTCGCGCCTTCCTCGAGCACGCCCATCCCCGAGAGCGTCAGCTTCCCGCTCGCGAGGTCCACCTGCCCCTCCGAAACGAGCCCGTTCCAGAGCCTCCACTGGATCCGGATCGTCCGCCCGTCGCTCTCCCAGTTGCCCGCCTCGCCCACCGTCGAGCCGTCGTTTCGCCAGGAGCGGAACCGCTCGAGGTGCTCCGAGACCGCGTCCCTCGACGCCCCGCCCTCCGCCTTCTGGTACGCCACCGAGCCGTCGGGGAGCAGCGTCACGTACTGCGTGTAGCTCATGTAGTTCGTCGGGTCGAGCGAGGCCTCCATGACCATCCACACGCCCGCGACCCCCTCCGCGGCGCCGCCGCCTCCAGGCGTGCCCTCGCCGGCCGCGCCGACGCGCTTGTAGGTGCTCGTCGTCCCCTCGCTCGTGAGCTTCAGCGTGTCCCCCTCGAGCGTGAACTCGAACGGGACCCGGCCGTTCGGTCCCACGAACGTCAGCGTGGTCCCCTTCACCTCGTACTGCACCGTCTGGCCGTTGACGGCGATTGTCCCGTCCGCGCGGATCTCGAACGTCTCGCCCTCGGTTCGCCAGGTCCCTACCAGCCCCTTCTCAGGTTCCGGCGCGGGGGCCGGACCAGCCGCGCCCTTGCGCTTGAACTCCGTCGGCTGGGGCAGGTCTCCGCCCGACAGCACCAGGACGTCGCCCTTCAGCCCGTAGCCGTACTCGATCTGCTCCCCGCCCGCCGACAGCGTCAGCGTCTTCTCCGTGAACATGTACTTGAAGGCCTGCGCCCCGATGCTCCCCGTCCCGTCGGCCTTGAGGGCCATCACGACGACCCCGTCCGGCCCCGTCGCCTCCCACTCGCCGACGATCCCGCCCTCCGCCGGCCTCGGCTGCTCCACCGGAGGCTTCGCCTGGCCGCCCTCCTCGACGCCCAGCTTCCCCGCCAGGCCCTTCTTCTTCCCGCCGAGCCCCTTCTTCTCGCCGCCCTTCTTGGTGAACGTCATCGGCTCGTCCAGGTCGCCCCCGGAGATCGACAGCGAGGCGCCATCCCGCTTGAACGAGTAGACGATCGTCTCGTCCTCGACGGCGATCTCCAGCTTGCCATCCTGGACGCGCCACGTGATCTTCTCCTCTTCCATCGTGCCCGTGCCGTCGGGCTTCAGGTCGAGAACGATGGTGTACCCCTCCATCTTCGCCTCCCAGGTACCGGCGAGCGACTCCTCCGCCTGGACGCGGAGGCCGAGGAGCAGGACGACGAGGACGGCCAGCGGGGCTCTGGACATGGATCCTCCTGAACGGACGGGACTGCGAAAACGGCGCGAATGCGCGATGGTGCCCGAGACGCCTCACCGGCGCAAGGAGGATCGCGCCTTGATCGGCCATGCGCCCTCCAGTACCATGGATCGCGCCCGGTCCTCCATTTGAGCCCCGCCATGCCCCCGAACGCCCCCGTCTCCTGGGAGTCGCTGACGCTGCCGTCGGGCCGCACGCTGCTCGGCGACCTCGATCGCGGCCCCTCGCGACGCGACCCCGAGGCCGCGCGACGGCACCTCCCGATGTCCCGCCAGGAAATCGACGAGCGCGGCTGGGGGCAGCCCGACGTCGTCCTCGTCACGGGGGACGCCTACGTCGATCACCCCTCCTTCGCCATGGCGATCCTCGGCCGCTTCCTCGAGGCCCTCGACTACAACGTCGCCATCCTCGCGCAGCCCGACTGGAAAAGCGCCGATCCGTGGCGCGCCATGGGCCGCCCGCGCCTCTTCTACGGCGTCAGCGCGGGGAACATGGACTCGATGATCAACCTCTACACCGCCAACCGGAAGCCCCGCAGCGACGACGCCTACTCCCCCGGCGGGCGCACGGGCCTCCGCCCGGAGCGCCCCACGCCCGTCTACTGCCAGCGCTGCCGCGAGGCCTTTCCCGGCGTGCCCGTGATCGCCGGCGGCGTGGAGGCCTCCCTCCGCCGCCTCGCGCACTACGACTACTGGTCCGACACCGTGCGCCCCTCGATCCTCGTCAACAGCAAGTGCGACCTGCTCGCCTACGGGATGGGGGAGAGGACGATCCACGAGATCGCGGTGCGCCTGGAGGCGGGAGAGGACGTCAAGGCGCTCAGGGACATCCGCGGCGTCGCCTTCCTGCTCGGGGCGAGCGAGCCGGTCCCCGCGGAGGCCGTGAAGCTGCCGAGCTTCGAGGAGGTCTCCCCGCCGCCGGGCGTCGCGCAGGGGCCGATCCGCGAGGAGGATGTCGCCGCGGGCAAGCGCCGGGCCGACTACGTCGCCTTCGCGAGGGCGACGCGGATGTTCCACGACGAGACGAACCCGCTGAACGCGCGGCGCCTCGTCCAGCGGCACGGGGACCGCGTCGTCGTCGTCAACCCGCCCGCCATGCCGCTGACGACGCGGGAGATGGACGCCGTCTACGGCCTGCCGTACGTCCGGACGCCCCACCCCGCCTACTCGGAGAAGGTCCCCGCCGCGGAGATGATCCGCGACTCGGTGACGATCATGCGCGGCTGCTTCGGGGGGTGCACGTTCTGCTCCATCACGGCGCACCAGGGGAGGATCATCTCGTCGCGGTCGCAGAAGTCGATCCTCGAGGAGGTCCGCGCGATGGCCTCCGAGCCGGGCTTCAAGGGAACGGTGAGCGACCTCGGGGGCCCGACGGCGAACATGTACCAGATGAGGTGCTCGCGCCCCGACGTGGAGAAGATCTGCCGCCGCCTGTCGTGCGTGCACCCGACGATCTGCCCGCTCCTGGGGACGGACCATGGCCCGGTGCTCGAGCTGATGCGGAAGTCGCGGGAGACGCCGGGCGTGAAGCGCGTGAACATCGCGAGCGGGATCCGCATGGACCTCGCGCGCCTGGACCCGAAGTACGTCGCGGAACTGGCCGCCTACCACGTCGGGGGGCACCTGAAGGTCGCCCCGGAGCACACGGACGCGCGGACGCTCACGCTCATGAAGAAGCCCGGCGTGGAGGACTTCGACGCCTTCGCCGTGGAGTTCGCGAAGGCCTCGAAGGCGGCGGGGAAGCCGAAGCAATACCTCGTGCCGTACTACATCGCGAGCCACCCGGGATCGACGCTCGCGGCGATGATCGACCTGGCGCTCTACCTGAAGCGGAACGGGTACCGCCCCAGGCAGGTGCAGGACTTCATCCCGGCGCCGATGGACGTGGCGACGTGCATGTACTACACGGGGCTCGACCCGATGACGATGCGGGAGGTCCCCGCGGTCCGCGCGGTGAAGGACCGGAAGATGCAGCGGGCGCTGATGCAGTTCTTCAAGCCGGAGAACTGGTACGAGGTCCGCGAGGCGCTCCTCTCGGCGGGGCGGAAGGACCTGATCGGCGACGGCTGCGAGGCGCTCATCCCGGCGGACCCGCCCCCCGAGGCGATCGAGGCGCGCCGCGAGAAGGCGCAGAAGGCGGCGGACCGGGCGCTGGCGACCTCGAAGGAGAAGGTGGACCGCGCGCTCGCGGTGTTCAGCGGCGACCTGGACGAGGGCGGCTACACGCACGCCCAGGGGCTCACGCCCCGCACGAACCCGTCGCTCCGCCCCGAGTCCGCGGTGGGCTACCGCCCACATCGGCGGGGCGCGAAGAGGCGGACGGGACGCTAGCATCGCGTCAAGCGCTATTCTGTAGGTAGGATGGGTGCCCGCGTTCGAGATCCAGATCCCAAATCCCAGATCCCAACGAGATCCCAAATCCCAACACGATGCCTACCCACTTGTTAGGATTTGGGAT
>CAZYRM010000221.1:0-10077 GCA_964649705.1 uncultured Planctomycetia bacterium
CGATGCCGCGGTGGTGCAGGACGCGGAGCGCGCGGATCATGCGCCCGAAGATGGGGAAGGTCTCCTCGGGCGAGAGCTTCCCGAGGGCGTCGAGTGACGTTCCCTCGACGAAGCGCATCGCGATAACGAGCGTCTTCTCCCGAGGCTCCTCGACCACGTCGCGGAGCGTGGGGAGGAAGGGGTGATGGAGGCCCCACAGGATCTTCGCTTCGCGGAGGAGCAGCTCTCGGGGCGTTGTAGGGAGGGCCTCCTTGAGGCAGGCCTTCTCGTCGAGAAGCTCGTGGACCCCCTCGCACGTGCGCCCCGTGCCCCCCTGGCCGAGGCTGCGCGTGACGCGGTAGGCTCCGATCCGATCTCCGACTTGCATCATCGCGGGCGACTCTACCACCCCGGATCAGCGCTTTCCATGTTCCACAACGACCGTTCTGCGGGGTTGATTGGCGGTTTGCTCTCCGCGTACAATGAGGGTCGTCTGGAACCGAGTTGATGTGCATGGAAGCTACGAAACTCAAGGTCGGACCCGCGGACCACGGCCGCGCCATGTCCCTCGCGAACTTTGCCGAGGCGAAGGGCGAGCCGGGGCACCTCTACGAGCTGGCACGGGGGGTGATTCAGGTGGTGGATGTACCGGGACTCCCGCACGGCTCTGTCGTCTATGAGCTGGAAACCCAAATCCTGTCCTGGGTCGCGGCGCATCGTGACCTGGTCTCCTACGTCGGGACCGGAGACCGATGTGTACTTCGACTTGCTGGGATGCAGTCTGAACGACACCCGGACCTGGCGGTCTACATCACGGCGGCCCCAGACCCCGTGAATCCTTGGGAGCGCTGGGTCCCCGACATCGTCGTAGAGGTCGTCTCGGAGGGCGGCGAGTCGCGGGACTACCAGGAGAAGCGCCGCGAGTACCTGGCTGCAGGCGTGCGGGAGTACTGGATCATCGATCCGCAGAAGCGCGCCGTGCTCGTCCTTCTCCGCGCCACGGACGTCTGGCGCGAGCATCGCCCGACCGCCAAGTACACCACGCCGTTGCTTCCCGAATTCATCCTCGACATCGGGCGTCTCTTTCCAGGGGCGGGGTAGCGGCATCCTCAACCTCCGGTGGACCTGACGGCGCGAGGAGTGGGTCCCTGCCATGAAGACGGCGTTCTGGGGCCTCCTGCTGGCGTCGACCCTCATCGCCGAGGACCCCGACGTAGAGCGCCTTGTCGCCGCGCTCGGAGACGAGGACCCCCAAGTCGTTGCCGAGGCCCAGCGTGATCTCCTCATCCAGGGGCCTGAGGCCTTGCCGATCCTCCGAAGGGCCGTGGAGGCCGAACTGGCCCGCCTCGAAGCCCTGTGTCCCCGAATCCCGCTCCTCGTCCAGGAGCTGGACTCCGACGCGGTCGCCACGCGCGACGAGGCGGAGGAGGGACTCGTCGACGCGGGCCCCGCGGCGCTTCCCGCGCTCCGTGAGACGGTCCTGAAGGGCTCCGTCGAGGCAAGGGCGCGCGCGAAACGTGCGATCGGCCAGATCCGCTCGGGCAAGGGTCCGACTCTCACCCGTCTCGTGCGGCTCGCCGAGGCGATCGGCGCCCAGGCCGACGACACGTGCGTCCCCGACCTCCTCGCCCTCGCCGGCCGCACCGCCGCACCCGACTCCTCCGCCGCGATCGACGGCCTCTGGCGGCTCGCGACGCCGGCGGCCAGGGAGGCGCTCCACGTGCTCGCGACGGACGCCGACGTCGGGCGCCGCTGGTCCGCGCGCGCCGCACTCATCGAGCTCGGCGAGACGCCGCCCGGGGGACTCGAGGACTTCCTGAAAGAGTGGCCGCCTGCGCCCCTGCGCAAGCGCGTCGCGACGGCCCTCGATGTCTCGGAGCTGCCCGAGGTCGTCCCCGTGGCGATGGCCGCGTGGGAGAAGGAGGAAGACGACAAGCTCTCCGAGCAGTTCTACTACCTGCTCGTCGCCTCCGCCGATCGTGATGCGCTGACGACCTGCGCCCTGCGCGCTCTCGACACCTTTCCGCCCGAGAAGAGGTGTCTCCTGCCGGGGCTAATCCGCCGCCGTACGCCCGAAAGCGAGAAGGCGGTCCTCGCCCTGATCGCCGATACGGACGAGGAGACCCGCGAGGCCGCGGCCGCGCGGTTCCTGCCCCTCCTCGGCGACGACGCCCTCCCGCACCTCCTCGCGCTCCTGAAGGACCCCGCGGACGCCATGCTCAGGAGGGTCCTCCCCGCGCTCGACGCCGCGGTCGGCAGGGACCCCGCCCCCTTCCTGGAGGCCCTGAGGGACCGCCACGCCCCCGGGGCGTTGGAGGCCGCGCTGGTGCGCAGCGAGGGGGCCGACGAGGCGAGGCGGATCCCGGAGCGCTGGGGCTCGCTCTCCCCGGAGGATCACGCCGTGCTCGAGTGGCTCGCGAAGCCGCTGCTGGATCCGTCGTTCCCCAAGAGGCTCTCATCCAGTTCCTCTGGTGAATTCAACTACGGCACCTCCACAGTGAGGTTCGCGGCCCTCCGGGCCCTCGCGGGCTCGCCGGCCCCGGACCCGCGGCGTCACTCGCTGCCGTTCGACGCGTTTGCGGATCCGTATCGCAGGCTCCGCCGCCTCGAACCCGACGGGCGCCGCGAGGCGCTGCGGGCGCCACTTGGCGATCCGGACCGGAACACGCAGCTCTCCGCCCTCCGTGCCGCCATCCTGCTCGACGTGGACGGCCTCGAGGAGGACGTCCTCCCGCTCCTCTCCTTCGAAGTGAATGGCGGCCCTGACGAACAGATCCAGGAGACGGCCTGCGGGTATCTCGCGACGAGGAAGACGCCCGATCTCCTCGATCGCGTTCGCAGGATCGCTCAGGGAGACATGCCGGGGGCCGCGGCGGCGCTGTGGGTGGCGTGGGAGGGGCGACCCGCGACGGAGGCGCTCCTCGAGCGGCTGAAGGGGAAGACGCCGCCACTGGGCGTCCTGCAGGCCCTCACGGAGGCGCCGCTCCGTCCAGAGGACGTGGCCGTCCTCCTGGGGGGAGGACGACCGGACGAGAAGTGGCTCGAGGAGCCGCGGAGATGGACGGAGGCCCTCATGCGCACCGGCTCGCCGGAGGCGCTGCGCGAGGCCACGGACATCATCCTTCTCGAGGAGAAGTCGAAGTACGCGACCACGGAGGCGTATGCCGCGCTGTTGCGAGACGCTCGCCCCCTGGCGCTCCGCCTCGCCCGCGCGGAGATGCGGCCGGCCCAGGAGTACGCGTGGGCGGGGTGGGCCCGCGCGCTCGCGGAGGTCCCGTGTCCGGAGGCGTCCGACATGCTGATCCGCCTCCTGGACGCCGCGCCGGCGAACGCGGAGTGGTTCGCCAAGGCCCTCGCCCAAGGCGATCCCGCCAGTGCAAGGATGGCGGTCGCCGCCCGTCGCTCCTCGCGCCACATCGCGAAGCGGCTGGAGGCCCTCTGGATCGACCTCTACCTCGGGCAGAGCCCCACGGCCGAGGAACTGGAGCCGCTGACAGATTGCATCCGGTACACGTGCGACTCGGGGATTCGCGCCCTCATCATGCTCGCCGAGCCGCGCGACCTGTACCCCCTCGTGCCGCTCCTCTGCGACCCCGACCCCGAGATCCGCCGCGCCGCGTTCTGGCTCCTCGAGGTCTCGACGGCGCACACCCTCGACGAAATGCGGAACGACCTGTTCATCCCCTGCGAGGCGCGGGCGGCGTGGAAGGGTTGGCTCGATGCGCACGCGGACGCGACGCGGAGCGACCTGCTGGACCAGGCCCTGCGCGACGCCGACTACGGCACGGGGGTCGAGGCGCGCATCCGCGCCTGCGCGGAAGGACCGTGGTACCTGGCCGCCGCGGCGATGTTGGCGGATGGGCAGCCGTACTGGGGGTGGTACACGTTCGACCAGTGCCAGTCCTTTGCGGTTAGGTGGAAGATCTCCGAGCGCTCGAAGTGAGGGTGGTGGCGATGCGTTTCTCTCGCGCCCTGGGTCTCCTCACGGGCGTGCTCCTCGGCGCCTGTGGGGCGCTTGGAGAGGAACGCACGGAGGCCCCGGGCGAACCCCTCCCAGATCACGTCGTGATGCGCCTCGGCGACGCGCGGTTCCGTCAGCCCGATTTCGCGGTGCAGGTGGCCTTCTCGCCCGACGGGAAGCGGATCGCCTCCATTGCCAGCGACAACAACCTGACGATCTGGGAGGCGCCGAGCGGGAAGCGAATCGTCAGGACCGGGCACCAGAAGTTCCGGGGATACGAATTCGAGGCGCTCGCGTACTCGGGGGACGGCAGGCTGATCGCGGCCCAGTTCAAGTCGTCCACGCAGCTCCTCGACGCCTCGACCGGCGCCGTCGTCCGGAACGTGGGTGCGCGGATCTACCCCGTCGCGCTCGCGCTCTCCGTGGACGGAGGCGTGCTGGCGGCCGCGGAGCTGGGCGGAGACCTCTACGCATGGGACACGTCCAATGGGAAGAGGCTCTTGACCGCGAAGGCGTACGACTCCAACCGGCGTCCAACGCTGGCGATGTCTCCCGATGGCACCCGCCTCTGGACCTTCCTCCGGGGCGCAGGGGCCCGACTCTGGAGTCTCGAGACCGGGAAAGAGGAAGCACCGGTCCGGCCCGAGATGAAGGAGTCGGTCGCAGGCGCGTTCTCCGGGGACGGACGTCGTCTCGCGCTTGCGGACGGCAAGGGCGTCATCCGCGTCTACGAGGCCGACGCGGAGCCGGTGGAGCTTGGCACGCTCGACGGCGGCGTGGTAACGCTCGTGTTCCTGAGTGATGGTGACACCCTCTCGGCCGTCGGAGGCGCGGGGGTGCTCGCGCGATGGTCGCTCACGAGCCGCGCGAGGCGGAAGGACGTCGCGTTGCGGAGCTTCCGCGCCCTGCGCGACGAGGGCGCGGGCGGGTATGCGCCGGTCATCGCCGTCTCCCAGGATGGCCGGCACGTCGCGCGGCCAGGGGCCACGATCGAGCTGTGGGACGCCGCCACCGGGGAACCGCTCTCACCCGCCGAGGGGGGATCGGGGAGGCCGTGCGGCGTGGTCCTCTCGCCTGACGAGCAGTACGTAGCCACGGGCCGCGACGGTGGGACGGTGGAGCTCTGGAGCCTCACCACGGGGACCTGCGTCGCCCGTCGAACCGTGGGCGAGGAGGACGACTACGTCTGTCCCGCAGGATTCTGCGCGACGGGTGAGGCGCTCATCGCGAGAGGTGAGGGGGGCGCCCTCCTCGTGCTCAAAGTGCCCGACCTGTCGCTCCTCCGGAGCTTCGACAACGCGGCGGCGGGCGACATCGGACTCCTCGACGGCGGCCGCATGGCGGTTGTGGGGGCCGTTTGGGAGGAAGGTCTCGCGCTACTCGATCTTCGTGAAGGCTCCATCATCCAACGCCCCGAAGGGGAGCCCGTGGGTGGCTTCACGCAGGTCGTGGTGTCTCCTGACCAGACGCTGGTGGCGTGCACCCCGGAGCTCCAGAGAATCAGCAGTCATGTTTCGTATCCCATCTACGTCCACTCCGTGCAGACCGGTCGAAGGCTCTGGGACATCCCCGCGAGTCTCTCCTGGCGCGGCACCTTCGGGTTCTCACCCGACAGTGCGTACGTCATCTCGGAGGATTGGGAAGGGACTGAGACGAGGTGGTGTCTCGCGACGGGGGAACCCGATTCGGAAGAAGAGGTCCTCGACGACGATGGCGAACCGGTCGCCGAGGTGGACGTCGAGCTGTCTGACGAGGGCGTGCTGACCGTCCGTCGCCATGGCAATCGAGAGGTCCTGTGGAAGGTAAACACCGCGTGCGGGGAGTTCTGCGGTTCCGCGTACACCGGGGACGGGCGTCGGCTGATTACGGGGATGGAGGACTCGACGCTCCTGGTGTGGAACCTCGGGGCGTCGGCGGTGGCCCCGCCGCGGCCGTTCGACGCGCCAATGGAGGAGGTGTGGGCTCTCCTTGGCTCTTCGAACACCTGGGACGTCTCGCGGGCCTCGGCGACGATCGTGGCTCGCGGCGATGACGCTGTCGGGTTCCTCCGCGGGCGCCTGTCGTCCCTCCCTCCCGACGGGCACGCCCCCTCGCCGCTCGAGTGGACGCCCGAGGGGCTCGCGCGGATAAGGGGCATCTGGGCCCTGGGGCGGATCGGGACTCCCGCGGCGCACGATCTTCTCCACGCCGTCGCCTCATCCTCCGAGGCGGGGCGTGAGGCGCGGGCGGCGCGCCCCCTGTTGGAGCGGAAGAAGTAGCCCCGCCTTCACGCCTCCGTTCCGAGACCGCCCAGGACGTCCTAGAGGATCTCGGTTCGGTTCAGTCCTGGAGGCCGAGAGCCGCGGCGATAATCGGCTTCGCCCAGTCGGGAGTCGAGCGCAGGCTCCGGCGCGCGACGACCCGACCGCGCTTCATGTGGAGGATGAGGCGAGGCTCCGGCGGCACGCCGTCGTCGGGGTTGGCGTCGGCGCTGTTGTCATAGACGCGGAGCTCCGTCAACTTCGGCAGGAGACGGATCAACTGGAGGCGCCCCGAGTCGAAACGCCTGCGGATGTCCGTTTCGGGGATGGCGTGACCGCCCCTCGCGACCCGCGCGCGTACGCGCTCGATGTGGAGCTCAGGAGTCGCGAGCCCCGCGTACCAGACGCGCACCTCGATGCCTGCCTCCAGCGCCTTCGAGAGGAGTCCCGGAATCGTGTTCCCGCCGAGCGTAGTTTCGAATGCGAAGTCGAGGCGCTCTACGATGGCCCGCTCCAGCAGGCGCCTCCCCTCGTGCCAGGCGGCGCTATTGGCATCCATCTGGCTGAGCCCCCGGTTGGCGGCTCGAATCCGACGCGCCGCCTCGTCGGGATTGAAGTAGTCCGCGCCCAGCGCGCGGATCGTGGCTCCGCCGATGCTGCTCTTTCCGGAGCCGTTTGTTCCGGCGAGGACGTAGATGCAAGAGACTCGCCTACCCACGCTTGCGCGTGGCGGCGACCGCCGCCTTCCCCATCCGCCGTCGCGACGCGCCAAAGGCCGCCTTCGCGCCGCGACGCGCGCCCGGCGACTGCATCTTCTCGAGGAGCGCGTCGAATTCGCGAGCCAGCGTGTCGAGTTTCGAACCGCGTGCCTCGACGAGCGCATTGAACTCGTCCACCGACAGCAAGACGGCCTTCGGCGAGTCGTGCCGCGTGATGGCGACCACGCCCTCCTCGATGGCTGTCTCAAGGACCGTGCCGAACGCGTTCTTGGCGTCCGTGGCCGTGACCTCGGCGATCTGGACCGGCTCGCCGCGGCGATTCCGGTACTCCGCCAGGGCCCTTCTGCGGCGCTTGTGTGGAGCGTGGACGGTTCGATCGCGGGATGGGGCAGTCATGTGGGCCTCCTTTGGAGCTATTATAGCTGTTATAGCCAATCAAGCCAGAGCGGCCGCAGGAATCCGGTCGTCTTGAACGCGAGCCCCGCTCACTCGGCGGCGTCAAGGGCGAGGGTGGCCAGGCCGAATTCGCGGCGGAAGCGATCCACGAGGCCGCGGTCGAGGAGGTAGCGCGCGACCTTGGGCGTGACCATCCCCTGCCAGTCGTCCCCTCGCGCCATCGCGCGACGGACCATCGACCCGTCCACCGCGACGTGCAGCTCCCGAGGCACGATCGACGAGGGGTGCGCGATCGGATAGTCGTCCTCGAGGAGGCTCCGCACGTAGTCGTTGGCCGTCACGAACAGGTCGAGCGGCCCGAACATCCCCTTGACCATCTCCCGCCAGCGCGGGCCGTTTCCCAGGTCCGGAACCTCCACGAGGTCGCACGACGCCCCGCCCGGGACGAGCGAGATCATCTCCGCCGACTCCGCCGCCGTGAACGGGTTCCTCACGTCGTACTTGTTCGAGCTGCCGATCCCCAGCCGCACCGAGTCCGCCCGCGCGACGATCGACTCGATCATCACCGCGTGCCCGACGTGGACCGGCTTGAACCGCGCCACCAGGCCGACACGTCCGAGTCGCTCCATGCCCCACAGGCTATCCGCGGCTCGCGCGCCCGTCCACTCCCCGGCGGGTGTCCGAGAGGGCCCTACTCGACGACGGGCTGGTGCTCGAACGGACAGCGGCCCGCCTCGCCGTGATGGAGGCCGGCCGACTTGTACCGCGAGTAGCTGTCCGGAAAGACCGTCACGACCGTGGCGAACCGCTCCCGCAGCCGCTTCCCCGCGAGGAGGTTCGCGCCCGACGAGACCCCCACGCAAAAGCCGTAGGCGTCCGCGAGCCGCGCCGCCTCGGCCTTCGCCTCCTCGCTCGGGATCGCGATCACCTCGTCGATGAGCGGGGAGAGGCCGCCGTTGCCGTCCCCCGCGATGGCGGGGATGAACCCGTCGCCGATCCCGCCGATCCCGTGGAGACCCGCGCACCCGCCGCTCATGACAGCCGACTCCGAGGGCTCCACGGCGACGATCCGCGCCTCCGGGAAGGCCTCGCGGATCCTGCGCCCCGCGCCGACCAGCGTCCCCCCCGTGCCGACCCCCGCGACGAACGCCTCGATCGGCGCCGCGCCGCGCTCGTGGATCTGGCGCACGATCTCGCGGCCGGTCGTCTCGTAGTGGCACTCGATGTTGAGCGGGTTCGAGAACTGGTCGGGGTTGAACCACCCGTTCTCGCGCGCGAGCCGGTCGCGGATCGCCGCGGCCTCGGCGAAGCTCCCCTCCTTCGAGCAGAGGACCAGGTCCGCGCCCAGGTCGCGGATGATCCGCTTCCGCTCCTCGGTCATGTTCTCCGGCATCACGATGGTGATGTCGTATCCCATCTGTCGGGCAAAGTAGGAGAAGCCGATCCCCGTGTTGCCGCTGGTCGCCTCGACGATGCGCATCCCCTTGCGGAGGAGCCCGCGCCGCTCGCTCTCCTCGAGGATGTAGACGGCGATCCTGTCCTTGATGCTCCCGCACGGGTTCGTGCACTCGAGCTTGGCGTAGACGCCCTCGACCTGGACGAGGGGGGTGTGGCCGACGCGCTGGGCCGCGGCGCAGTCCATGGTGGGGGACTCCCCGAGGTGCCGGGGGCGGGGACCGCGGCGATCGACAAGCTACCCGCAGCCCGCCCCGCGGTCAAGCTCCCCCTTCCGCTCACAGAGGAGCCCCGCAACCCGGTAATTCGCTTGACGTTGCAGGATCCGGCCCCTACGATGCGTCGACTTTTCGTAGCGGCGCGATGGGGAGGCATTGCCTCAACGTCGCGGATGCGTGGGAGATGCGGGGCCCGCCGGGGTCCCGCCCGAACGATTCGACCGCCCCCCGCCACACGGGACGGTCCATGGAGAGGGTGTCCCTCGGGACGCGCCGGGAGTCCACGGTCATGTTGCTGGCCAAGATCCTCGTCTTCGCGCACTTCTCGATCCTCGCCCTCCTCTCCGTCTACGGCGTCCATCGCTTCTACATGCTCTTCCTCTATTACTTCCATAAGAAGAACCAGAGGAAGCCGCTGAGGCTGTACGACGAGGTGCCCACGCTGACCGTCCAGCTCCCGACGTTCAACGAGGTCTACGTCGTCGAGCGGCTCATCGACGCCGTCGCGAAGATGGACTACCCGCGCGACCGCTTCCAGGTCCAGGTGCTCGACGACTCCACCGACGACACGACCGAGGTCGCCGCGCGAAAGGTCGAGGAGTGGCGGCGACGCGGGCTCGACATCGAGCTGATCCACCGCGTCGACCGCGGCGGCTTCAAGGCCGGAGCGCTCGAGAACGGCCTCAAGACGGCCAAGGGCGAGTTCGTCGCGATCTTCGACGCCGACTTCGTCCCGACGCCCAACTGCCTGCTGGACAACATCCACTTCTTCACCGACCCGAAGATCGCGATGGTGCAGTTCCGCTGGGTGCACATCAACGAGGGGTACTCGCTCCTCACGCGCGTCCAGTCGATCCTCCTCGACGGCCACTTCGTCATCGAGCACACCGCGCGGAACCGCTCGGGCCGCTTCTTCAACTTCAACGGGACCGCGGGCGTCTGGAGGCGGACCGCGATCGCCGACGCCGGCGGCTGGCAACACGACACGCTGACCGAGGACCTCGACCTGTCGTACCGCGCGCAGCTCCGCGGGTGGCAGTTCGTCTTCCTGCCTCACGTCCCCGCGCCGAGCGAGGTCCCCGTCGAGATGAACGCCTTCAAGGCGCAGC
>CAZYRM010000222.1:0-9936 GCA_964649705.1 uncultured Planctomycetia bacterium
CATTGTCTGCGGGCTCATGCTCTTCCTGTTCGGGTCCGCATTCCTCATCGTCTGGGTGGCTTGCCAGGGAGCCCGGGAACCCCAGGCCCCGGCCGACGACGGGCAGCTCGTGAGGCTGCAGCGCCACATCGACCAGGAGCAGGCCGTCGCCGACGAGTTTGCCTCCCACCCCTCCATCGGTTCGCTCTACGCCCCCGAAGCCGGCATCCCAACGGAGGTGGCCGGACATGGGGCGTAGCAGGTTCATGGAAGCGGAGGTGCTCGAGGGGCTCGACGGGCGGTGCATCGAGGCCCTGGCCGCGGCGGCCGAGGCGCGGACGCTGGACGGCGGCGAGACGCTGTTCCGGCTCGGCGAAAACGCCACGCGGCTCTACGTGGTGGGGTCCGGCGAGGTCGAGCTGACGCTCCCGATTTCACTGGAAAGCGAGGCACGGGAGCTTCGGGTCGAGACGCGCGGGCCCAGGACGACGGTCGGATGGTCTGCGCTCATCCCGCCGCACCGGTTCACGCTCTCGGCGCGCGCGGTCGGACCGTCCCAGGTGTTCGGCCTGGAACGGAGCGCGCTGGAGAAGGCGTTCGGCGAGGACCCGCACTCGGGCTACCTCTTCATGAAGCACGTCTGCTCCGGGATCGGCCGACGGCTGGTCCAGGTGCAGGCGCTCTGGGCGAGGGAACTGAGACACGCGGTCGGGGGAGAGGTCGGGGGGCAGGCCTCCACCCCGCAGGACTGAGTCAGACGGCAGGGCGGCAACGGGGAGGAACGGCGATGGTATACGCAATCGTGGTCGGATTCTCGCTCCTCTGCGGCGGAGGGGCGATCCTTGTGCTGCTCTTTGGATGGAGAGCCGAGGAGAGGGACATCCTCACCCATACGAGAGCGGAAGCGGATCGGAAGACGGTATCAGAGATCCACTCGATCGAGGAGATCCAGGCGCACGTCGATGCGGAGCTGGCCGGCCTCGACGAGTTCGCCTCACACCCCTCAGCGAGGAGCCTCTACGCGGCCAAGGAGGGCGCCGCGAGCGCGGCGTAGGACCTTACGCCGATTCGGAGCGCCGCGCCGTGGTGCGCAGATAGAGGTCGACGGAGGGGGCCGCGACGAGCGCGAGGGCGATGACCCAGGAGATAGCGTCTCCCGTGTAGAGGCCTCCCGCGAGCCAGGCGAGGCCGACGAGGAGGATGCCGACGTCCAGGAGGTCCTTTCCCCGACGGCGCAGGTCCGAGAACGGGTCGAACGGCGCGCGGCGCCGCCTCGGAGGTGCCTCCTCGGGCGGGGGCGGCTCCGCCATCGGCGGCGGGAACGGCATGATCTCCTCCCGGGGAGGCGGCTCGTCCTGAACCGGCGGCGGCGTCGCTTCCTGGGGCGGAGGCGGCTCGGACGGAGGCGGCGCGGGCTCCGCGGGCGGCGGCGCAAAGGCCTCCGCGACCGCCTCGGGAAGCGGCTCCTCAGCGGGCGGCGCGGGCTCCGTGAGCCCCTCCGGGAGGGGCGGCGAGGGCGAGAGCGCCTCCGCGAGGGCGGCACGCGCATCCAGCTCGGAGACCGCCTGCGACGCCTCATCGCGAACGACCCCGAGGATCTCCCCCAGGCCGCCCTCGTCGGGCTCGAACGGCGCGGGGGGCGGCGTCGACGCCTCCTCGACCGGCAACTCGACGGCGTCGGTGCCGGGGAGCGAGGAGGGCACGTCCTCGATGCGATCGACTGGCGCGGCGACCGGCTCCTCCTCGCGGCGGGGCTGCATCCCGAGGTCGGAGAGGATCTCCTTCACCTCGGCGATGAGCCTCTCCTGCTCCGGCGAGAGGTCCGGCTCGGCGACGGGCACTTCCTCCTGGAGGACGGCCTCGGCGGCCGCCGGGACCGGGGCCGGTTCCTCGGGGCGCGGTTCCTCGAGGACCTCCGTCGCCGTGGCCGCGGGCTCGGAGACCGGGGTCGCCTCCATCGCAAGGGACGCGAGCAGGTCCCGCACCTCCGAGACGAGGGTCCGCTGCACGGGGGTCAGGCCATCCTCGACGGGCGCGGGGGTGTCGCTCTCCCACGCGACGCCGACGGGCTCGTCGGGGGGCCAGTCGCCCGCGGCCGGCGGGGGCGGCTCGACGACGGGCACACTCGCCGCGACCTCGACAGGTTCCTCGCGCGCGACCTTTGGCTCCTCGGGTGCGGGCGGCTCGACCGCGGGAGGCGGGGGCTCGATCGCCTGCGCCGGAGGAGACGGCGGTTCCTCCGAGCGCGACGGCTCGATGGCTGGAGGCGCCGGTTCCTCCGGGGGCGGCGGCTCGATGGGAGGAGGCGCCGGTTCCTCCGAGCGCGGCGGCTCGACGGCGGGAGGCGCCGGTTCCTCAGGGGGCGGCGGCGCGATGGGAGGAGGCGCCGACTCAGCGGCCTCCGGCTCGGGAGCGGCCTCTTCGGGCCCCTCGTCGGCCTCGTCCTGGGCCATCCGGGCGAAGTCCTCCACCGTGGGCTGCGCCGCCGCCGCGGGCACGGGTCGGACCGGGTCGGGCGGTATCTCGGCCTCCGCGAGCGCCTCGGGGGGAGGCAGGGCGGCGGGACGGACGGGCGGCGGTTCCTCGACCGGCGGCTCGACGCTGGCGGTCGGCGCGACCGGGTCCGTCGGGATCAGGGCCTCGAGGATCGCCTCCGGCGGAGGGACCGGCTTCCGCGCGCCGATCGGGATCGGCTCGGCGATCGGCGGCTCGTCGACGACAACGGGGGCGGGCGGGGCCGCGACCGGCGGCTCGGCGGCCTTGCGGCGAGGCTTCCTCGCGCCGCCCGCGCGCTTCGGCCGAGGCGGGCGCCCCTTGGCCTCCTCGGCCTGTCGGATGAGTCTCGAGAAGTCGACCATCGGGGCTCCGCGGTCCTACGCGGCGAGCAGGTCCCGCAGCTCGACGATCGCCTGCGCGACGATGTTCCGGTCGACGGTGCGCTTCCCCTCGCCCCCCGCGATGAAGAGGCAGGCGTCGCAGATCGCGTTGATCTTCCTGGGCGCGCCGCCGCTCGCCTGTGCGATCAGGTCGAGAGCGACGCCCTGGAAGACGTCGGTCGCGCCGCCGGCCTTCGCAAGGTGATCGCGAACATACGCGCGCGTCTCGTCCGCGTCCAGCGACGCGAGCGTGTGCTGCACCTCGATGCGGGGCGACAGGTCGCGCGCGTACCCCGTGTGCGTGCGGAGCGCTCCGGTCCCCGCGAGGAGGACGGCGAGCGGGTGCCCGTCTTCGGCCTCGATCGACAGGACTCGGCGGACCGCCTCGCAGGCGTCCCCGATCGGCAGGCGGTCCGCGTCGTCGACGACGATCACCTTGGGCCGCCCCGGCGCCCAGCCGTCGCGCGCGAAGGTCTCCAGGCGGGCGAGCATCGCGGCGAGCGAGCTCCCCTCGCAGGCGAGGCCGAACCCGGCGAGGACCTGGGCGAGGAGGTCCGCGCCGTCGGCGCAGGGCGACTTGAGGAAGGAGACCGCGAGCCCGCCTTCGACGCACTGGGAGGCGAAGAACCGGAGCGACTGCGTCTTGCCGCTCCCCTCGGGCCCCAGGAGGACCATGGCGCCCTTCGAGCGGCGGACGACGTAGTCCATCCGCGCGATCGCCTCCTCGTGGACCCGGGAGCGGAAGAAGAACCGCGTGGTGGAGACGTTGAGGAACGGGCTGGCCTGGAAGCCCCAGAACTCCTCGAACATCGTCGCAACCGCCCTACTTGTCGTCCGGAGGCGCCGGCGGCTCGGGCTCCGGCGGCGGCGGCAGGAACCGCTCCCTCGCCTCGCGCCACCAGGCCAGCCACTTCGCGCGATCGTTGCCGTACGATTCGCCCGTGATCTTCTCGAGCGCGAAGGCGGCCATCTTCACCACCTTCACGTCCTGGTCCATGAGCAGCTCGATCAGGGGCTCGATCGACGTCGGCGCCTTGTAGATGGCAAGGACGGCCGCCGTGTTCAGCCGCACGAGGTACGCCTCGCTGCGGAGCGGGCCCGCGAGGAGGAGCGGCACGGTGTCGGGCCGCTGGATGACGCCGAGTGCGCGGACGGCGTGGTTCTGGACCTTCCACTCCTCGTCCTTGAGCGCCGCGACGAGGGCGTCGTAGCTGCCTCGGTCCGCCCCGGGGCCGACGGTCCCGCAGATCGCGAAGGCCGCGGCGGCGCGGACCTCGCCGCTCCGGTCGCCGAGCGCGGCGAGGAGCGGCTCCATCGTCGTCTCGCGGTTCCCGAGGAGGCCGATCGCGTACAGGGCGTTCGTGCGGACCTCGGTGTTCTCGTCGCCCGCGGCGCCGAGGAGCGGATCCACGGCGGCGCGGTCGCCAGAGAAGCCGAGCGCGCTGGCCGCCACGAGGCGTCCCTCCAGGTCGCGGCTCCCGAGGACGTGGACGAGGAACTCCATCCGCTGGTTGACGGCGCGACGGATGTCCGCGGCGAGGCGGTGCTCCTCCTGGAACTCGAACTGCTCGTGCGCCCGGTTCCACTCCCGGATCCGGTCGTCGAGCGCGACGAGGAACTCCAGGTCGTCGCCGCAAAACAGGCCGCTCTGGACGTAGTCCTCGTAGGCCTTCGCCTCCTCGGTCTGCTGCGCACGCGGCGTGACCGTGTCCGTGCGGCAGCCCGCGAGAATTGCCGCGCCGAGAAGAATGGCCGCCGATCGACGGACCATGCGAGACCCCCTTGCCGCCATTCCGACGGAACTCCCTATCCGACCGCCGGTTACCCCATCCGGTGGCCCTTTCGTCCCCGAGTGGATCGAGGACTCTACCATAGGTTTTTCGTCACAATCAACCGGAAACCTTGAATGCCATTGTGCGAGTGCACTTGCAGATGGAACGAGCGATGCGCCGCGTCGTTGGCCTTCGGTAGAGATCCACGAATGCACACCAATCGACACGAATCGATGCGAAGTCGCGGCGTGAAGGAGCGAAACACCGCAGCGGCCGCGGCCCCGAGGAGAAGGCGCGGCCCCGCAGGGCCGCGGAGCGGCGGGGGTCGAGGCATGGGGGACAGAGGGCCGGATTCCGCCATGCTGCGTGTCCCATCGAATCACCTGCGGAAGTCAAGCAACGCTCATTTCCTTCACCCTCTGTCCCCCATGCCTCGCCCCCGCCGCTCGGCGCGCCGCGCCGCGGCGCGGCACGCCCCTTCTCCTCGGGTGCCGCGGCCGCTGCTGCGTCCTCGGCTCTCCCATTCGTGTGAATTCGTGTCCATTCGTGGATCGTCCATCGTCCGTTCCTGTATCATGCCGGGGTCCGGGAGGTGCCCCATGGGCCTGTTCCAGATCATCGGCGGCGGTCTCCTGATCGCCGCGCTCGTCGGCTTCGTCGTCCTCAGGCGCTGCCACCTCTGAGGCTAGGCGCCGGCCCGCGCGTGGCGCGGGCCCAAGGGAGGATCGGTTGAAGAAGCCGTCCGTCGTCCACGTCTGCCAGCAGTGCGGACACCAGAGCCCCAAATGGCTCGGGAAGTGCCCCTCGTGCGGCGAGTGGAACTCCCTCGTCGAGGAGCGCCCCCAGCCCGCGCCCCACCCCGAGCGCCCCGGGTTCGTCGGCGAGCGGCCGATCCCGATCTCCGAGGTCGCCGGGGACGTCGCGCCCCGCCGCCCCTGCGGGATCGGCGAGCTCGACCGGCTGCTCGGCGGGGGCATCGTCGTCGGCTCCGTCGTCCTGATCGGCGGCGACCCCGGTGTGGGGAAGTCCACGATCCTCCTCCAGCTCGCGGACCGCGTCGCGCGGAGCGGGGCCACGGTCCTCTACGTCTCCGCCGAGGAGTCGATCGCGCAGACGAAGCTCCGCGCGGAGCGCCTCGGGATCGCCGCGCCGACGCTCCTCCTCTCGACGGAGACCGACCTCGACCGGATCAAGTCGTGGATCGAGTCGACCCGCCCCGCCATCGCCGTCATCGACTCCATCCAGATGGTCAACCGCGCCGAGATCCCCTCCTCGCCCGGCACCGTCACGCAGGTACGGGAGTGCACCACGGAACTCGTCTACCTGGCGAAGCGCACCGGCACCTCGGTCTTCCTCATCGGGCACGTCACCAAGGAGGGCTCGATCGCCGGGCCGAGGACGCTCGAGCACCTCGTCGACACCGTCCTCTACTTCGAGGGAGACCGCTTCCAGTCCTTCAGAATCCTGCGCGCGGTGAAGAACCGCTTCGGCTCCACGAACGAGATCGCGGTCTTCGAGATGAGGAAGGGAGGGCTCGTCGAGGTCGAGAATCCCTCGCGCCTCTTCCTCTCGGCGACGCGCGGCCGAGGCGGTAGCGCGGTCGTGCCGACGCTCATCGGCACGCGCACGCTCCTCGTGGAGGTGCAGGCCCTCGCATCGAGGTCGAGCTACGGCACGCCCGCGCGGCGTGTGACCGGCGTCGACGGGAGCCGCTTGGCGATGCTCCTCGCGGTCCTCGAGAAGCGCGCGGGGCTCCGCCTCGGCGGGGACGACGTGTTCGTCAACGCCGTGGGCGGGGTGGAGCTTTCGGAGCCGGCGGCGGACCTCGGGATCGCGATCGCCGTCGCGGCGAGCTTCCGGAACCGGGACCTTCCGGCCGACCTCGTCTTCATGGGAGAGGTGGGCCTCGGCGGCGAGGTGCGGGCGGTATCGCAGGCCTCCGCGCGCCTCGCCGAGGCGGCGCGGATGGGGTTCCGTCGCGCCGTGGTCCCCTCCGACAACCGCGACGGGATCGAGGTCCCCGCGGGGCTCGCGGTGACTCACGTCGAGTCGATCCGCGACGCGATCCGTTCCTCGATGGGCGCGGACTCGTCCTCCGTAGCCTCGGCCAAGGAGGAGGAAGGGTCATGATCGCCCCCGAGGCGCGCGGGACGAAGCTGATCTACCTCTTCGTGCTGGTCTCGTCGACCGCCGTGCTCGCGCTGGCCGCGCGCCTGGCGCCGAGCGAGCGGGGCTACGGGACGCACCAGCAGCTCGGGCTGCCCCCCTGCTCCTTCCCGGCGCTCACGGGCTTCCCCTGCCCCTCCTGCGGCTGGACCACGGCGTTCGCCCACGTCGCGCACCTGCAGGTGGTCCAGGCCTTCCGCGCGCAGCCGTTCGGCGCGCTCCTCTGCTTGTCGACCGCCCTCGCCGGCGCGCTCGCGTTCGCGGGGCTCGCCTTTCGCGCCCGCGTCTGGGGATGGGTGGAGCGCTGGCCATGGCCGCGGATCGCGGCGTGGGGGATCTTCCTCCTGTTGGCGTCCTGGGCTTACAAGGCCGCGATGATGTTGAGGGGGTAATGGAGCTGCGCGACCGGATCGACCGCTGCGAGGCGAAGGTCGGGATCATCGGCATGGGGTACGTCGGGCTCCCGCTCGCCCGCACGTTCTGGGCGAAGGGGTTCGGCGTCACCGGCTTCGACATCGACGCCTCGAAGGTCGAGAAGCTGAGCGCGGGGACGAGCTACATCCTCCACGTCCCCTCCGAGAAGGTGGCCGAGATGCGGAAGACGGGCCGCTTCTCGGCGACGGCCGACTTCGCTCGCCTCGCGGAGATGGACGCGGTCCTGATCTGCGTCCCGACGCCGCTCACGCCGTCGCGGGAACCGGACCTCTCCTACATCGTGAAGACCGGCGAGTCGATCGCGCCGCACCTCCGCGCGGGCCAGCTCGTCGTCCTGGAGAGCACGACCTACCCCGGGACGACCGAGGAGGTCCTGCGGCCGATCCTGGAGCGCGGCGGGCTCTGCGCGGGGAAGGACTTCTGGCTGGCGTTCTCGCCCGAGCGCGAGGACCCGGGCAACCCGAACTTCAGCACCGACCGGATCCCGAAGGTCGTCGGAGGGCACGACGAGACGAGCTCGGCGCTCGCGCGGGCCCTCTACGGCAAGGTGGTCGTGCGGGTGGTTCCCGTCTCCTCCTGCGGGGCCGCGGAGGCGACGAAGCTCCTGGAGAACATCTACCGCTGCGTGAACATCGCGATGGTGAACGAGCTGAAGATGCTCTTCGACCGGATGGGGCTCGACGTCTGGGAGATCATCGAGGCGGCGAGCACGAAGCCGTTCGGGTACCAACCGTTCTTCCCGGGGCCGGGGCTCGGGGGGCACTGCATCCCGATCGACCCCTTCTACCTGACGTGGAAGGCGAGGGAGTACGAGTTCCCCACGCGGTTCATCGAGCTGGCAGGCGAGATCAACACGGGGATGCCGCGGTACGTGATCGCGCGCGTGATGGACGCGCTGAACGACCGGGGGAAGGCGCTCCGCGGGTCGAGGGTGCTGGTCCTCGGCATCGCCTACAAGAAGGACGTGGACGACCCTCGGGAGTCGCCCGCGTTCGAGCTGATCGAGCTGCTCCAGGAGAAGGGGGCGACGGTTTCGTACCACGACCCGTACATCCCGAGGGTCCCGAAGCTCCGGCACTACGCCCTCTCGATGTCCTCGATCGAGCTGACGGACGAGGCCCTCTCGTCGCACGACATGGTGCTGATCGCGACGGACCACACGAAGGTCGACTACGCTCGCGTCGTCCGGCACTCGCGCCTGGTGGTGGATACGAGGAACGCCACGAAGTCCGTCACCGAGGGCCGAGACAAGATCGTCAAGGCCTGATCCCCGCGACCGCTACTTCGGCACGGCGGGGAGCCCGGTGAGGGCCCCGTCGATCTCCCCCGAGAGGTCGGGGGCGAGCTTGCGCAGGCGCTCCAGCGTGGGGCGGGACGCCTCGCCGCCCGCACGCGCCGCGGCATTCACCAGCTCGCGGCGGACGGTGCGCGAGCGCTCCGTCTCGAAGATCCGCTCGAGTCGCGCGAGGAAAGGCCCCCTCGCCGCGGGCCGAGCCCCGGCGAGCGCGCGTGCCGCCCCGGCGCGGACGTCCTCGCGCGCGTCCGACGCCGCGATGTCGAGGAGGATCTCGAGGTCCTCCTCCGGCGGGTCGCACCCCTCGAGGGCCGTCAGGGCCGCGATGCGCACCTCCCCCACCTTGTCGAGGCGAGCGGCGTCGACCAGTCCGTCCGCCACCGAGGCGCGGTCGAGGTCCGGAAAGCGGTCCCTTCGCATCGACAGGGCCTGCGCGGCCAGGATCCTCACGCGGCCCTGGGACGAGGAGCGGAGCGCCTCGAGGAGCGCCTCCGCGCACGGGCGATCGAGCGGGTCGATCCCCGAGAGGAGCATGAGCGCCGGCTCAGCCAATTCCTCCCGCCCCTCCGCCAGGGCCGGGAGCAGCGTGTCGTGGATCCGCTGGTGCGTAGGGGCCGGAGGGCCCGAGCGGAGGCGCTCGAGCTCCGCCGAGACCCGCGCGACCTCCTCGCGGAGCCGCTGGTTCTCGACGGAGACGGCGCGGAACTGGTCGCGCAGGGTCGCGTCGGGCGTGCGGCCAGCGGGCGCCCCCGCCGATGCCCGCTGAAACGCGGCGACGAAGAGACCTCCGGCGAGGAGGACGACGCCAGCGACCAGGAGGAGCGCGCGCGGCATGGAGGCCCCGAGGAAGGGAAGGGCGGTCGCGCGTGATTCTACGGGCCGGGGACGGGGGGTCAAAGGTTAGCCGGGCGTGAAAACGCGAATGGCCCCGGGGGCTCGCCCCGGGGCCATTCGGTTCGCGTGTCAGTCTACAGGATGATGTGGCGGCCGCCCTTCTTCCCCTTCTTGCCCTTCTTCTCGTTCTTCTTGCCGCGCTCGTCGCCGCCGTCGCGACGGTCGCGGAGCTCTTCCATGTGGCGCCTCAGCGCTTCGCGGAGCTGCTCGGGGCCGCGTCCGCCGCGCTGCGGGCCGCGATCGCCGCCGCGCCGCGCATCCGGGCCGCGACGGTCGCCCTGGCGTCCCTGGAACCGCTCGCGCAGCATCTTGCGGAGCTGCTCCAGATGCTTGCGGACCTCCGGGGGAAGACGACGGAGGAAATCGCCGCGCCCCTCCGGGCCCCGCCCGTCCTTCTTGGCGCCCTTCTTCGCGCCGTCCTTCTTCCCGTCCTTCTTGGCACCCTTCTTCGCGCCGTCCTTCTTGCCGTCCTTCTTGGCGCCCTTCTTCGCGCCGTCCTTCTTCCCATCCTTCTTGGCGC
>CAZYRM010000223.1:0-9897 GCA_964649705.1 uncultured Planctomycetia bacterium
CGCGGAGGAGGGCGTTCTTCTCGCACCACGCGGCGACCTCGACGTGGGCGTTGGAGAGTTCCGCGTTGAGTGCGGCGAGCCGCTTCTGGTACTCCTGGCGGTCCTTCTCGGAGGGGCCGTCGGCGAGGAGCGCGAGGCCGAGGAGGAGGACGGCCACGGGGAGGACGGCGAGTTTACGGGACATGATGCACCCTCCGTGAGGGAAACCGGGTCCGGAGCCTGTAGCATATCAATGTAGGGGCGTCAAGGCCGGGAGCGTCAGGAAGAGCTGCGTGCCCGGAAACGGCGTCAGTCTCTCCTCGCGTGCCTTCCCTCGGGCCCACGCGGGCAGGAGGGCGAGGCGTGCGGCACCGGAGCGCACGGCGAGCTTTCCGTCCCAGGCGAGGACGGTCTCTCGGACGGCGCGCAGCCCATGTCCTCGCCCGGGGTCGGCGTGTCGGGAGACCCCCTCGAGGACGGCCTTCTCGAGCGCCTCCACGTCGCCCCGGAGCCTCCCCAGGCGCCCCTCGATCGTGGCGCGCATGCCGACGCCGAGGTCGGAAACTCCGATCTTCACGACATTCCGCCCGAGGGACTCGCGGTAGGCGTACTTCTGGATGGCGACGAAGCCGACGTCGCCGCTGTGTTCGAGGACGTTCTGGCAGACCTCGGAGAGGGCGACGAGGAAGCGGTCGATCGCGCGGTCGTCGTACCCGAGGTGCCTCACGAGGATCTGCCTCGCGCGGGCGCGGACGCGGGCGAGGATCTCGTGGACATCGGCGGCGCGCTCGATCGGCGTGGCCTCCAACAGCACGTCGCTGGCCTTCCCGTGCGTCGTGCGCGGCTCGACGCCGCGGAAGAACCTCGAGGCCTGTCCCCAGAACCCCATCCGCTCGAGGTAGCCGTCGACCTCGTCGGAGGCGGGTTCGTGGAGCTCGGCGGGGCGCTCCTCGCGCGCGAGCCACCTCCCGAGCTCGAGGAGCGAGACCATTCCGTGGGGATCGACGAACTCGACGTCTCCGAGGTCGACCTCGATGGGGCCTCGGCGCGGCAACAGGGGGAGCATCCGCTCGAGGGCATGCTCATCGAGCGACGGGCCCGGGCGGATCACGAGGTGCCTATTCCTTCTCCACGGAGACGGCGAGGCGGCCGAGGAGCGACTGAATGCGGGCCTCGACGCGGTTGATCCCGATGATGTTCTCCATCACGATCGCGCGCGACTCGGTGGCGGGCTGGAGGACGAGGCGTCCGGATCGGAGGAGGACGAACTCGAGGATGTCGCGGATCTCCTTCTGCATCTTGAGATTCGGCGCGGGGTAGCGCTCGACGTCCCCGAGGTAGCCGTGGTGCCTCAGAATCTCGTTGTGCTTGATCTCGTAGTAGTCGAACCGGACGTTTGCGAAGACGATGGCGTAGATGATGCCGAAGAGCCACGCGATGGAGCCGTAGAAGTGGGCGTTCATGCGGATGTCGACCTTCCCGAGGAGGTTCTTGAGCCAGGGGAAGATATCGAAGTAGAGGAAGGCGAACACGAGGGCGATGATCAGGAGAAGGATGGCGACGGAGCTCGTGCGGGTGAACTCGAAGGAGATCACGAGCATGTTGATGGCGAAGATGCAAAAGAAGATGGCGCCGAGGGTCGCGCTGTTCTGGAACTTGTCGACGAAGCCCTCCATCGCCCAGGCCGCGATGGAGAAGAGGAAGACGGGGTAGAGGAAGATGACCTTGGGGTACTGGCGGATGATGACGCTGTGGGGCGCCTCGTGCGGGGGCGGCGCCGGCGTGGAGCCCGGCGTGGGGTTGGGCGGCGGGGCGGGCACGTTGGGCGGATCGGGAGGTGTGGTCAGCTCGGACATCGGCGCATCCCCTAACGAACGTGGGGGATTGTACTCTCGCCCTGCCCCGGGTCAAGCGACCGCGCTGGCGTTCGTCGTCCTATCCGGGTGCCCGCCAGATGGCGAACTCCTCGCCGACCTGGGGCGCGGAGAGGAGACCGTTCTCGACCGCCCCGTCGTCGCTCTCGGGCTCACACAGATAGACCGCGATCGCGCCGAGCGGCTGGTCTGTGCGCACGAGCGCCGAGCCGGTGGGCGCGCGACGGCGAGAGCGTGACCACGTGACCACCGCGTCGCCGACTTTGGACGCCTCCAGAATCGCCCGGCCGCCCTCCGTGCGGAGCTCCTGAACCGTGGCGACCTCGACGTCGATCTCGCCTTCCACGGTAGAGACTGCGAGGCCGTGCCGCTGGAGGTGCGCCGCAAGGGGCGCGGGGACCACGTACGCCGCGGGACGGTCCACGACCACGCTCCCCACGAAGCGCGCAAGGTGTGGCAGGCGCACCGAGGTGGGCGCCCCGTCCAGCGTGCGCGGGGTCCGCGTGAGCACCTCGATCGGCTCGGGGAAGCGCTCCAGCCCGTAGCGCACCGCAATCCGATCGCGAGGGGTCCGGCTCGAGGCCACCACCTGCCTCACCTCGTCGCCGTGACCGGCCACGAACCGCAGCACCTCGAGCATGCACCCGTACGTCGTCCGCACGCGCTCGGGGAACGGGAGGTACGAGTAGCACTCGAACAGCAGGTCCATCCGGCTCGTCAACCCGCGGTAGTTCGCGCCGAAGCGAGGGTGATGGGGATACGTCATCCACCCCTCGCCGACCTGCGCCGTCGGGTCCGCCGTCCCCTTCTCCATCGCCCGCTCGTCCTCCACGAAGTTGCCGTACCAGCCCGCGTCGATGCCGTGGTTCCGCTTCCACGCCGCGACCACGGGCGGCAGCAGCGTCCTCCGCATCCACTCGATCGGCTCCGCCCGGCCGCTCTCCACCGTGTGCGGGACGTCGTACGTCATCGCGAAGCGGTGCACCGAACCGTTCGTCGAGTGGTTGTCGATCGTCAGGTCCGCCTCCCAGGGCTGGCAGACCCGCGACTGCAGGAGACGCATCTCTTCCGCGGCCTGGCGCATGTAGTCGCGGTTCAGGTTGATCTTCGAGGCGTTCACCCGCGTCCCCACCCCGCGGTCCGGGCCGAGCTGGCCCGTGAGCTTCGCCAGGTCGAGCTTGCGGTTCGCAGGGTCGATCGCGTCGTTTCCGTCGGGGTTGAAGAGCGGGACGATCACGAGCGTCATCGAGGCGAGGAGGTCGGCGTCGCGGCCGTCGAGGAGGTCGCGCGCGAGCATGAGGCTCGCCTCCTTTCCCTCCACCTCGCCGGCGTGGATGCCGTTCAGGACGAGGACCACGGGGAGGCCAAGTCGCCGCGCGTCCTCGGGCGTCCGCGCGCCCCGCGCGGAGAGGACGAGGAGCGGCAGATCACGCCCCTGCGGGCTGGCGCCGAACGAGGTGACGTGGAGACGAGGGTCGTTGCGCGAGGCGAGAGCGGCGATGAACGCCATCACGTCGGCGTGCCGGGAAGTTTCCTCGTAACGGGTCGATTCGGCGCGTGTGAGAGGTGACATGAGGACTCCATCCAGTGTATGTCGCCCCTTCGGGGCTACGTTCTGTCCAATGGCCATGGAACCCAGGGCTCCGCTTCGCTGCGCCCTGGGCTGTTGCATGTTGCCCCTTCGGGGCTGTCGACGATTGCGTGCCGCCCACTCGGGGCTGTCGACGATTGCATGCCGCCCACTCGGGGCTGTCGACGATTGCATGCCGCCCACTCGGGGCTGTCGATGATTGCATGCCGCCTATTCGGGGCTGCGGACGGAGCGAGCAGCGTTTTCGAACGAGGTGACACCATCTATCGTCCCAGCTTCTTCTCGGCCGCCTCGCGGGCGCCGCGGGCGCGGTCGCGCTCCGGGCCGGGCGGGTAGAGGGACTCCGCCTTCCGCAGGAATTCGATCGCGGCCCGGTCCCCCTGCTGCGCCGCGCACACCCCCAGCATCAACCACGCCGTCGCGTCCTTCTCGTCCGGCGCGATCGTCGCCTCCAGGTCCCTGCGCGCCTCCTCCCAGCGATCCATGTAGTAGTAGCACTCGCCCCTCAACCTCACCGCCTCCTTGCGCCCAGGGTCCTTCACGAGGTACGCCGCGAGGTCCCCCAGCGCCTCCTCCAGCTTCGAGTCCTGGTAGCGCGCCTTCGCCCGGGTGAAGAGGAGGCCCCCGTCGTCGGCGTGCCTCGACAGCCCCCGCGTGCACTCCTTCTCCGCCTCGGCGTTCCGACCCATCCTGTAGAGGAGGTTCGCCCGGAGCAGAGACGCCCCCAGGTTGTCCGGGTCGAGCCCCACCGCGACGTCGTACGCCTCGAGCGCCTCCTCCGGGCGCGAGAGCGAGTCCAGGCACGTGCCCAGGTTCGTCCGCGCGTCCGCGTCCTTCGGGAGGAGCCTGATCTCCTCCTCGTACCGCGCCAGCGCCTCCTCGAACCGCCCAAGCGCGCACAGCACCCCTCCGTAGAGCCCAATCGTCCGCGCATCGAAGGGGTCCAGCTTGATCGCCTTCGCGAGGTCCGCCTCCGCCGCCGCGGGATCGCCCTGTCTCCAACGGATCATCCCACGGAGGAGCCAGGGCTCGCTCCACTCCTCCCCCTCGGCGATCAGCCGCCCCAGCTCCTCCAGGGCGCGATCGGTCCGCCCCGCCTGGAACTCGGCGTTCGCGATCCAGTACCGCATCTGCGCGTCCGAGAGGCCCCGCAGGCGCCCCGCCGACTGGAACTCCGGGATCGACTCCTCCCAGCGCCCGAGCCCCTGCAGCGCATGGCCGCGCAACGAGCGGAACGGCCCGTTCTCGGGCTCAAGACGGATCGCGTCGTCGATGCACGAGAGCGTCGCCGCATAGTCGCGTCGGACCAGGTGCGCGTACGCCATTCCCGCGAGGCGCCACGCCGCGAGAGGGTCCGTCGCCCCGCGCTTGTACTCCTCGAGCGCCACGTCGCCGAAGCCGTGCGTCAGGAGGATGTCCGTCACGCTGCGCACCGTCGCCTCGTCGTCGAGGACGCGCGAGAAGAGCCTCCGCAGCGCGATGGCGGCCTGGTCCGGGCGGTCCAGGTCGAGCAGGATGAAGGCGCGCACGAGGCCCCCGTCCTCGTGGTTCGGAAGCACGGCCAGGAAGCGGTCGGCCTCCTCGAGCGCCTGCCCCGGGCGCCCGAGCCCCGCCAGGCAGCGCGCTCGCAGGAGCCACGACCAGGGGAGGTTCGGATCGGCGTCGATCAGCTCGTTGACGGCGTCGAGGGCCTCCTTAGGCTTCCCGTCGATGAGCAGGAGCATCATCGGCGCACCCTGGCTCTTCACGCGGTCGGGCTCGATCGACGCGACGCGCCCGAGGTCGTCCCGCACCTGGTCCACCATGGCGCGGTCCTCGGGCGTGACCTGGAACGCCGTGTGGCCCCGGGTCCACTTCCTGTCCGGTCTAGACGCCCGGCGCATCGGGTCGGTCCGGATGGCAAGCATGTAGAGCCGTACCTGGGCACGATCGTACCACCCCTGCGCGAAGTCGGGCTTCGTCTCGACCAGGCGATCGAGGAAGGACAGGGCCTCGTCGGTCCGTCCGAGTCCCAGGGCCGAGATCGCCCGGCCGTGCAGCGACGTGGAGAGCGTCGGATACTCGCTGAGCGCCGCGTCGAAGGCGTCCCGCGCCAGCGCGAACTTGCGCAGGATCGCCTTCCAGTCCGGATTCGGGTTCCTCTGGGCGTCCTGGGCCTCCCTCAGGAGCACGCTCCCCCTCGACTCGAGCACCAGGGCCCGGTCGAGCGCCCGGCGGTCGAGCACGGTCGTGACGCCGAGCCACGTCCCGACCGGGAGCGCGATCGCGAGCGCCAGGAGCGAGGCCGAGAGCGCGCGGTGCCGCCCGACCCAGCGCGACGCGCGCTCGATCCGGCTGATCGGCCTCGCGTGGATCGCCTCCCCGCGCTGGAACCTCCCCAGGTCGTCCGCGAGGGCCTGCGCGTCGGCGTAGCGCCGCTCGGGCTCCTTCGACATCGCCCTGAGGATGATCACCTCCAGGTCGAACGGCAGGTCCGGCACGCGCGACCGCGGAGGCTCCGGGTCGGTCCCGAGGACCTGCGCGATCACCTGCATCGGCCCCTCCCCCAGGAACGGGGGCCTGCCCGTGACCGCGTGGTAGAGGACCGCGCCGAGCGAGTAGACGTCGCTCCGGGGCCCGACCCTGCGGATCTCCCCGGAGGCCTGCTCGGGGGCCATGTACGCGGGCGTCCCCATGACCTCGCCGCGCGTCGTCAGGCCCTGCGCCGCGACGTTTCGCGCCAGGCCGAAGTCGGCGATCCGGATCCGCCCCGAGAGCTCGGAGAGCACCGGCGCCTGGAGGACGAGGCGCGTCGCGACGGTCGACTCCGTCGGGACCGCCGCCGTGGCGATCGAGAGGAGGAGGTTCCCGGGCTTGATGTCGCGGTGGATGACGCCCGCCTGATGCGAGTGGTGGAGGGCCTCGGCCGCCTCCTGCGCGAGCCTCGCGGCGAGCTTCGGAGCGAGCCTCGCGCCCCGCAGGAGCTTTTCGAGCGAGGGCCCCTCGACGAACTCCATCGTGAAGAAGTGGAAGCCGTTCTGCACCCCGACCTCGTAGATCGGGATGATCCCCGGGTGGGAGAGCTTCCCCGCCGCGCGCGCCTCGCGCTTGAAGCGCTCGACCTGCGTCTCCGTCGTCATGGAGCCCGCCGTCGTCGCCGCGCCGACCATGAAGGCGTCGGCGAGGAGCATCTTGAGCGCGACCTGGCGGTCGAGCAGGGCGTCGTACGCGCGGTAGACGACGCCCATCCCGCCTCGGCCGACCTCCTCGACGAGGACGTACTTCCCGAAGCGCCGCTTCGGGTCGCGGAGCGCCTCGAGGACCTCGGGGCTCCACGCGACGGGCTCCCCGGGGATCGGCTCTTCCATGCCGGGCGGCGCGCCCCTGCGAAGCTCGGTCGGAGAGACCGATCCCATCCGGACGAGGAGCGTCCCGAGCGGGAGGGGGACGTCGCGCTGAACGCGGCGGGCCTCCTCGACCTGGTCGTGGCCGACGACGCGCCCCTCGAGGAGGGCGGCGGCGACGAGCACGTCGCCCCGGCGCGCCGCCGTGGACGGCCCGTCCGCCGGGAAGAGGAGGCGCTCGAGCTGGTCGGGCGAGACGAGGCCCCTCATCACGAGGAAGACCCCGAGCGGCTGGCCCTCGGGACGGTCCGGGAGGGCGGCGTCGAGGTCGGCCTTCGCGACGATCCCCTCGTCCACGAGGCGCCGGGCGAGGTCCCCCTCTTCGAGCGGAGCGCGGCTCACCGGGCCTCCCCCAGCTCGACGGCGAGGAGGGAGACGTCGACGGAGCGCGACGTCGTCCCCGCGTGGCGGTCGATGGCCTCGGTCAGCCACGCGACGGCCTCCTTGGCGGTGCGCGGGGCGGCGGCGAGGGCCTCCACGAGGCGGGGCACGCCGAACGGCTGCGCGGAGGCGTTCTCGACGCGCGCGGTGCCGGCGCCGCAGAGGACGAGGACATCGCCCGGGTCCCAGCCGGTCTCCGCGTCCTGGACCTCGCGCGCGGCGTCGCCGGTCCCGAGCGGGGAGGGGGCGCCGGCGAGCTCCTCGACTCGGGCGCCGGCCCGGCCGAGGAGGGCGAGGACGTCGCCGGCCCTGGCCCACGTCAGCCTCCTTTGCGGGAAGTCGACGCGCACGCACGCGGCGGCCTCGGCGACGCCGGGGGCGTCCCGCGAGAGGAGCTGGTGCGTCGCGAGGAGGGTCTCGGATGGCTTCTTCCCCGTCATCGCGGCCAGGCGGTACACGGACCGTGTGAGCATCATCCACGCCGCTCCCGCCGTGCCCGGCTCCGCGTTGCTCGAGAGGAGGGCGACGAGGCCGTCGGGCGGCGACGGAAAGGCCTCCGCGTAGTCGCCCCCGAACTCGCCGGCGGTGCGGGAATACGCCTCCCAGCGGTAGGGGGCTCGCTTCGGGTCGTACAGGTGGAGGTCGGACACGGGTCCCTTCAAGGCCTCTGCCTTGAGCCTCTAATGCGAGGTTGCGTATTGAGAAATGACGATTCCGTTATATACTCCGCGGCAATGGAGACCAAGCTCTACGGCGAGATCGCCCCAGGAGGCAAGTGGGCCGTCCCCCTCCTTCTCCTGGCCCTCGCCGTCTACGTGCCGGGCCTGTGGATGTACCCGCTCTCCGACAGCGAGAGCAAATACGCCGAGATCCCGCGCGAGATGGTCGAGTCCGGGGACTGGGTCCAGCCGCAGCTCGACTACGTCCCCTACCTCACCAAGCCGCCCCTCTCCTTCTGGATCACCGCGGCCTGGTACAAGCTGGGCGGGGTCGACGAGTTCGGGGCCCGCCTGCCGAACGCCATCCTCGCCATCGCCCTCGCCTTCGTCCTCGGCGCCATCGCGCGCACCCTCTTCGGCACGCGCGCCTCGACGATCGCCGTCGTCCTCTCGCTCACCACCGCCGAGTTCTACGTCTACACCCGCGAGTGCGGCGTCGAGATGGCCCTCCTCTTCTTCATGGCCCTCGTCCACCACTGCTTCCTCCGGTGGCAGCGGACCGAGAGGAAGAAGTGGCTCGTCCTCGCCTGGGCCAGCGCCGCCGGGGCCGTGCTCGCCAAGGGTCCGATGGGGATCCTCTTCCCCGGGCTCTCGATCGTCCTCTACCTCGTGATCACCCGGCAGCGCGGCCAGTTCCGCCGCCTCTTCCACCCGGGCGGCGTCCTCGTGTTCCTCGCCCTCGCGCTCCCCTGGCCGATCGCGATGGCCATGCGCAACCCCGACTTCGTCTGGTTCGCCTTCGTCCACGAGACCTGGTTCCGCGTGATCGGCCAGAGGCTCCCGAACGACGCCCTCTACCCGACCGGGCTCTTCCTCACGCTCGCCGCGGCGGAGTTCTTCCCGTGGGTCCAGCACCTCCCTCACGCCGTCGCGCGAGGGGTGCGCGAGGGGCGCACGTCGTACGAGGGGCACTGCATCGTCTATCTCCTGTGCTGGGCCCTCGTGCCGCTCGTCGTCTTCTCGATCTCCAAGAGCAAGGTCGACTTCTACGGGCTCCAGTCCTACCCGGGGTTCCTCCTCCTCGTGACCTGGCTCTGGGACAAGCGGGTCCAGGGAGGGGAGCACGCCCCGTCGAAGACGCTGCTGGCCTCGACCTTCCTCGTCTCGGCGGTCCTCGCCGCGGCGGCGTGGTACGTGTTTGCCTTCCATGGGAAGGACTCCTTCGTCGCGCAGCTCGACCTCCCCAAGCAGAGATGGATGGTCGACGTGTTCCTCCGTGTCGCCTTCGCGGGGAACCTGTTCGCCGGCCTCCTCCTGCTCCTGCAAAGGCCCCGGTCGGCGCTCCTCTCGATCGCGCTGATGATGGTCTCGTTCTTCGCGATCCAGCAGGTCTACTTCGTCGAGCGCACGTCCTCGGCCTCGATGCACTTCGCGACGCAGCCCTACCGCGCCGCAATGGGCCCGAAGACCCTCCTGGTCACGGACGAGCGGCCCGAGTTCGCCCACCTCGCCGTCCTGCCGTTCTACGTCAACCTGGGCGCGAACTCGGGCAAGCACCCTGCCTACATGCTGCGCGACGTGAACGGGAGCGCCCTTCGCTTCCACGACCGGAACCCGCAGAAGTCGCGTGTCATCGACGAGATCGACCTCGTCCGCTGGGTGGAGGATGGGAGGGACGTCTTCCTCGTCGGGGACCCGTCGCAGACCGGGCAGCGCTTGAGGAGGCTCGGGTTCCAGGCCGTCCGGCTGGGCGCGGGAGAGGACCGTGCCGTGTACCGCATCCGCCGGAAGTAGCGCTCTCGAATCAACGGCGAGGGGCGACCCGCCGGGTCGCCCCTACATCTTCTTTGTGAGCCCCAGCCGCACGCACCACCTCGACGCCTCGCGCGGAGCGATCCGCTGCAGGTGCTCGCGAAGGCAGTCGGGCGTCACGCCGAACTCGCCGAGGAGGTCCGCCAGCTCGACGACCGGCTTGCCGAAGCACTCCTCCGCCAGCTCCCCGAACTCCAGGACGTTCCAGAACCACTCGT
>CAZYRM010000224.1:0-9778 GCA_964649705.1 uncultured Planctomycetia bacterium
AGAACTGGCTCGGAGTCGCGTTGTCGGAGAGTCCGTCGCCGCTTCCGGAGAGGTCGAGCTCCTGGAAGGCGGCGCCGTTGCTCTCACGCATGTAGATCTCGAGGTCGCTCTCGACCACCGTGTCGCGGTCGGTCCAGACGACGCCCGGCTGGTTCGTCTGGGGGTTGATGTCCATGCACGGGTCGACCGAGGCCGCCGTTGTGTTCGAGATTCCGCCGCCCGAATCGGAACCGAGGATCGGCGGCTGCCAGATGGGCACCCCGGTCACCCCGCAGACCGGCTGGTTCGAGACCGGCCCGGTGTTCGGGACCTCGTCGCTCACGACGAGCCCGACGCTGAACGTACTGAGGAAGGCGCCGACATCGAACGAGTAGGACTGCGTCGTCCCCGCCGCGGTTGGTGCGGGCTCCCCCGTGACGTCGACGACCGGCGGGACCGCCGCGCCCGCGAAGTCCCCCGCAACGAGCGAGAAGCAGCCGTCCGCACGGATGCGGAAGTCGAGCGTGGTCGCGGTCCCGACGTTCCCGTTGTCGCCGGTGTTCGTCCACGTCACCGTGGCGATCGATCCCGAGATGTTCGTGACGCGCAGGTCGATCACCTGTCCCGGCGGGACGATGTCCGTGGTATGGCAGACCGGAACGTTGGACAGCGGCCCGCGGTTCCCGACATCGTCGATGTACTCGATGGCGAAGAAAACGTCGGTGTCGGGCGGCAGGCCTCCCAGCGTATAGGTCGCGGGGTTTCCCGCCCCGGTCGGCGCCGGCGCGGGCGGCGCCACAGGCGTCGCGGCATTGTAGTCAGCCTGCGTGACGATGGGCGTGAACGAGAAGCGCAGGTCGGCCGTCGTCGCCGTCCCGACGTTCCCGTCGTCACCGGGCTCCGTCCAGTTGACCTGCGCGGAGTTCGGTGTGTCCACGCCGCACGCGAGGTCGGTCACCGCCGCCGGGCCGAAGAAGTCGACGACGTTGGGCAGCAGGGTGGCCGGGTTGCGGGTGAACCGCACGACGCGCTGGCTGAGGAAGGTGCCGTTCACGGTCGAGGTTGCGTACTGGATTCCCGAGGCGCCGTCCTGGCGCTCGATGCCCACGGTCGTCTGCGACCCGTCCGAGGTCGCCGTGTCGAGCAGCATGATGATGTCGCCGTTCTCCAGAAGGTAGGTCTGCGTTCGGATGGGGTTCACGCCGGTGCTGAAGTGCCCCACGCCCAGGAACTCCACGACGACGAACCGGTCGGGCGCCACCCCCCCGGTCGTTTGCGTGACCGTGCCGCCCACGTTCGGAACGAGGTCGTTCCAGTTGAAGGCCGCGAAGCCGCTGGGGTTGAAGTCGCTGAAGTCCGGAATATTCAGGCCTGCGCAGCAGCCGTTGTCATCGTTGTTGAAGCTCAGGAACCCATTGGAAGAGACGAAGACGTTCGCCTGGTTGACGCCATAGAAGTCGAAGGGAAACACGATCGGAACCGCGGCGGAGATCTGGTCGTCCCCAAGCGCGATCGTCGTGCCCGTGATCGGGACGAACCGGGACGGGTCGAAGGTGTTGTCGAGCGCCTGGTACTGGGTCCCGCCCCTGTGGAAGAGGACCGACGTGTCGTTGACGATGACCCCCGCGGTGTTGCTCCGGATGTACTGGAGGCCGTTCGCCCCCGTGGCGTCCTCGATGCCGACCGCGGTGAAGCTCCCGTCCGAGGTGCAGTCGTCGTGCACGATCAGGATGTTGTTCGTCGTCTCGAAGAGGATGATCTGGACGCGGATCGGGTCCCCGCCGCCAAAGTGCTGCACGTCCAGCCACTCGACCGTGAACTGGCGGAAGGGCGCCGTCCCCGTGGTCGCCGAGCTGATGCTGTCCGTCGTGTCGATGCTCGGGTCGAGGTCATTCCAATTCGCCGCGACGAAGTTGCTCGGCGTCGAACCCGCGTCCGGGATGACGTCCGCGGAGAAGAAGTCGAACCCGTCGACCTGGCTCGTGAACGTAATGAAGCCGTTGGTATGGACGAAGACCTGCGTGAAGTTCGTCCCATAGAAGTTGAACGTGAACCCGATGTTCACGGCGTCGGACTGCAGGTCGTCCGAGTCGGCAAGGGGGTTCGCCCCGACCACGACGTTGTTCGTCCCGATCGGCGTAAAGAGGAATGCGGGGCGGTCCTCGAGCACAGGCTCCGCGCTGTCGAGGAACCGGTACCCGCCCCCGTCGGGGCCGCCTTCCAGCGCCCAGGCAGGAGCGGCGCAGGCCAGGAGAAGGAGGACGGAGACCGCGAGGCCGAGGTATCGACTCATGTCACCACACTCCGCTTGAGAGGCCATCCATCCCGACCCGCCGCAGGAGTCCGTTCCTGGAGCGGGATTGCCCTGCCCGGAATTCCTGGAGACCCGCTACCGGAGCTGCCCGGTCGCGGGGAACGTCTCGCCATTCGTATTGTTGTAGGTCGCGTTCGTGTTCACGTACTGGACGAACTGCCCTGCCGCGGTCGCACCGGTCGTCACATTGTTGAAAACGAACAGGAACCCGCCCGTGCCGGCGCCCGGGAAGGGCCCCGTCCCGCCGACCACCTCGAGCGCCAGGTCCGGGTCGAGGTTCCCGACCGCGGGGCGCACCTCACCCACCGACGTGTTGTACCGGCTCCACGGGAACTGGAGCCCGCCGACGCGCTTGAAGCCCAACGCCCGGTCGCCGAAGATGTACGCGAGCCCGGACCCGCCGCGCCCCGGTCCGACCACCGTCTCCGCGCCCACGCCGCCCGTGAGGTTCCCGCAGGAGGGCCAGGTCGTCCCGTTGGCCGAGTTGTACGCCGCGTTCGGGTAGGTCATGGCCCCGATCCCGACGAAATTGCGAAGCATATCGTCGCGGACCGTCACCAGCCCCGCGCCGCCGCGCCCGAGGCCGACGATGATCTCGTCGACCCCGTCGCCGTCCACGTCCCCGCACGCCGGGTGGATCTCCCCGTTCAGCGAGCTGTAGGCAGGCGAAGCCGCGCGAACGAAACGACGGAACGCGAAGAGCGCAACCGAGTCGTCGAACACGGCAAACAGGCCGCCCCCCGCGAAGGTCCCCATTCCCATGACGATCTCGTCGCGCCCGTCGCCGTCGACGTCACCCGCCGCCGGATAGACGGCGCCGTTCGCGTTGTTGTAGGCCGTCCACGGGAACCGGAGCATTGCGAGCTGGTCGAACCGCTGCGTATGATCGCGGATGACCGCCACGAATCCCCCGGCCCCGCCGGGGAACGGTCCCTGGCCGAGGATGACCTCGTCGACGCCGTCCCCGTCCACGTCGCCGCAGGCGGGGTGCAAAGCGCCCGGGTTGGCGTTGTACGCCGCGGCGAACGGCACGACGCGGAGGTCGAGCGGAGCGAACGCCGCCGTGCCGTTGTCAAACACCCGGTACTCCCCTCGCCCGCCCGTGCCTCCGCCCACAACGAACTCGTGGTTGGAGTCGGGCACGGGGCCGACCAGGATGAGGCTGCGGACGAAGACCTCGTAGTTCGTCCCGCTGAACTCCTGCCAGGACACGAACGCCGTCGGCGTCGCCGCGTTCGTGATCCCGCAGCACGGGGAGAGCGACTGTCCTGCCGTGTCCGAAATGCCGCCGAGGCGCGCCGAAGACGTCCCGATCTCGCGCCACTGGCCGTTGTCGAACCACTTCGCGTAGATCTCCGAATCCCCCTGCGGGTCGCTGAAGTCGGCCCAAACGCACAGGAAGACGTCCGTGAGCGCCGGGTGCATGCACAACTCCGGCGTGATCGACCTGCCCGGCGTGATCGAGATCCCGCCGGTCGCCGCGGACCCGGGTCCGAAGTCGACCCACGCCGCGCCGTTGAACTGACGCCCGTAGATCTCGACGTTTCCCGTCGGCAGCGTCTCCTGCCAGACGACGAACAGGTTTCCCCCGGCGCCCACCTGGACGGCCGGGTTCTGGCTGACCTGGGTCGGAGACTGGGAGATCCCCCCGCCCGTCCCGGACCCGGCGAAATCCACCCAGGCGTTGGCCGCGATGTTGAACCCGCGCACGTAGATCTCGTAGTTCCCGCTTGAGTTGTCGGCCCAGGCGATCACAGGCTGCCCGGCCGCGTCGAATGCCAGGCTCGGCTGGAGGCTGACACCTCCGTTGCCCGAGACCCCCTGACCCTGTCCCGAGTTCGCTCGCTCCACCCAGGTCGCCGCCGGCAAGGCCGCCGGGTCGAACTCGCGGAAGAAGATCTCGAAGTCGCCGAGGGAGAACTCCACCCAGGCCACCCCGGGCTGCCCGCCGACCGGATTGATCTCCACGGACGGCCCCGTGGAGGAGTTGTTCAGGGTCGTGCTGATGCCGCTCCCCGTCCCGGACGCGGCCATCTCGGCCCAGGCCCCGGCCTCGAAGCGGCGGACGTAGATGTCGGCGTCGCCGTTGACGTCGTCGACGTCCTGCCAGGCGACCACGGCCTGCCCGAGCACATCGTACGCGATCCTCGAGAACTGGCTCGGAGTCGCGTTGTCGGAGAGTCCGTCGCCGCTTCCGGAGAGGTCCAGCTCCTGGAACGCGGCGCCGTTGCTCTCTCGCATGAAGATCTCGAGGTCGTTTTCGACCACCGTGTCACGATCGGTCCAGACGACGCCCGGCTGGTTCGTGGTGGGGTTGATGTCCATGCACGGGTCGACCGAGGCGTCCGCCGTGTTGGAAATCCCGCCTCCCGAGTCCGATCCGGGGACGGGAGGCAGCCACGCCGGCGCCGCGGTCACGCCGCACACCGGCTGGTTCGACACGGCGCTCGTGTTCGGCACCTCGTCGCGGACGACCATGCCGACGCTGAAGGTCGAAAAGAACGCGCCCGTGTCGAATGTGAAGGTCTGCACGGTCCCGGGTCCCGTCGGCGCCGGTTCGCCGGCGACGTCGACGATTGGCGGCACGGCCGCGCCTGCGAAGTTCCCCGCGATCAGCGAGAAGCAGCCGTCCAGGCGCATGCGAAGATCGACAGCGGTCGCGGTGCCCGTGACCCCGTTGTCCCCGGTGTTGGTCCACTGCACGGCCACGACGGTCCCGACAATGCTGATGATCTGCAGGTCCGTGATCGCCGAAGGCGCCACGAGGTCGAGCGTCCCGCATGTCACGAAGGACGGCGCCGGCCGGTTCCCGACCTCGTCCGTGTACTGGATCCCAATGAACACGGTCGTGTCCGGGGGGAGCCCGGTGATCGTGTACGCGCCCGGGGTGCCGCCCGGTCCGAGCGTCGCCGGGGGGACCACCGCCGTCGCGGCGTCGAAGTCCGCCTGGGTGACCATGGGCGTGAACGAAAACCGCAGATCGAGCGTGGTGGCCGTCCCGGCCATGCCGTCATCGCCCGATTGGGTCCATGTGAGGGGGATGGTCGTGTCCGTCTCGACCCCGCAGGCGAGGTCGGCCACGGCCGATGGCGGGACGTTCAGCGTCGTGCCGCTCACGACGTTCGAGAGGATCGATCGGTTGCCCGCCGCGTTGAGGTACTCGATGGCGAAGAACCGCGTATCGCCCTCGTTGAGGCCCGCAACGACCAGGGGCCCCCCCGGGGTCCCCCCCGCGCCCTGCGCCGGCTGCGGCGCCGTCTGCGGCGCCGCGTCGTAGTCGGCCTGGTTCGTGATGTTCGTCGGCGAGAACCGCAGGTCCGGGCCCGGCACCGCCGTGCCAAGGGTCCCCCGGTCGCCCGCATGCGTCCAGTTGACCGTGATCGTGGTCGTGCTCGAGCCCGCGGCCGCCAGGTCGGTCACGCGGTTGGGGGTGTCGGGGGCGAAGCGGACGGCCAGGTTGTCGATGCCGGGCGCGGCCGTGTTCACGAAGGTGTGCGTCAGCCCCACGGTGCCACCGGCGTTCTCGATCCCGATGGCCGTGTTGTCGGATCCGTCGGAGCCGCCGTCGTCGATCTGAAGCTCGATGTTGTTGGTCGTCTCCAGCAAACTGATCTGGAAGCGGACCGGGAATCCGCCGCCGAAGTGTTGGATGTTGAGCCACTCCGCCGTGAACACGCGGTTGGGTGCGGCCCCGGTCGTGGTGAAGGAGATCGTCCCTCCGAGGGACGGATTGAGGTCCGTCCAATCCCCGGCGATCATGTTGTTGGGCGTCGAGGAGGTAGGGAGGGCGGTGGGATTGAATGAAGTCGAGTCGCCAACGAATGAAAGGAAGCCGTTCGAGCAGATCCGGACGGTCGTGAAGTCCGTGCCGTAGTAGTTGAACGTGAACCCGATCGGCTCGGCGGGGGAGAAGGAGTCGTCCGTCAACGCGACGACGGTGCCGGCAATCGGCACGAAGTTGAACGCGATGGGAGGTCCAGGCTCCGTGCTGTCGGTGAACCTGTACCCGCCGGCGTCAGGGCCGCCGGTGAGCGCCGAGGCGCATGGGGCGAATGCGAGGAAGGCGGACGCGAAGAAGGGGATCCATGCCTGCCGAGTCATCTCGCTCACTCCACCAATGAGGCCCGCGGTCGGCCGCGAGTCCTCCACCCACCCGATGCGCGAGGGACGTGTCCGCCCTCGACGCGCCTTGGACGCCCCGATTCGGGGGCTCAAGCTGAAGCCTCAACCACGAAAGGGGCCGCGACGATAGCGATCGGCCCCGCCCGGGTCAATCCGCACTTCCGCACGGGTTCACGCCCGTGCGCCTCAGGGTCCTGGACCGCGTCGCGGCGGCGCTGCGCCGCGCGGGCCGGACGGAACGCTCAGTCGAGCGGTGCGGGAGGAGTGCCGAGCGGGTCGACGGTCGCAGGACCTGTCTCCCCGGTTCACGGCACGGCGCGCAGTGCGCCCTTGCCTCCCGAGCCTCTCGGGATACCCCTCACCGAGGATTCCGAACGGTCCCGCGGCCCCAAGCCCTCTCAGATGGGGCGGCGAGAAATGATCGCAGGAGGTATTCGATACGCCCTGCAACGTTCGCAGAAGCTATGGGAAGGAAGAAAGGAAGTCAAGCGCGTTTTTTTTGGGAACGCGCACGGCGCGGGGAATCAGAGTCCGAGGAGCAGCGCCCCTGGGAGGACGCGGAAGGCCGCGGGAAGCCTGCCGGGCTGCTCTCCGTCCGCGTCGATCAGGACCTCGGCGCCGGCCTCCGCTTCCACACGGCGGGCGCGAACGAACGTCACGCGCGACCGGCCGATGTGCGCCCCCCGGTACAGCGCCGGCATCCCGCGGAGCAGGGAGAGCTTCGGCATGTCGTCAACGATCACGACGTCGAACAGCCCGTCGTCGACGCGCGCCTCCGGGGCGATCCGCATCCCCCCGCCGAAGAACTGGCCGTTCGCCACGTTGACCCCCGTGATCGCCCTCTCCTGCCACGGCCCGTCGTCGATCCGGAGCCGCACGCGCTCCCCCTCCCACGAGGCAAACGTCCCGAGCGTCCCGAAGAGGAACGAGACCAGGCCCCCCATCGACTTCGTCGTGCGGTTGACGCGCGCGACCGTCCTCCCGCCGATGCCGAAGTCGGCGATGTTGAGGAAGGCCCTCTCCTCGACTCCCCGCGGCCCCGTGAACCGCATCCAGCCGACGTCGATCGGGCGGGGCGCCGTCCGCGCCATCCGTGCGAGGAGCGTCTCCGGGTCCTTCGACAGGCCAAAGGTCTTGAGGAAGTCGCAGCCCGTCCCGCGGGGGATGCACGCGAACGATGCCTGAGGACGGACGGCAGCCCCATGGTCGAAGAACCCGTTCACGACCTCATGGTTCGTCCCGTCCCCCCCGACGGCGACGATCCGATCGAACCCCTCGCGAAGTCCCGTCCTCGTCAACTCCGCGGCGTGGAACGGGCCCTCGGTGAGGACGGCCTCCACGTCGCCGAGCAGGGCGCGAGCGCGCGCGAGCAGGGACGGCCAGACGCGCGCGGTCGTGCCGTTCGCGGAGCGGGGGTTCACCACGAGGAGTGTCCGCGTCATGCGAAACGCCCCTCACCGGGGACCGGCAGGCAGGAACACCGCCCCCGGCTTGTGTCGATGACTGAGCCGTGTCCGGGCGTTTTCTCACCACGTAGGCACTGAGACAATGAGGACGCACGGCGCCCCCTCGCTACGCTCGGGGGCAGAGGTGAAGGGAAGGAAGACGGTCCACGGGGTTGTCTGCGAAGATATGCTTGTACAAGAGCATCTCGCGGAGGAACCCCATGGACCTGTTTCTCGCTCAATACAAGGAGCGTATCACTGGCGTGCTCTCGGCTCCAGATCGACTCATCTTCCGGGGGACGCTTCGGCAGCTGTGCATGGCGGAGAACACCGCCCGATGGTACGCGTGGCGGGGGGTCGGGCTGGGGGGATTCGAGAATCACATCTGGCCCGAGTCGAAGCGACTGAAGAAGCACGCAGAGGACATGGCCAAGAGACTCGGACGGCCGTACGAGCACCTGGCGTCCTCGAAGATTGGAAAACAGGAGCGCGCTGACGAGATCGCGCGGCGGGACAAGATCCGTGAGGGGCTGGTCTGCGTGTTTGGAGCGACTGAGACCTGCTGGAGCTTCCGAGTGCGCAAGGACCCAGCGGCGAAGTACCCGCAGCTGAAGCGGGAGGAGCGGAGGTGCCTCTTCCTGTACTTCTACTTCAAGGACCGTGAGTTTGGCTTGATGCACGTGCGTCTGCAGACATTGCCCCCGTTCGACATGCAGATCTACATCAACGGTCGCGAATGGCTTGCTCTCATGATGGATCGGGAGGGGCTCGGCTACGAGCGTCAGAAGAACTGCTTCGTCTCGCTGGAGGACGCCGAGCGCGCCCAGAAGCTCGCCGACTTGATGCCGCGGTTCCATTGGACAGGCGCCTTTCGCGCCTTCGCGGACCGTGTCAACCCGCTCCTGAAGAAGGCGCTCGGTGGTCGGAAGTACTTCTGGACGCTCCGAGAGGCCGAGTACGCGACCGACATCATGTTCAAGGACGAGAAGGCCCTCCAGGAGTGCTACCCGCACTTCCTGCATGTCGCCATCACCAACTTCAGCTCCGAGGACGTGCTCAAGTTCTTCGAACGCCGCGTCAAGAGGGACTTCGCAGGAACGATCGAGACGGACTTGAAGCGCCTCCCGGAGGGGATCCGTGTCCGACATCGTCTGAATCAGAACTGGGTCAAGATGTACGACAAGCAGGGAACCGTCCTGCGCATCGAAACGACGATCAACAGCCCGAAAGGCTACCGGGTACGCCGTCAAGTACGTCGAGGCGGCAAGGTGCTCATGAAGTGGACCATCCTCCGCAAGGGGGTGGGCGACTTCTATCGATGGGTCGAGATCGCCCGGAGCGTCAACGGGCGCTATCTCGATGCCATCGCGAGCGTCCCGCTCATCAAGCCGTCGCGGGACATCCTGGACCCGGTGTCGCGTCCGGTAATCAAGAAGAAGCTCCGATATCGCGCTCTGCGCCCGGTGTCCATCGAGGACAGCCGCCTGTTCGCCAGCATCATGCGTGGCGAGTTCCATCTTCGGGGCTTCAGAAACCACGACCTGCGTGCATCGCTCTTTCCCGACCCTCCTTCGAACCCCACAGAAGCCAAACGACATGCCGCATACGTCACTCGGAAAACCCGCTTGCTCCGCGCACACGGGATGGTCCGCAAGGTCTCTGGTAGCTCGTACTACCGGGTCACCCGTCGTGGCGTCGCGATCATGGCAACTGCTCTCAATCTCCGGAACTACGACGTGAACTCCTTCCCGCTGCCGAGGAAAACTGCGTGAAAAACGAAGATCGTACGGATCTGTATTACGGAGGTCTCCGCGACCGCGCAGGCGGCGATGTACAACGCGGCGGCCGCCGCGCCGAGGAGAAGGGCCGCGCCGCCCCCCCGCGCGGCGCCGCGGGCGGGGGGGGGGCGCCCCGGCGG
>CAZYRM010000225.1:0-9773 GCA_964649705.1 uncultured Planctomycetia bacterium
GAGCCCGCGGGAGACGTCCCGTTCGGCCTGCCGGCCTGGACGGCCCTGGCCTGCCTCGCCGGCGCCTTCCTCGCCTACAACCTGCGCGTCTACTCCCCGCAGGGCCGATATCTCTACGTCGGCGTGGTGTTCCTTGCGTTCCTGGTGGCGAGGGGGCTGCTCGCCTGGGTTCCGGTGGAACGTCGAGGTATCGTGGTGCTCGCCGTCGGCGTCGCTTCCGCCCTGGCGCAGCTCGGGTACATGGTCCTCGTCGTCGGGCCGGCGTACGGGAGATAGCCGCGACAGGCGAGTTGGCATTCCTCGATGGGAGGTGTGCATGAGGGTCTTGATCACCGGCGGGGCCGGCTTCATCGGTTCGCATGTCGCGGAAGAGCTGCTTGCGGCCGGTCACTCGGTCGTGCTCTTCGACAGCCTGGAGCCCCAGGTCCATCCCGGTCGACGACCGCCCGACTATCTGCCGCGCGGCGCGCGCCTCATTCGCGGCGACGTTCGGCGGAGGACGCCGCTCGCCAAAGCGCTCCGCTCGATGGATGCAATCCTGCACCTGGCCGCCATCGTGGGCGTCGGCCAGTCCCAGTACGAGATCCACCGCTACACGGACGTCAATGTCGGCGGCACCGCTCTCCTCCTCGACATCCTGGCGAACGAGAAGCACCGAGTCAGCCGCCTCGTCGTCGCCGGGTCGATGAGCGCGTACGGCGAGGGCGCGTACGATTGCACCCGCTGCGGCCGCGTGCGCCCGGCCATCCGCACCGCACGCGATGTCCGGGGCAAGCGGTGGGAACCGCGCTGCCCGGGCTGCCGCGGCCCGCTGCGCCCGAGGGGCACGACCGAGGAGGACGGCTTCCAGAGCCCGTCCACGTATGCCATCACGAAGGCGACCCAGGAGTCCCTCGTGCTCAACTACGGGCGCACGTACGGCGTCTCTTGCGCATCGCTGAGGTTCTTCAACGTGTACGGCCCTCGGCAGGCCCTCTCGAACCCGTACACGGGCGTCGCTGCGATCTTCCTGTCCCGCATCAAGAACGGAAGGCCTCCCGTCGTGTACGAGGACGGAGAGCAGACGCGCGACTTCGTCTCTGTCCTGGACATCGCGCGAGCCTGCAGGCTGGCCGTCGAGAAGGAAGGGGCTACAGGAGTCGCCCTGAACGTCGGCACGGGTCACGCAGTCAGCATCCGCCACGTCGCGGAAACGCTGGCGCGGATCGAGGGCTCGAATGTCGCGCCGGAGCTCACCCAGGCCTTTCGGAAGGGGGACGTGCGTCACTGCTTCCCCGACGTCTCCCTCGCGGGGCGCGTTCTGGGATACCGTCCCCGGATCGCCTTCGATCAGGGAATGAGGGACCTCGTGGCATGGGGCCGAGGCGCGGAGGCGAAGGACTACTTCGCCCGCGCGGACCGCGAGCTCCGCCGGCGGGGGCTTCTCTAGCGCGCTTTCCATTTTGCTCGTGACCCCTGGCGCCGGTGGCTATAACAGCGCCGATGTCCATCGACGTGTCGATCATCGTCGTCAGCTACCGCGTCCGGGACTACACGCTGGCCTGCCTGGAGTCGGTGCGGGCCTACGCGGGCCGCTGCTCGGTCGAGACGATCCTGGTCGACAACGCCTCGCGGGACGGGACGGTGGAGGCCGTCCGCGCCCGGTTTCCCGAGGTTCGCCTCATCGAGAACGACGCGAACCTCGGCTTCACCGTCGCGAACAACCAGGGGATTCGGGTCTCGACGGGACGGCACCTCCTCCTCCTGAACAGCGACGCCGAGGTGCGGGAGGGGTCGCTCGAGACCATGTCCTCCCACATGGACACCCACCCGGACGTGGGGATCCTCGGCCCCCGTCTCGTCTACGCCGACGATTCCCACCAGCTCTCGGTGAACCCGTTCCCGGGCGCATGGGGAACGACGACGCAGTTCCTGATGCTCGCGCGGATGTTCCCCGAGTCCCGCTGGCTCGCGCCCCACCGCCACGCGCTGGAGCCGAGGGACTACCCGCGCGCCACGGATGTCGACTGGGTCTCCGGCGCCTGTCTCCTGGCCCGGAGGACGACGTTGGAGGAGATCGGGCTCCTCGACGAGACCTTCTTCATCTACTACGAAGAGACCGACCTCTGCCGCCGGGCGAAGGACGCCGGATGGCGGGTCGTGTACGATCCGGCGACCACCGTCCTGCATCACGGGCAGAAGACGACCTCGCAGAACCGCCCCTTCTTCCTGGAGCACTCGCAGCAGAGCCTGCTCCACTACTTCGTGAAGCATGGGAACGCGCTGCAGAGGGAGGTCGTCCGCGCGATTGTGATCACGAATGCGGTCCTGCGCAGCGCCGTCTCGCGAGTCCGCTGGTGGGCCCATCACGAGGCTGTCGACCAGGACCGTCTCCGGGCATGCCGGAAGGTGGCGCAACGCGCCTGGTTGCGCGATCCAGGGCCGCGCATCCCTCGGATCGCCCCCCCGGCTCTCGATCGCCAGCCTGCGGTGAGCGTCGTCGTCCCCACGTATCGTCGGACCTGGGAGCAGGCAAGGGACACGCTCGAGGCCCTCGCGTCGCAGTCGCCTTCGGCCGCCGAGGTGATCGTCGTCGACCAGACTCCCGACGCCGACCCGCGCATCGCGCGCTTCGCCTCCACCACGCCCTCGTTCCGGTATGTCCACATCGACACGCCCGGTCTCCCGAACGCGCGCAACGTCGGCGCCATGGAGGCGACCTCGGAAGTCGTCGCCTACTGCGACGACGATGCCGTCCCCGTCCCAGGATGGGTCAGCGCCCACGCCTGGAGGTATCGGAATCCAGCCGTGGTCGGCGCGGTAGGGCGCGTCGTGATTCCCGGTCGCTCCAGGGTCGGAGGCTCGCCAAACCACGTCGGGACCTTCCGGGCGTTCGACGCCGACTTCGTCGACAACTACGACGCCACCTATCCCGCCGAGACCCACAGCCTGACCGGCTGCAACATGTCGATCCGCCGATCGGCCCTTCTCTCCGTCGGGGGCTTCCGCACGGAGTATGGCGGGACATCGCACCTGGAAGAGACCGACCTCTCCCTGCGCCTGCTGCGCCGAGGCGGGAGGATCGTCTTCGAGCCGTCCGCCGAGGTGGAACATCGCGTGGAGCAGACCGGCGGTTGCCGCGCACCCGATCGCACGCGATGGGCCTACTGGTACGCGAGGAACTACGTGCTGCTCTACTGCTCGCACTTCGAGGGACACGGCGCGTGGCCGTTCGCGGCCCAGCGGATTGCGCGACTCCTCCTCTTCGCCTGGGAGGACTGCGGACCCGGTCCCTTGATCGAGGGGATCCGCGGGATGATGGACGGCCTCATGGATCACCGCTTCCTCGCAGCGCTGACGCGCGACGTTCCGCGGTTTGGCAGCCGGCGGCCTTCCGGCGCCCCCGTCCCCTTCCAAGGACGCCCCCTGCCGTGAAGGTGCTGGTCCTCGACGGAGACAGTCGGGTCGCGCTCGCGGCCATCCGGGCGCTCGGCCGTCGCGGCTGCGAGGTCGACTGCGCCGAGCGCGAGTCCGTCGCTGCGCCGCTCGCGTTCCGGTCCCGCTACCTGCGCCGCAGGATCCGGCTGCGGTCGCTCGATGCCGCCTGCCTCGCCGAGGCGGCAGGGGGGCATGACGTGGTCCTGGCGACGACCCGCAGGTCGGTCGATGCGCTTGGGACGGCTCGGGCGGAGGTGGAGGCGCGAGGCGCCCGCGTCCCGCTGGCGCCCACGCAGCGGATCGCCGCCGCGAACGACAAGCGGCACGTCCAGGAGACGGGGCGCGCGATCGGGATTGCGACCCCCGAGACCTGGACTCCCGCCGGCATCGAGGAGCTTGGGGCGTTGGAACGGCGGATGACCTTCCCGGCGATCGTGAAGCTCCGCTGCGACGAGGGTCCCGACCTCTCGCCCGCCGAGAGGTACGCCATCGTCCGGGATGGGGACGGGCTCCGCCGCGCGTGGGAGCGGCTGTCCGGGCTGCAGCCGCGCCCGCTCGTCCAGCAGTGGATCGACGGCGTCGGCCTGGGCGTGGGGATGCTCCTGACCGCGGACGGGGAGGTCCTCGCGCGGTTCACACACCTGCGCCAGCGCGAGCTCCCGCCCTCAGGCGGCCCGTCCACCGCCTGCGTCAGCGTCCACCACGCGGCCGCGGAGGAGGCCGCCCTCGGACTGCTCCGGGCCCTCGGGATTTCCGGCGCGGCGATGGTAGAATTCCGCGTCGACCGTCGGACCGGTACGCCGTATCTGCTGGAGGTCAACCCGCGGCTATGGGGGAGCCTCGAGCTCCCGATCCGATGCGGGGTCGATTTCCCGTGGCTCCTGTGCCGTTGGGCGCTGGGCCACGCCGAGCAGGCGCCGGAATACCGGGACGGCGTGCGCGTCCGGTTCCTCGCGCTCGATGCGCTGGCGGTCCTCCAGGCCTGGAAGGAGCCCCGTCTCCGTCGAGCGTACCTCGCCGGCTTCCTGAGGGACCTGCTCTTGCACAGGCCGTACGACGGGGTGTTCCGCGGGGATGACCCGTCGCCCGGATTCGGATACGTGAGCTCGAGACTCGCTTCGGTGTTCGGATTGTGCGCATCCTCGCGGTGATCGACGTGCTCTCCTTCCAACCTGCGGGCGGCGCGGGCACCGTGCTGATCGAGGCGGGGAGGGCGCTCGCCCGCCGTGGGCACGAGGTCCGCGTCGCCTGCCGGCGGCGGACCGATCTCCCCGAGCAGGGCGAGGTACTCGGCCTCCATGTGCGCACCTACTCCGCTGACACTGCGCGCCCATGGAGCCTCTGGACCCGCGGAAGGCGGACCACGATCGCCGCCTATGAAGAGGGCGGCCGGCCCGACGCGGTCTGGGCGCACCATGCCCTGCCGACCCTGTGGCTCTCGCGTCGGTTCGCGCGCGACCGCGTCCCGTGCGTCTACACCTTCCACTCCCCGTGGCACGAGGAGCATCTCACGCGCCTCGGCCACGCGCCCGGCGCGCTCGACAGGCTCTCCGCCTCGGTTCGACGACGATGCGAGGCCAGGGCGATCGACCGCGCCGCCGTCGTGACCGTCCTGAGCCGCGCCATGGGCCTCAAGCTCGCAACAGTCCACGGACGCCGCGAGGCCGTCGACGTCGTCCCCGGAGGGGCCGACCTGGAGAGGTTCCGCCCCGCCCCGGACCGGGAGGCCGCGCGTACTGCATTGGGGGCCGATTCGGGGACGTTCCTCGTCGCGACCGTTCGCTCGCTCATCCCGCGGGTCGGCATCGACCGTCTGATCGAGGCCTTCGCGGTCCTCCGCGACAGTCTCCCCCGGGCCCGCCTCCTCGTCGGCGGGCAGGGGCCCCTCCGCGACTCGCTGGAGGCCCGGGCGACCGCCCTGGGGCTCGGAGATTCCGCCCGTTTCCTCGGGTTCGTTGCGGATGCAGACCTCCCCGCGCTCCTCTCCGCGGCAGACGTGGTCGCCATGCCCAGCGTGGAGCTCGAGGGATTCGGGCTGGTCGCTGCGGAGGCGATCGCCTGCGGCACCCCGGTCGTCTCGACGCCGGTTGGCGGGCTGCCCGAGGTGATCGCCCCGCTCGATCCCTCCTGGGTGGCCGACGGGGTCGATCCCGAGTCCATCGCTGCCGCGCTCCTGCGCGTCGCCCGCTCGACGGCCCCTCGGACGGAGGTGCAGGCCCGCTGCCGGAGGCACGCCGAGGCCCGCTTCGGCTGGGACCGCTTCGCCGAGGGCCTCGAGCGCGCAATCGCGGCGGGGCGCGAAAAGACCTTGTGAGCGCACACCGGCGCCGATATCCTGCGCCCCCATGCGGACTGACAAGCTCGCTCTGCGAGTCGGCGTCGTCATCCCGTGCTTCAACGAGGAGGGGAACCTCGACGCGATGGTGGAGGCCTTCCTGCCTCACCGGGAGGCCCTACCCGTCGATCTCCTCTTCGTCAACGACGGAAGCGTCGACAAGAGCGGTGAGATCCTCGCGCGCCTCTCCTCGATGCACCCATGGGTGCGGGTCGTGACCCACCCGCGCAACCTCGGCCTTGCCGCCGCTCTCAAGACCGGATGGGGTTTCGCGACCTCGGAGAAGTACGACCTCATCGGCCAGATGGACTGCGACCTGACCCACCCGATCTCCCTCCTCGCGGAGATGGTCCGCGCGATCGACGGCGTCGACATGGTCGTGGCGAGCCGCTACGTCCCCGGCGGCGGGATGAAGAACGTCCCGACGTGGCGCGTGGCGCTCTCGGTGCTCGGGCAGCAGGTGTTCCGATTCGTCTTTCGCCTCCGGACGCGCGACACGACCAGCGGGTTCCGCCTGACCCGGCGCCGCGTCTTCGAGGCGGTCCGCCTCGAGGCGGACTCGTTCCAGATCCAGCTCGAGCTGACTCTCCGGTCCGAACGACGCAAGTTCAAGATCCGCGAGCTGCCGTTCGTTCTCGAGAACCGGAGGGTGGGGGTGTCGAAATTCCGCCTCTCAATGGGCACGAGGTACCTCGTCCTGATGTACCGCGAGCTCGCCCGCGAGCTCCGCGAGGCCTTCGGGGGATCCCGCGCATGAGCCCACGACGCGTGCTGCTCGTGATGGGGACTCGGCCGGAGGCGATCAAGCTCGCCCCCGTCCTCGGCGCGCTGCGCGCCCGCCCGGCGGACTTCCACCCGATCGTGTGCTCGACGGGCCAGCACCGCGAGATGCTGGATCAGGTATTCGAGCTTTTCGACATCACCCCCGACATCGACCTTCGCGTGATGACGCACAACCAGGGCCTGGCCGGCCTCACGGGGCAGGTCCTGACCGGGATCGACGGCGTTCTCGAGCGCGAGAGACCCGACCTCGTCCTGGTCCAGGGCGACACGACCTCGACGTTCGTAGGCGCGCTGGCGGCCTTCTACCGACGGATCCCGGTGGGGCACGTGGAGGCGGGTTTGCGCACGGGCAACCGCTTCGCGCCGTTCCCCGAGGAGATCAACCGCACGCTTGCCGGGCACGTAGCAGACATCCACTTTGCCCCGACGGAGCGCGCGCGACAGAATCTCCTTCGCGAAGGGATCGCCGCGGACTCGATCCACGTCACCGGCAACACGGGAATCGACGCCTTCCTCGACGTCGCCTCGAGGCCGGAGCCCTCGGGCGGGTACGCCTGGTCCTCGCACGCAGGCCCGCTCGTCGCGATCACCGCACACCGTCGCGAGAGCTTCGGCGACGGCTTCGCGCGGATCTGTGCGGCGCTGCGACGATTGACGGAGGCCCGGCGCGAGACCCTGTTCGTCTACCCGGTACACCGGAATCCGAACGTGAAGGGGCCGGTGGAGAGGGAGCTTTCCGACATCCCGAACATGATGCTCGTCGAGCCGATGCCCTATTTGCCGTTCTGCCACCTCCTGAAGCGCGCGACGATCATCCTGACCGATTCGGGAGGAATCCAGGAGGAGGCCCCGTCGCTGCAGAAGCCGGTGCTGGTCCTCCGTGACACGACCGAGCGACCGGAGGCCGTCGAAGCCGGCACGGCGATCCTCGCAGGCACGGACGTCGAGAAGATCGTCTCCCATGCCACGCGGCTGCTCGGTTCCGAGCTGGACCGGGCCGCCATGGTGGGTCGGGGAAACCCCTTCGGCGACGGCCACGCGGCCGATCGAATCGCCGATCTGCTCGCGCGCATCCAGACGCGTCGGCTGGACTCCGGGCGATGAGGATCCTGTACGTCGCGTTCGCGGATCTGGCCGTCCCGCGGGCCTGGACCGTGCACGTCCTCGGCATCTGCCGCCACCTGCACTCGATCGGACACGAGGTCACGCTCGTGACACCGCGCCCCTCCGCCGAGGTGCCGTCCGAGGCGTTCCGCTGGATCATGGTCGACGTGCCCTGGAGGCGCGTCCGCGCGCTCGCGGAGTTTCAGGCGCGGCTGTGGCATGCCATTCCACGGTGGATACGTGAGGCCTCGATCGATGCCGTCTATGCGCGCGTGGTCCCGTTCGCGCCCTGGATCGCCGCTCGGGTCCACTCGAGCGGCGCGGCAATCGCCGCGGAAGTGAACGGCGTCCTCGAAGACGAGCTCTCCGCCGAGGGATGGTCGGCGGGCCGTGCCCGATTCTACCGCTACACGGAACGACTTCTGCTCGAGGGCTGCGACGGCGTGGTGGCCGTCACCCCGGCCATCGCGGCGCGGATCCGCGAGCTCTGCCCCCGAATCCGGGACATGGAGGTGGTCGTCAACGGGGTCGATCCGGAGCGCTTCGACGGAGTGGCGCGCGGGGAGGCCCGACGGATGCTCGGCCTCCCCGAGGGGCCTTGGGTCGGTTTCGTAGGGGCCTTCTATCGATCCAGGGCGCTGGATGCGCTCGTCGCAGCGATGGGGCACGTCCGGCGTTCGGTGCCGCAGGCCCGCCTCCTGCTCGTAGGAGACGGCCCCGACCGGCCCGCCGTGGAGGCGGCCGTACGCGCCGTCGGCCCCGACGTGGTCCGCCTCCTCGGCGAGGTTCCGCCTGAGCGCGTGCCCATCGCCGTCGCCGCCACGGACGTCTGCGCGTTCCTGTGCACCCTCCCGAGGGCCGAGACGGCCGTGAAGCTCTTCGAGTACATGGCCGGTCGCCGACCGGTGGTCGTTTCGTGGACTGCCGGGGTCGGGCAGTGGATGGAGCGGGAGGGGACGGGCGTCGGCGTGGACGCCTGCTCCCCGTCGTCGATCGCGGAGGGCGTCGTTCGCATCCTGCAGCGCCCGGACGAGGCCCTGGCGATGGGAGAGCGGGGCCGCTCGCTGGTCGAGTCGCGCCACACCTGGCGAGAGGCCGCATTGCGGACCTCCGCCTTCCTCGAGCGGCTCGTCGAGCGACGGAGGCGGAATGCCCGGCCCTGACGGCCATGGTCTGACAGTGCGCGACTTCGACCTGGGCCTGACCCTCGACTCCGGCCAGTTCTTCCGGTACGAGCGGCGGCCCGAAGCCTACCGCCTCGTCGTCCGTGACCGGGTCTTCGAGCTGAGACAGGAAGGCGACCGACTCCGCTTTCGGGGGGTGGACGAGGGGTTCCTCACTGACTTCCTGGGGCTGGATCGCGATCAGGAGCCCATACGACGCCGTCTCCGACGGCACGCGTGGTTGCGCCCGGCCCTCGATTGCGCTCGAGGCCTCCGAATCCTCAGGCAGGACCCCTGGGAGTGCCTCGTCGGATTCCTGTGTTCGGCCGTGTCGAACATCCCCAGGATCCGCAGGAATGTCGAGGACCTCGCCACCCGGTACGGTCGACCGGCGGGCAAGGCGGACCTGGTCGCAAGCGCCCTCCCGCGACCGGGCGAGATCCGCGACGACGGCAGCCTTCAGGGCGTGCGGCTCGGCTTCCGCGGGCAGCGACTCCTCGACCTGCAGCGACGAGTCGACGAGGTGTGGCTGAGAGACCTGGCTGCTCTCCCCGTCGCCGACCAGAGACGCTGGCTCACAACCCTGCCGGGGGTCGGGGAAAAGGTCGCGGATTGCGTGCTGCTCTTCGCCCTGGGACGCGACGACTCCTTCCCCGTCGATGTCTGGATCCACCGCGTCGTAGAAGCACGCGCTCTCCGGAGGCGAGCCGGATTCGCCGAGGTGCGCGAGTGGGCGCGCGCAACGCTCGGGAACGACGCAGGCTACGCGCAGCAGGCGCTCTTCATCTGGGCGAGAAAGATGGGGCGGACCGCACTCGGGGCGAGCCGGTAGGCTGCTTGCAATCCTCGGCGGTGCCCCGTACGATTCGTCCCGTCCGACGCCCAGACCGTGCGACTTGGGGCAAGGAACGCAGAGCATGTGGAAGGACAAGCGGGTCTCGGTCGTCCTGCCCACCTACAACGAGAAGGAC